>NZ_JAVRCC020000037.1:0-73639 GCF_034530975.2 Nostoc sp. DedQUE07 | reverse complement strand
CCTCTTATTCAGAAAGTAGATTATCACATTTTGGTATTAGTGGGATAGGTTCATGGAAATCGGCGGATTAATGCTCTTCTTACCTGTTTGTGGATGACTTGGGAAGCAAGGGGTTGTCGTCCAATTCCCGATAGACAAGCATCAACAGCACGGACGAATTCAGAACCTAAACCTGGATTTTGAGATTCGTACCACTCAAAAGCATCCTGAATATCATATTCTGCTTCTGGCTGAATAATCAGGTTATAGTTCATTAGGAGAATCTTAACCGTTTTTTAACCTCTTCCCAACTAGAACCAGTTGTAGGGTTTTTTTTGTAATTTTCTAAGCGTCGATCTAATTCCTGTTGTTGTGTTGAACTCAAGGGCAGTTCTTCTTGCTGTTCTAAGATACTGTCCCATAAATCTTCAGCCAGTTGGATACGTTCTGCAATGCTGAGTTCAGAAATATCAAATTTCAAGAGGGGATGGAGACTCATGAGTACAGAGTTAGGGTTGAGCTTTTACCTATTTTACAACATAGTGTGATACCTACGGCAGATGGAGCGATCGCTGATTAGGAATGTTAGGCTTAATTCGGGATAAAAGTTAGTATCTCTTGAAGTGACTCTATCTAAATAGAGGTTGATGTATGGAATTACGTCCAATTAGAACCCAAGCTGACTATCAGGAAGCTCTTCGAGAAATTGAGTTGCTGTTTGATGCCGTCGCTAATACACCTGAATGCGATCGATTAGATGTGCTAAGTACCTTAGTACAAGGTTACGAAAAGGCACATTTTCCTATTGAAAAACCCGATCCTATCGATGTAAAACTTCAGATCGAAAAAGACAAGCTACAGGCAAGCAGTACTATAAACATAAATAAAGATACAGAAAATGAAAAAGTTCTATGTCCTCATTGTCAGCGCACTGCTACGAACGGTATTAAATGTAAAGGTATTTGTGTGGCTGATAATGACTATTGATGTATAAAATATATCGCTGTTTCACAAACTCTCTTATGAGTAATATCAATTCTAATCTTCAACAAAGCTTGAGAAATCGGATTAATAATCAAATTTTGGAGCATCCTTTTACAGACTATTGGGATATTTTTATTCTTAAACATCAACATCCAATTAATATTATTCTACACATTTTAGGAATATTATTTTTTTACAGTTTACTCTTTTATACTTGGAAATTACAAAATTTTTGGTTACTCTTAGGATTACCGTTAACTCAATTATTGGGATTAACTGGACATTTTTTATTTGAGCGTAGCCATATTGATTTACAAGATGCTGTATTTTCTTGGCGGGCATCTTATTGTTTAGGTAAAATGTTATTTAGGATTTTGACGGGTAAATATCGAGATGATATTCGCCAACGACAAGAAATATTAAAGAATTATTTATCAAACAATTATGCAAATATTCAATAATTGGAATGTAATTGCTAAGGGTTGGTATATTGCCTGTCCTAGTCATGAAATCCCTAAAAAAACAGCAAAATCTGTAGAAGTATGCGGTCAAAAAATTGCCATTTTTAGAGGTGAAGATGGGCAAGTACGGGCTTTGGATGCTTATTGTCCTCATTTGGGGACAGATTTAGGAATTGGGAAGGTTGATGGTAATTGGATTCGTTGTACATTTCATCATTGGGCATTTGATGAAACAGGGCTTTGTCAAAATATTCCCTGTCAATCAGAAATTCCTACTCAAGCTAAGTTACAAGCTTATGCAACAGAAGAAAAGTATGGATTTATCTGGATTTATCCAGATGCTAAAGCACCAGAGGGAGTGGCTGACTTTGATGAATTGAAAGGAAAAGAAATTGTTGCACAAGCTGATATTGCATTTGAAAGAAGTTGTCATCACCATATTTGTATGATGAATGGGATTGATGCTCAACATTTAAAAACAATTCATCATTTAGATATCAAAATGGATCTATCGCTAAATAGTAGTGAATTAGGGACGCAAATCGACTTTACAATGCGGGGACAATTCCCTCAAACTACTTGGAGAGAAAAGTTAGGTCAAAGATTTCTTGGTTCTACATATCAATATTCAATGCGTTATGCTCATGGTTGCATTGGTTTGTTAACAATGATGAAAGATGTCAGGCTTTTTCCCCCACTGTATATGATATATGCTTATACTCCAATTTCATCTGGAAAAACGATAATTCAACCGATTTATGTAACTGAAAAACGTCAAGGTATTCTAGGGTATCTGCAAAGTCAATTTTTGTTATTCTGTACTCGGTTAGCTTACTATATGCTCAGAGATGAGGATGGCAAAATTTACGATAATATTCGCTTTAATCCGAAGTTGCTCCTTAGTATCGATCGGCCATTAGCTGAATATATGGAGTATGTAAATCAGCTAGAACCGTCTCGATGGTCAAAAAATAGGGGTGTAGAATAGTAGACTGGGTTAGCGATCGCTTAACTCAACAAAAGCTTTGATAATGTTGCGTTTTGTTTCTCAATCTAAATACATCTTAATTATTTTGTAGAGTAGGCGATTTCCATTAACTCTTATTGAGAGGGTGCAAGATGTGAATACGGAATTGTAACGTAAATAACCATTCTGGAATCTGTCACGTTACACCGTAAATTTACCATAATGGTCGATAAAGTTTTAATTAAATATAATACAAATCGAATTTAAGTAATTTACGAGTAATGAAGAGTTTGCTGATTCCTGTTCAAAATTTGCAGCGAAGCGATCGCATCGCCATGTATGCGTTGCTGCAAAATCACTTTCAAGGTATAACCTGGGATGGCTTTCAAATCGATCTAGAGCGCAAAAACTGGGTTTTGTTGTTAAGAGATGAAACATCCAACGCACTCAAAGGATTTTCAACTCTGATGTTATGCCAAACAACTTTTTTGGGAGAAAAAATTAGTGTGGTGTATTCTGGCGACACTATCGTCGATCCTAGTGCTTGGTCGAGTACAACACTACCACGTAGTTGGATTGCCGCCATCAATTTTCTGCGTCAACACTATGCAGAAAATAAACTTTACTGGTTGCTAATTTGCTCTGGTTTTCGCACTTATCGTTTTCTCCCTACTTTTTGGCAAGATTTCTACCCGCGTTATGATGTTACAACACCTGCCAATATTACAAATTTAATGGTGAGTTTAGCACGCGAATACTATGGTAGTTTATACCAAGAATCAACTGGTATCGTCAATTTTCCGCATCCCCAAATTCTCTGTGAGGCGTTAATTGAAATCCCCACAGGAAGACAGACTAACCCCCATATCCAGTTTTTTGAAGAAAAAAACCCCGGCTATCGATTAGGGGATGAATTAGTTTGTTTAACTGAAATTAACTATGACAATCTCACTCGTGCTGGAAAACGGATGTGGGAGTCAGAATCATCGTTACAATTTGTGCAAGATTGTGTTCTCATTTAATTTTTATGGTATCTACAAACCCACAATCAAACTTTAACAACCCGACACAATTTATAGAGGGATGGTACTGGGCATTAGCATCAAAAAAATTAAAAATTGGGAAGGTAAAAGCTATAACATTGCTAGGTAGAAATCTGGCAATTTATCGGGGAGTTAGCGATCAGGTAGTAGCTATAGATGCTTATTGCCCTCACATGGGCGCTCATTTGGCAGAAGGTAAGGTAGAAGGTGATGGAATTCGCTGCTTTTTTCATAATTGGAAGTATGACAGTCGCGGAATTTGTGTAGATGTTCCTTCTTTAGGAAAACCGCTACCTGTGTGTATTAAAACTTGGCATACAGCAGAAAAATACGGCATAATTTGGGTTTGGGTGGGAGAAGAAAAGCCAAGTTCGCTGCCCTTTGTACCAGAATTAGAACAGGGAGATTGCGATTATATATTGGGGACTCGATTTGTCAAAAACTGCCATCCCAATGTCTTACTAATTAATGCGATTGATGCTCAGCATTTCAATACAGTACACAATTTACCTTTAGAGATTGTATTTGATTCTCAAAACCTCAACCCTAACGCTATTACCTTCAGCAACACTACACGGGGAGGGGATGATTCCTGGTTAATTCGCCTGATTCGTCCTCTATATCGCAACGAAGTTACTTATAGTATGTGTTATTGGTATGGCAGCACTGGCACTGTGACGCTAGGGCCGGATTTTTTGCACTTCTACATTATATTTACACTGCGAATGATCGAAGGTGGTAAAACAGAAGGGCAAACAATTCTTGTGACTCCCAAGCGTCCGGGATTTTGGGGATGGGTTTTAAATCGTGGTTTGTTATGGTTAACGCAGCAGGTTGGTAATTACTTCGCACAAGGGGATACACAGGTATTTCAGACAATTCAGTTTGATTTAAAGACTCCTACTAAAGCAGATCAATCTATTCTGGAATTTATTCAGCACGTTAATCAACAGAAAGCTTTAAGCTGGGGAACTTGGAAAACTGTTAATTATCCAAATATTCAAATATCAACACCTAATAGTAATTCGCTATGAAGATGCAATTAATTATTAAACGAACTGCCAAGTACGCCAAGAGAGAGAAGGAGTAATTATTAAGTGTAAACTTACGGAGAATTGGTATGACCCTGAATTCACTTTAATTGAACAGAAAAAATGGATTTAAAATATAACATTGTTGGTTTTGATTTACCACACACAGATTCTAATGATCGTTTGCGACGGATATTAACAGCAGCATTACCCAATCAGAATAATTATGATAATTATCCACAATTAAATTATTGGAATGCTGATTTTTTTAACTTACATCAAGTCAAAGTTTTTCAACAATCTAATATTACTGAACAATCTACTATTCTGGAACTTACCAACCGCAGCCTGTTAGAAGAATCATATTTCATCGAGAAAGCAGGGGTTGGCTACATGGCAAAAATGGTACTGTTAGCAGAAACAGTTGAAGAACGAATGCTTTATGGATTGTTTACGGCTGATGAAGCTACCCACCTTCACCAAATTAGCCATTTTTTACCAGAAATGGAATTAACTAGCACAGACGATCCGTTTTTGCGCTTACTATCAGAAGTGGTTGAAAGTGCAGATAAAACAGTTTTGTTGTTTGTGCTGCAAGTCGTTTTAGAAGGATGGGGTTTAAGCCATTATCGGCGTTTAGCTAAGGAATGTCGCTATCCAGTTTTAGCAGAACTTTTTTCTAGTTTTTTACAATCTGAATCCCGTCATCACGCTACGGGAACCACCTTATTTAATCAAATTACTGTTTCAGCATTCAGTCAAACAACAATTCTTGATGTATTGGCACAGTTTTTGTTTATGGTACAGGTGGGGCCACAAAGCTTACTAAGAGCAATCGAACGAGTGAAAGGACATCTGACGCGATCGCAAAAAATCCAAATTCTAGAAGAACTGGATACTGAAACCCACAGTGGAACCCGATTACAAATATTGCGATCGCTCATGGGGGGAAAATCAGCCCAGTCTATCCTGCAAAATTTAGAAGAACGCGGAGCCTTTGAACCACTCCCCGCCCATCAATGTGTGTAATCAATATCAATCTTATCTCTGCGTGAAATCAAAACGGATATGGAAAAAACTATTCATCGCAAATTACAAATTAACCACACCCGCAACAAACAGCAAGACCATACTGCTTTAATGGATGAAGCTGTCACCAATTTTCGCTATGAAGATTGTCAAAACGAGTATTGGAATCCAGAAGAGTTTTCCCTATTATATGGTACACCTTTATGGGAACAGTCTACCCAACATCAGCGTATAATTTTGAACCAACTTTACTGGGTAGCTTACTACTCACAAATTGTTTCTGCTGAAATTGCAACTATCTTTTTCAATCAAACCAGCGCAGCTGGACTTTACGCCCAAGAGGATTTTCGCTTAATCTGCGATACATTAGATTTGGAATCCGCCCAAGAGCGATCGCACATTAACGCCTTCCGCACAATTGCCAAACAAGTTGAACAAGCGTTGTTTGGGGAACTTATCTTTACCTACCCCATGCGCGGCCCCTTTACAGAAACGATGGTTTATGCTGACACCAATGCTCTAAAAACTTGGTGGAAAAAAATTCAACTTCAATACTTTGGGCTGATTTCTGCGAATAATACTTTTTTGGCTTGTCAGTATTTTACAGTCCGGGGAGTGCGGACACTAAACGGCAAGTTAGTACAGCACAAACTCAGCAATTATTATCAAAAACATCCTCATCCTGAAGCTGCTCCAATCCCTGCTAAAGTCTCCTATTATCACTTTATGGATGAAAGTTTTCATTTCAATAGTTCGACAATTATATCTCACGATGTTGTCACTTGTCTGAAGCCACCGACTGCATTTGAGCGACTGGTAGCTAATTTAGGATTGCTGGGATGTCAACGCGATCATTTTCATTTTTCGGCTGCGATTAACGGGATATTTTGGTACGATCCGGCGCTGTATAATAAGATTTATCGGGTGTTGCGATCGCCAATTTTTGGTATGAGTGATCGAGATGCTAAAGAAATGATGCGCCGTTGTTTTACCGAGGAGTCGGAAGGATTACACCGCAGTTTTTCAACTCATCAGGAGGCAATGAAATCTTATCAAGTGTATATTGAAAAACTTGATTATCTTTGGCAACGTAATCGGGATATGTCACTGATGGCTACTAATTCAATTTCTCGATATTTGGCAACTCAACAAAGGGCTTTTAAAGATTTTGAACACCAAGAAGATTTGTTTATATCTAACGCAGAGACGCAGAGGCGCAGAGAGGAATGGAAGAGTGTTGTTTAGGTAAAATTATTGCGTATTATGGCTGAATTATGTAAGATATCGTTTCCTGGAAGTGAGTTTGTTCCTATCACTTTGGAATGCCATAAAAATTTATCTGAACATCTCACAATTCAGAATTCACCTGTTTTATTTGGTTGTCGGACTGGTATTTGTGGCATTTGTTTAGTTGAGATTATTGGTAATATTCCTCCTCCTGAAGCTGATGAACAGGAAATGTTAGAGATGTTAGCAGCTAATTATCCTCATGCGCGGTTAGCTTGTCAGGTTAATATTACAGGTAATGTTGAAATTCGCAGAGTATAAATGTCAATTTGCAATTTACCCGAATCACTTCAGCTTATTTTTAACGAAAATCAGCTTTCGCCATGTTCAGATTTGGAAATAATTCAATTTGAGCAACAACAAGGTATTACTTTGCCCAGTAATTACAAAAATTTTCTCAAGATTATGGGGCATGGTGCAGGTAAGTTTTTGCGTGGTTCAGATTGCTTTTACCAGCATCTACCGCAAATTCAAGAATGGGCTAATCAACTTTTGGTAGAGAATAATTTTCCTGAAGCTTTACCAGAGGATGCTTTTGTATTTTTCATGCACCAGGGTTATCAGTTTAGCTTTTTCAGGCTTTCAGAAGGTGATAATCCACCAACTTCCTCATATTGCGAAGGGCAGGAAGAGTCTTATTTTGTTAAAAGTCATGATACGTTTAGTGACTTTTTAGCGGTGGAAATAGACCTTTATTTAAAGTCTTCGATGTCTCTAACGAGTTAGATATTTAGCACATAAAATTGACATTAGTTTTCCTCCTACCCAAGACTGTTTCATTTGTATCTAGTAAAAGCTAATTAAGAAAGCTTATTTCGCGGTAATTTAGAACTAGCAGATTCTTTAATAGCCCAATCAAGTAGGTTAAACGCTTTCAGCATTCTTAATGATTCCCTTCCATCAATAACGCAGTAGTGCCTTGGATTGGAAGGCTGTGTGGCGAAAACTTTGAGCGTTTCGATTACAGCCGGTAATATAGTATGGCAATGCTGAATAATCAGAATATCAACAGGTTCTTTAGATAACCTTACTATTTGATCATTCTTTTTACCGAGATGACTAAGCGTCATCGGTGAATACTTTGCTGGCCCCTTCAGAATAAAAGCCGCGGACAACCGAAGTTCTCTAACGTGCAGGTGTGATGTGAAAAAATCTGATGATTCTCCACCCCAATCCTTTGGAGTTGACTCTGCTAGAATATTGCCGAGGCATTTTTTGAAAGTCCTTTCAGATATATGCCTCATTTCTTTAGTAGAATCCGGCAAGGGGTACTTTTTCACTATCTCAAACTCTTGAAAATCTTCGAGATGTAACTGGTAGAAGTTTGTATACTTTTTCCATAACAAGTCCCCTATTTCAGAGTCTGCCAAGTACGGATAACCGATTAACAGGGGATGGAATATTAATGTATCCTTTTCTCTAGTATGATACTGCGCCACCATCGCAAATTCACCGCCTCCATGCAAGCCTGACTTTAAAGTTTCAGACCTGACCTTATCGGAACTAATATGAAATTCAACTTTATAGTCGATACCTTCAATACTCTTGCATTCTAAAATTGCACGGTTATAATCATAAATTTTTTCACACGGCAATATATTAACGATAGAGCAAAATAATTGTCCACATTCATCAAGCAGAACCTGTTGTAGTGTTTTGATTTCGTTAACTCTACAAAAATCTAGTGTGATTCTTGAATATGCTTGATCTATTAGAACCTCTTTTCTCCAATTAGGAGTCTGTAGGGGTATGTTTACAATCTGTTGATTAATTATTTCTGTTCCTATCTTTCCCAAAATTGCTTCAACTTTTCGATGATGCACAAACCCTGGGTCTACTATGAGTGTTGTTTCTTTCATTAGGCTTCTGCTTTTTCTATATCTTAACTCGACATTTCTGTACCTTTTGCAATCCCTCGCAGTGGAGACAAGTTACCCTTTTTCAATTCAGAACTAGTTTCTCGCTGTAGCGACTCTAAAAGGGTTTGCACTAATACCCAGCGATCGCTAATTGATAACTCTAATATCTGCTTTTGCAATTGTTCTAATGTCACGATCATTTTCCCATCTGAGGTTATCTCACCTTTAATTGTAAATTAGCTCTTTTGGAATTCAATAGATATAGCAATGCAGTTCTATTCAAGACATTGTCATAATTTAAATACGATCGCTCCCACCTACCATGCAATTTGCAGATTTCTGGTATATTGTCGCACTCAGCAAACAGTTACAACCTAACCAAGTATTATCACGCACCATTTTAGGAGAATGGTTAGCGATATTTCGCGGTGAAGATGGACAAGCCGTAGCTTTGCGCGATCGCTGTTTACACCGCAATAGCCGTCTATCATCAGGTAAAATCTGTAACGGTGCTTTACAATGTCCCTATCATGGTTGGGTATATGACGCGGTTGGAAACGTTATTGCTGTTCCAGCCGAAGGAGATGATTTCAAACCTTCCCCACAGCGTCGAGCCAAGTGTTACGCTACCAAAGAACAAGATGGCTATGTTTATGTGCGGTTAGCCGATAGCGTTGATTTTGAACCTTTTTCTATGCCTCATTACGGACAAACCGGATGGGAGACGGTGCGGGTAATTAACCGTTTTGCTAATAATGTGACTAATTGTGCAGAGAACTTTATTGATATTCCCCATACGGCTTTTGTTCATCCTGGTGTTTTCCGTACTTCCCGCCAACAAAAGTTAGAGATGACTGTTGAACGGTGGAATGGTTCGGTTTTGGTGGAGTATCGCAACGAAAACAGTAATTTGGGATGGTACAGCCGTTTTCTGAATTTGCAGGGTGCAGAGATTAAACATAGCGATCGCTTTTATATGCCAAATATTACCTCTGTAGAGTATAAGATGGCACATAATCGCCATTTGTTCATTACTAGTCAATCTATTCCAGAAACCGATAATTCAACTCTGGTTTACACCGATGTCACCTATAACTACGGTATTTGGAATAAGTTAGCACGTCCCTTTGTGCGGTGGACTGCTCAACACATTATCCGTCAAGATGTGGAAATTTTGGGTATTCAGGGAGAAGCGATCGCTAAATACGGGACACAATTTTATAATACGCCTGCGGACACAATTCATATATTTGTCGAGTCAATTATGGCAGCTATATCTCGTGGAGAAGATCCGCGTTTATTGCCAAATCAATTAGTAAAAGTTACATTTTGGGTTTAAAAAATAATATTATCTCCGCATAAATTAATTATGATTTTCCCAGTCATTTTTCCTTGTTCAATCCATCACAGCTAACACAGCTTTTGGCAATAACTTATCTTTAAACCAAACAATTCTGGCGGGGACATCATTTAATTTTACTCCCGCCTTTTCTAAGTTAAGTCGTTCGGAAATTGCCAAAATCAAATCATCACGTCCAGCCCGCCGCACCTGAGAAAACTTCTTTTGTAAATATTCTGGTCGCCAATAACCAACAATTTCTAACAAGAAAGTGCGTCCATCAGGATGCACCAAGCGAAAATCAGGAATCATTACACTACCAGGAATAGGGATCAAATCAACTTCTCGCTCTAACGCCCAACCACTTTTCAATGCATCCCATTTATCAGCAAAAGATGCTTCTAACATACTATCGTAGGGCTTACCTGGTGGATAGTGGGATACCAAACCACATTCAGAATTGAGAGTAAAACGTCCAGTTTTCCAGGTATTTGTATAAGCGTCACGGGTTTGGAGAATCGAAGAAAGACTCCATTTAGTAACGTGAAGTAAAGCCGGGATAAGTTTAGCGATCGCTAATCCATATCGCGTACTAGGATTAAATAAACTCGTTGGCCCATCAATAGTAATTGTAAACCCGTGGTCAGCATCACCTTCAATATAAGCCATCAATTGAAACAACTTTAAATAGCGAAATAACAACTTATATTCTCCCGGAACATTCCGGTGAGCATTTAACACCAGTTGACTGGCCTTATAAAACACACCCTGCACTTGAGATAAGTTATATCGATTTAACAAATCTGGCGCTGTTGGTGCATCAAAAACAGTCAAAATCTTATTTTCAGATAAATCAGCATATAGTCCATTCCTAACCTGTTCCAATAAAACTTCCCGCTCAAGTTCTTGAGTTAACTCATCAGCAATTTTACTCAAAGTAACTTGTGTTGATTCCTGACTTGAAACAGACTTTGCAGCCAACGAAAATACCCGTTCTCTTAACATTTGTGGTTCCAGCGGACTAACTACCTCAAAAGTGCAAAAACTGCTTTTGAGAATATAAGCTAACCCCCGCTTCACCCGATAATCTGTAGAATCTCCTTCAAAATCAGTCAGTTGTCGCTCAAGCACACCTTGAGTCTTCCCCACTGCTGATTGAAAATAATTAATTAACTCAATCGCCAAATCTGAAGTTGCTCGATCAATCTTCAGTCTCTTCGGGATGATCTCCTCCCCGTTTTGGCGATGCATCAGTAAGTCTGTCGGTAACATCTGAATTCTGGATTTTAGATTTTGAACTTCCGGTTGAATAATTAATTTCTAACTGTTCCGCAGCCTTCAAACTCCTTTCCTTCCCACTCCCATACACAACCTGTAACTTCCCTTGATTTTCCCCTTGCCCCCTTGTCCCCTTGTCCCCTTGTCCTTTTCTCCTAGCCGAAGTCCCTTCCTCACTCGTATCCTCCGCCACCACCTCATACAAAATCGCCTGCTTATTCTCAATATTCCCCTTCCGTAAAACCCTACCCAATCGCTGAGTATACTCCCTAGCCGAACCAGTCCCCGATAAAATAATTGCAACAGTTGCCGCAGGTACATCAACCCCTTCATTCAAAACATGAGAAGCAACCAAAGTATTATATTTACCCTCTCGAAACTTGGTTAATATCTCATGCCGTTCTTTCACAGGAGTTTGATGAGTAATTGCCGGAATGAGCAACTCTTGAGAAATGCGGTAAACCGTCGCGTTATCCGCAGTAAAAATCAAAATTCGTGCCGGATAATGTTCTGCCAATAAATTAATCAGAATTCGCAACTTTCCATCAGTACCCAAAGCGATATCTTTCGCTTCTCGATGCGCTAACATTGCCCTACGTCCAGATTGCGATCGCGCACTCATTTGCACGAACATTTGCCAACCTTGCAAACTCCCCAAAGAAATCTTTGATTGCTTCAAAAAGTCGTTGCGGGTTTGAATTAACTGGTTGTATCTTTCCCGCTCAAGTTGCGATAACTTTACCTTAATTTGGACAATTTCATGCTCTGCTAATGCCTTCCCTGCCAAATCTTCAGCGCGTTTGCGATATACTTCTTGACCAATGAGGATATTTAAGTCAGCGTGCTTGCCATCAGTACGTTCCGGTGTCGCGGAGAGTCCCAGGCGATAAGGTGCGATCGCATATTCTGCAATTACTCGATTAAAATCTGTTGGTAAATGATGACATTCGTCAAAAACAATCAACGCATATTGATTTCCCAACGTCTCAGCGTGAATTGCGGCACTATCATAAGTTGCAACTAAAATTGCTGTTCGATCCCGCGAACCACCTCCCAGTAATCCCACCTCAGCATCGGGGAAAGCCGCTACTAAATGTGCATACCACTGATGCATCAAATCTAAAGTTGGTACTACAATCAGCGTCGTGCGTGGCGTTGACTGCATCGCCATTTGCGCCAAATAAGTCTTTCCCGCCGCCGTGGGAAGCACAACCACCCCTTGCCTACCCGCCAGTTTCCAAGCTGCTAGCGCCTCAGTCTGGTGAGAATAGGGTTCCATTTCCAGAGTAGGAACCAAATCTACAGGATAAAATTGCTTGGCCTCATCGATAAAATTCACATCTTCCGCTTGTAGTGCTTCCACTAGCGATCGGTATCTAATTGCTGGGATGCGGAATTTTTCAACTCTATCATCCCACGTAGCATAGTCCATCCAACCTTTACCGCGTGGTGGTGGATGCAAAATTAATGTGCCACGATCAAAATTTAATGTAGGGGTACGAGCCATTTTGGGGATTAGGGACTGGGGATTAGGGACTGGGGATGGGAAAGTTTTTCCTAGTCCTCAGTACTTGGTATCTAGTATCTAGTATCTAGTATCTAGTCCCCAGTCCCCAGTCCCCAGTCCTCATTCCCTAGTCTATTGATTACTAATAACGCAAAAAGTGCATGATTCATCCAACTAACTCCGACAAAACCCAACTAGATGCGCTCATTAGTCATGGAATGTCCTATCGACAAACCAACAATAACCTGTCTGAATTTTACAAAGAACAGCGACAGAGCTTTTTGCTGAAACATCTGTAATTGCAGGCGCAGATTATATTAATAGCTAGGTTGACTTTTATTACTTTTTTTCTTTGGGTAAATTCACAATTAGAAGGCAAAATATATGCTTTTAAAATTGTCTATGACGGGCTACGCCTACGCATTTTCTAGCTGATTTTGGGAATAATCTTTTAGCTAGCTGCATAAAAGGAGAAGCGACATTGAGAGGAACACGTTCCCTTCTAGCGCCTTATGTTGTGGCACTATTGGCTGTTGGTAGCGTATTGCTATTAACACTATTGCTACAGCCACTACTCAAACCAAGTATTTTTCTGCTATTTTTTGCTGCTGTGGCGGTTAGTGCCTGGTATGGCGGTATGGAAGCAGGGTTACTGGCTACTGCTTTGTCTACTTTAGCCGTCAGCTACTTTTTCTTAGAACCAGTGTTTTCGCTCTTGGTTGTAAGTCTTGACAACATACTGCGCTTATGCTTGTTTGTGCTGGTGACAACAATTATTAACTTGCTGAACTCAGAATTACGCACTGCCAAACAACATCTTCAAACGAGTTTGCAGAAACTACAGGTGAGCGAAGCCAGATTTAAAAGGTTGGTAGAGTCCAACATTATTGGGGTAATTGTAGCCAATATGGACGGGGCGATTGCAGAAGCTAATGATGCTTTTTTACGAATGGTAGGTTATTCTCAGGAGGATTTGCTAGCAGGACGAGTCAGATGGCACGACATGATCCCACCAGAATATATTGAAACTAACAACAGTGCAATCGCAGAACTCAAAACTAAAGGCGTGTGTCAGCCTTTTGAAAACGAATACATCCGCAAAGATAAGAGCCGCGTTCCTATTCTGTTAGGTTCTGCTTTATTAGAAAATAACCAAAATCATATTATTTCTTTTGTGATTGATATAAGCAAACGCAAACAAACAGAACTTGCCCTTTCTAAAAGCGAAGAACGCTACCGCACTTTTTTAGAGCAGAGTTCAGAAGGTATTTGGTGCATCGAACTGGAAGTACCAATTTCGCTAGATTGTCCAGAAGATGAACAAATTCAACATTTTTACCAATATGTTTACTTGGCAGAATGCAATAATGTTATGGCACAGATGTATGGCTGTTCTCGTGCCGAAGAAATTATCGGTGTCAGATTAGGAGACTTTCTTGTTGCCTCCGATCCACATAATATTGCATACCTGCGTAACTTTATCCGTTCTAACTACCGACTAATTGATGCCGAGTCTCATGAAATAGATAAGCAAGGTAATTCTAAATATTTTTTGAATAATCTAGTGGGAATTGTCGAAAATGGGTTTTTAGTGAGAGCGTGGGGAACTCAACGCGACATCACAGAACGCAAACGAGCTGAAGCAGCACTCCGTCAACGAGAAGATGAACTGCGTCTAATTACCAATGCTGTGCCCGTCAAAATTTCTTATGTTGATAGCGAGCAGCGTTATCGCTTTAATAATAAAGAATATGAAGACTGGTATGAGCTTCCTGCTTCCGAAATTTCTGGTAAACATATTAGAGAAATTTTGGGAGAGTCGGTTTATCAGTCTATTCTTCCTTATGTAGAAGCAGTACTTTCAGGAGAGCAAGTAACTTACGAAACCCAATTACCCGATAAAGATGGCACAAACCGTTACGTGAATGTCACTTACATTCCCCAGTTCAGTCAGGAGGGGAAAGTTGCAGGATTTGTTGCCCTTGTCACAGATATTACACTTCACAAGTTAGCAGAAGCAGCTCTCAAACAAAGCGAGAAACGGTTAAAGATGCTGACTGAAAAAGTCCGCGTGATTCCTTGGGAGGTAAATGCTAATACTGGGAATTTTACCTACGTAGGGCCGCAAACTGTTGAGATTCTAGGCTATCCATTGTCAGACTGGTACACCGATAATTTCTGGGAAAAAAATATGCATTCAGAAGATCGGCAGTGGGCTATTCAGTATTGCCAAGAATCTTCTCTATCACTAAATAATTACGAATTTGAATACAGAATGTTAGCTGCTGATGGCAGAGTTGTCTGGCTATATGACATTGTAAATGTAGTGCGGGATGAAAATGGCCCACAGTTACTGCATGGATTCATGATTGATATTAGCGATCGCAAGCAAGCAGAGCAAGAACGCGAAGAACTGCTTAAACGCGAACAAGCAGCACGTGCCGATGCCGAAACTGCAAACCGGATGAAGGATGAGTTTCTCGCCACACTCTCACACGAACTCCGTACACCCCTCAATGCTATACTGGGCTGGACACAGCTACTTATAACTCGCAACTTCGATCGAGCTACTACTGGCCGGGCACTAGAGACAATTGAACGGAATACTAGATCCCTGACACAACTAATTGAAGATGTTCTCGATGTATCACGAATTATTAGAGGCACACTCCATTTAAAGAGGGAGCAGGTTGAACTTGTATCGCTTGTAGAGGCGGCAATTGATACTGTGTATCCAGCAGCCCAGGCTAAAGAGATTAGCATCAAATGTAAATTCGACCCGAAAGTGGAGATAGTTGTGGGCGATGCCAACCGCTTGCAACAGGTTGTGTGGAATTTGCTCTCCAACGCCGTCAAGTTTACACCCAAGGGCGGCAGGGTTGATGTGCAATTAGAGTGCATTGAATCTTACGTGCAAATTCGGGTAAGTGATACGGGAGCGGGAATTGCTGCCGAATTCCTACCCCATGTATTTGAACGCTTTCGTCAAGCTGACAGTTCCAGCACGCGATCGCATGGCGGACTAGGATTAGGGTTAGCGATCGTCCGTCACTTAGTAGAATTACACGGTGGTACAGTGTTAGCCGAAAGTCCAGGAATTGGACAGGGGGCGACATTCGTTGTCAGTCTGTCAATGAAGGCTATTTAAGATGGAGGCAGGAGGCAGAAGTTCTTTTATTTTGAATTTTGAATTTTGAATTTTGAATTGATTTCTCCCCTGCCTTCCTTCGGTAATGTCAATTTAAATCATTCTCAAGTGTTAGTGTTTCCCAATCTAAATCTGATGCTATTTGAGCAAGTTTATCTAAATCAGTCAGGTTATCTAGATAGGGTAAGCAGCCTAAAACTGGCGTGTTAGTGAGTGATTGAATCAATTGAGATGGTGTCCAGTCGGCTATTTCTGCATCCGTTCGTCTTTGTACGCAGTTCAAAACAATGCCTTTGAGATTGACGCGCGATTGTCTAGCTAATGCTACATTCGCCACTGCTTGAGCGATCGCACCCAATCTCACTGGTACTACCAATACTGTTGGTAAACGCCATTCCCCCGCTAAATCAGCTACCGTTAATTCTTCAGTTATTGGCGAACCTAACCCTCCCAAGGCTTCTACAAGTACAAAATCACGCTGCGATCGCAACTTAGACAAAGCTTGCCACACAAGTGCTAAATCTACTTGGCGATTTTCCTTTGCTGCTGCTATGGGAGGAGCCAGAGGTGCTTGAAAATATAAAGGTGTAATTTCTTCAGCAGATTGTTCTAGCACGAATAGCTTTTGATACCACTCGCGATCGCCAATCCCCGATTGAATCGGTTTCATAATTCCCCAGTGACGCTGCGGGTAATATTTTTGCCAATAAGCTGCTAACGCTGTTGTTAAAACAGTTTTACCAGCTTCCGTATCAGTTCCAGTAATCAGTAGTGTGTTTAACATTAATTTCTTTGGCCAGAAAATGGTTGTGTTCCATCAGTCGGCGGCAAAGTCGGCGCTTCAGTAATGGTCGGAATTGGCAAGGGTGTTTCTGTGGGAATTGGCAAAGGTGTTTCTGTGGGAATTGGCAAAGGTGTTTCTGTAGGAAGTGGCAAGGGTGTTTCTGTAGGAAGTGGCAAAGGTGTCTCTGTGGGAATTGGTTTGACTGATTTTTCTAATGCAACATTGAGATTGTAATTGCTTTCGGCAACACCTGAAAGCAGAGTTAACTCAATAGTATATCTACCAGTAACCAACAATGTGCCTTGATAAAATGTGACTTGTTGGGCAGTATTCTCAATTGGTTGTCCATTGGGACTTAAGACTGTTAGCAAAATGCTGCTTCCTGGGTCAATAGACGTATTTAATTTAGTACCTTCTCGTCCAAAAAAGCTGTATTGGATAATTTGATTTGCTTTGAGAGTACCTTCAACCGCGATCGGGTTAGATGTTGTAAGGTTGAGGCGTTTAGTAGATATAACAGGTGGCTCGTTAGTAGGTGTGAGTGTGGATGTGGGTGTTGGTGTCGGTGTTAGTGTCGGTGTTGGTGTGAATGTAGTACCACCAGAAATTACTGGTGAAGGGAAATTTTGTGGAAGCGTCTCGTCTGATGTTTTTGACTGACTGCGGATGGAACTGACTAGTGCCCAAGAACCAAATCCTGCTACGATCACGACACCAATGGCAATTGCGACGATCGCTAACGGATTATCCAAAATTGAGTTAGTGGGACTTGGTGGAATCACAGGATCGGTTTTCTTGGGCGAAGCTGCTGGTGCTACTAAGTCAGGACGGCGACTAACTGCCATTGTCTGCAAGTTAGACACATTCACATTCGGAGGACTGACTTCGTGTAAAGGTTGTAGTGCTTGAGATACACTAGTAGCACTTTGATAGCGATCGCTCGGTATATGATTCAACATTCGATTCAACACTATAGCAAATCGCGGGTTCACTTTTACCCACCGCTGCCAATTCCAAGTTAGTTGGTTTTGATCGAATAGATCCTTTGGTTCTTTACCAGTCAGCAAAACAATCGCGCTTACCGCTAATGCATACAAATCACTACTAGGATAAGCTCCCCCTGTTTGCATTTGTTCGCTGGGAGAGTAGCCTAATTTTCCCACGGTGGTTTCTGGCAGGGGATTATTTGGCGATTGTAAACGCGTTGCCAGTTCTTTCACTACCCCAAAGTCAATTAACACAGGTTTCGCATCACTATCTCGCAAAATAATGTTTTCTGGCGAGATATCCCGGTGAATAATTCCTCGACTGTGAATATGCTCTAAAACAGGCAACAACAACTCTATCAGCTGCAATACTTCAGCCTCTGTGAAAGTTTTACCCACAGCTTGACGTTCAGCCAGCAGAGTGCGGTACGTCTGACCTGCAACGTAGTCCTCCACCAAAAATAAGCGTTGGTCTTGCTCAAATCTTTCCCGAAATTTCGGCACTTGTGGGTGTTCGATTTGATATAAAATGGCAGCTTCTCGGTGAAAAAGCTCTTGTGCCCTTTCCCAATCCAAAGCCGACCTTGCTGTTGAATTCAATTCTTTGATCGCGCAAAGTTCGTTAAAGCGCCTCTGGTCTTCTGCCAGATAGGTTCTACCAAATCCTCCTTGTCCGAGAATTTGAATTATGCGGTAACGGTTTTGCAAGACAGTGCCAACTGTAATCGGTGGTTGCATGATCGGTTGATTGAGTGTAGTAGCAACTGAGGAGATCGCCCACAAAGATTAAGTCCAAGAGGCGACGGACAGTTACCTGCGGCAATATTCTACTATACTCAACAAGTAGACTCTACCAGAGCAAGGTTGTTTCCTACTGCATAACTCCTCAATTCAATTTCTCTGCCTGAGAAAACGATAAATTTTGAAATATTCAAAATTAACTTGAGAATCGAAGTTATACAAATCATTCATCTCTTGTTCAATCAATCCTGTGGAAAAATAAAAAATTGCAATCGGCTAACTGTGCTTGTGTAAGCCAAGCTTCTGCACAATAAAATAGCTAGCGATCGTCTTTATAAAGAATAGTGTTATGGCGTTTCCTAGTCTGCTGAGGTACAAATCTCTGAGTACCTCTGCGCTTTACTTTGCGTCCCTTTGCGTTTCAAAATATTATCTATACCTCACGTAACTGGTAATCGCTATATCTCACTCAATAATGATTTATTTAGCACTACAAATCTTGATTTTGTCAATTCTTATTTAAGCTAGATGGCGTTTCTCTTCGATCCCAGATTTGGGCTACTGCATCAAAAAATTTTAAAATTTTTCATCTGCAAAGTTCTCAAAATTCTGCCATTGGGCTATTTACCGAATTTATTCGCTCTGCGATCGCCCCAACATCCAAAATCACGATTCGTTTGAATCACAGGGCAGAGGCAGTTCTCGCTGCACCCAAGTAGAGCGATCGCAACTACTCAAAAATCAAGCATACCCAGAAGTACTAATTTTATCTCAGCAATAATACGGTCACTAACTAGTTCAGATGTGATTCGTAGCTTCTATTTGACAGGATGTTCGCAGACAAATTCAATATCAATGATATTCAACAATTTTTTTATATTCAACTAAAATCTTTTAAGTAAAAATATTTACAATAAGTTACTTAAATGAAATTACTTGTGTTAAGTAAGATTAAGTATCAAAAAAACATCTTTATTTAATCTTTATCTAAAAACTTGCTAGGGCGTGGATAAATTTTGTCCACTGCCAGCTTTTTCTAGGCTCTATAATAATTGTCACTTTTGTCAATGCGTAGGTTATAGAGTAATAAGCTACTCTTTGACTACTTAGTTACAAGTGCTATACTGTGTGAGAACAAACTTTTTAATATCAACTAAAGTTGTCAATGCTTTACTGTCAGCTATCAATGAGGTAATTAGAAGAACTTAGCACACCAATAATGTTTAAGCAATTAGGCTTATTTACCTCAACCAAAAAATTGAACTATAGACCTAGTGCATCGACTTGATGTCAGTTAAGCTATGAATAGCTTGTTTGCCAAGAAGACTAGATAAGTAGCGAATAATAATTTCATGGAAAAATGTTTAAATTTTGTATGGAAGCTTCAATAAAACTTACAGATGTTTTTTTAGGCTATTTCTTGGTTAAATCTATTAAATCTCTAATGATAATATTACTATGAATGCACATAGAGGATCTGCTGTGCTCAGTTCTGCAACTTTCAAAGTGCAACCATCTGCAACAGGACTGAACGATAATCATCGCCTGCGGCTGTTTTCTGGCTCTGCCAATTTACAACTGTCTCAAGAAGTCGCTCGTTATCTGGGCATGGACTTGGGGCCAATGATTCGCAAAAGATTTGCGGATGGAGAACTTTACGTTCAAATCCAAGAATCGATTCGAGGTTGTGATGTTTATTTAATCCAGCCATGTTGTCAACCCGTCAACGATCATTTGATGGAATTATTGATTATGGTTGACGCCTGTCGTCGAGCTTCTGCGCGACAGGTAACGGCAGTAATTCCCTACTATGGTTATGCTCGTGCCGATCGCAAAACGGCAGGACGAGAGTCAATAACCGCTAAACTGGTTGCTAACTTGATCGTGGAAGCAGGTGCCAACCGCGTTCTAGCAATGGATTTACACTCGGCTCAAATTCAAGGCTATTTCGATATCCCCTTTGACCATGTTTACGGTTCGCCAGTATTGCTGGATTATCTAGCAAGCAAAGAACTGCCCGATCTTGTGGTTGTTTCCCCCGATGTTGGCGGTGTAGCACGAGCTAGGGCATTTGCCAAAAAACTGGATGATGCGCCACTGGCAATTATTGACAAACGTCGTCAGGCACATAATGTTGCTGAAGTATTAAATATCATTGGCGATGTTAAAGGCAAAACGGCAGTGTTAGTAGATGACATGATCGACACTGGGGGAACGATCGCAGAAGGAGCGCGATTACTGCGTGAAGAAGGAGCGCGTCAGGTATACGCCTGTGCAACTCATGCGGTATTCTCTCCACCAGCGATGGAGCGGTTGTCTAGTGGCTTGTTTGAGGAAGTCATTGTCACCAATACTATTCCCATACCAGAAAACAATCGTTTTCCACAACTTGTGGTGTTGTCAGTAGCTAATCTGTTGGGAGAAACTATCTGGCGAATTCATGAAGATACTTCAGTTAGTAGTATGTTTCGCTAAGATTGCCATTAGTGTTATAGGCATAAATTACCCACACTGTACCCGTTTGGGGGGTCAGTGTGGGCTTTTAGTTATTACGCTCCTGTTTCACTCCAAAGGAGCTTTTTCATGTGTGGAGTAAAATAAATGCAGCAGTGTCAAATTAGAATACTTTAATTCAGTTTGAACAATTTGGGTAAAGAGGACAAAGGAATGGTTACAACTCCTAAAAAAGTCATTTCAGTTTTACCTTTGGAAAATGGCGATCGCTTATCTCGCTACGAATTTGAGCGGCGCTATCAGGCAATGCCACATTTAAGAAAAGCTGAACTGGTTGAGGGAGTTGTGTATATCATGGCATCGCCACTGAGAATTAAAAGTCATGGCGAACCACATGGAGACTTGATCGGGTGGTTATGGAACTATAAAACTGCAACCCCTGGCGTTGTTTTGGGAATTGAACCCACAGTGCGTTTAGATGCGGATAATGAACCACAGCCTGACGCGGTACTATTTATTCCGGGCAGACAGGCATTGATTAGTGAGGATGATTATATCCAAGGCGCACCCGAACTGGTAATAGAAGTGGCAGCAAGCAGTGCAGCCATCGATTTACATGATAAAAAACGCACCTATCGGCGGAATGGAGTACAGGAGTATATTGTCTGGCGAACATTAGATAATCAGTTGGATTGGTTTAGGCTGCAAGCGGACGAGTATGTTTCGCTACCAACCGATGAGCAGGGAATTATTCGCTCTCAGGTGTTTCCGGGGTTGTGGTTGGCCGTATCTGCCTTGCTCTCAGGAGAAATGGCAACGGTGTTATCTGTCCTGCAAGCAGGTTTAGCTGGCATTGAACATCAAGAATTTATGCAAAAGTTAAATGAGAATATGGGAAATAGGGAATAGATGGGAGTTCCTATTTTTGAGGATTCTTTAGAATGTGATGAGTATGGAAAAGCCCTCTTAGAAAAAGCTAATAAAAAACATAACTCCTTACCGATACAGCCAAACCCGGAGTAGTGAAAGCAACTGCTCGGTATCTACAGGTTTGGTGATGTAGTCAGAGGCTCCAGCTTCAATGCACTTTTCTTTGTCACCTGGCATGGCTTTGGCAGTTAAAGCAATGATTGGTAGTGAGCGAAACTGTTGTTGTTGGCGGATGGCGCGGGTGGTTTCGTAACCATCCATTTCTGGCATCATGATATCCATCAAAACTATATTAATCTCAGGATTAGCTTGCAGTCTTTCTATGCCATCTCTGCCATTTTCGGCAAATAGCACTTGCATTTGATAGCTTTCTAAAAAGCTGGTTAGGGCAAAAATATTTCTCAGGTCATCATCTACAATCAAAATTTTCCGATTAGCCAGCACCGGGTCAGTTTGATGTAGTTGCTCTAACATTTGCCGCTTTGGTGTGGGCAAATTTGCTTGCACCCGATGCAAAAATAGGGCAGTTTCGTCTAACAACCGCTCTGGCGATCGCACATTTTTAATAATAATTGTTTCTGCTAGCCCCCGCAGCTGGGTTTCTTCTTGTCGGCTGAGTTCTTTGCCGGTGTAAACAATTATCGGCAGTTTCAAAAGCTTGGGTTCAAGTTTTATCTGCTCAATTAAGGCAAACCCGCTCATATCGGGCAGACCGAGATCGAGTACCATACAATCAAAGTGATGCGATCGCAAAATCGAGAGAGCTTCTGCCCCTGTACCTACTGCTGTACTCTGGACATCGCCGTTACCAATTAGTTCGATAATACTTTGGGCTTGTACGGGGTCATCTTCTACAATTAGGAGATTTCTTACCTGACGCTCAATAAAGCCTTTAATCTCAGTCAATACCTGAGTTAGCGCTTCTGGAGACACGGGTTTTTGGAGATAGGTAATTGCTCCTAGCTGTAATCCCCGTTGTTGTCTTTCATCAACAGAAAGTATGTGTACTGGTATATGTCTGGTATCTGGTTTATGTTTGAGACGATCCAGCACCGTCCAACCATCCATCTCTGGCATGTGGATATCTAGCATAATCGCATTAGGTTTAAACTGTTCTGCCAGTGCTAGACCTTGTTTGCTTTGTAAAGCAACAATAGTTTTAAAACCCTGCTGACGTGCCATATCTAGTAAGATGCGGGCGAACTTATCGTCATCTTCGATAATTAGCAAAATGCGATCGCCTGGTTGAATTATTTCTCGGTCATCTGGAATATCGTGGGGTAAGCTGGGAAGTACTTTCACTGATGGAGAGATGTCCACAGTTGTGGGTCTGTTTTCCACCATTGGCAGTTCTTTTATGGTCGATGCTGTGCGGCTTGGGGTGGTTGGCTCAAGGATTGGTGTGGTGATATTTTGACCGTGCTTTTCCTGTTGTTTGGGCAAGTAAAGGGTGAAGGTGCTTCCCTGTCCTGGTTGGCTGAGTAGTTCAATTCTCCCTCCCAACAGTTGAGCTAATTCACGGCTAATGGATAAGCCCAAGCCAGTTCCGCCGTACTTGCGGCTAGTTGTGCCATCTGCTTGCTGAAATGCCTCGAAAATAATCTTCTGCTTTTCGGCTGGAATGCCTATGCCCGTGTCGCTGACGGCAAAAGCGATCGTGGAATTATCAACTTGAAATATTTGTAACTTCACACCTCCCTGTTCTGTAAATTTAAAGGCGTTAGCGAGGAGATTTTTCAGGACTTGTTGCAGACGTTTGGAGTCGTTATAAATTGTTGGGGGTAACTTCTCATCCCGTTCAATAGTAAAACTGATTTCTTTATTATGGGCAACTTGCCGGAAAGTCTGCTCTAGAGATGTTTCCAAATCTGCAAGAGCAATTTGCTCAATATCGAGCGACATAGTACCGGACTCAATTTTTGCCAAATCTAAAATGTCATTGATCAATTCCAGCAAGTCAGTTCCAGCCGAGTAAATAGTCCGGCTGTACTCTACCTGTTTGTCGGTCAAGTTGTTAAGAGAGTTATCTGCCAGTAGCCTTGCTAAAATTAATAGGCTATTTAACGGTGTCCGCAGTTCGTGGGACATATTCGCCAGAAATTCTGACTTATATTTGGAAGACAGAGCCAGTTGTGCAGCTTTTTCTTCCAAAGACTTCCTCGCTCGCTCGACTTCCTGGTTCTTGCGGCCCACTTCCCGATTTTGAACTTCTAACAATTCTGCTTTTTCTTCTAGCTCCTCATTTAGTTGTTGCAATTCTTCGTTAGATTGCTTGACAAGGAATTGTGATTCTTCTAACTCGTGCGCCTGTTCTTCCAAGCGTTGATTGCTTTGTTGTAGTTCTTCTTGCTGGGTTTGCAGTTCTTCTGTTAAAGCAACAGACTCTTCAAGTAGTTGCTGTGTTTGCAATTGTGAGGCGATGTTATTTAAAAATACACCCAGATTTTCACTCAATTGTTCTAAAAATGTTAGGTGCAACTGGTTAAAAGGCCCAAAAGAGGCAAGTTCAATTACAGCATTTACCTGCCCTTCAAATAGTATGGGCAAGACAATAATATTTAGCGGTGGTGCTTCTCCCAAGCCGGAACTGATCCGGATATAGTCACTGGGTACTTCTGTGAGGAGGATTCTTTGTTTTTCTAGGGCGCATTGTCCCACCAATCCCTCACCCAAACGAAACTGATTTGCTAGGTTTTTTCGCTCTTTATAAGCATAACCACTCAGCAACTTCAGCACAGGCTGGTCGTTGATGGAGTCCATCACATAAAAAACGCCCTGTGATGCCCCAACTAGTGGTGCTAAATTCGACAATATCATACTAGACACGCTTTCCAGATTTCGCTGCCCTTGGAGCATCTGAGTAAATTCAGCTAAGTTAGATTTGAGCCAGTTTTGCTCCTCATTTTTTTGAGTTGTATTTCGCAGATTAACGATCATCTCGTTAAAGGTGCGCGTCAACACACCAATTTCATCTTGGCGATCGCTATCTGGTAAACTTACCGATAAATCCCCATCCGCCATTTTTTCTGCCAAATCAGAAACTCGCTTCAGCGGTACTGAGATATGTCTGGTCAAGGCGAATCCAATCAAAGCTAAGAGCAAAGAAAATAAGGGAATACTATAGAAAATGCTGGCGAGCGTTTGCTGACCAGCTGCTTGTGCCTTCTCAGAGCGCTGTTTTAGCAGTGTATTCTCTTCATTTTTCATCGCCTGGATAACTTTCTGGATATTATCCATCAGTTGTTTACCCTGGTCTGTCAGAACAGCTTTTTGAGAAGCTTCTAAGCCCTGGCTTTGCCGTAGCTCTATGACATCTTTCATTACAGCCATTCTCTCGGTTAGTAGTGGCTGTAAAATATCAAGCCGATTTTGTTGGTTGGGGTTATCTGCCGTTAACCTTTGAAGTTCTTTAACTTTTTGATTCAGTACTTGAATAGCAGCGTTATAAGGTTCTAAATACCGCTGTTCTCCAGTAATAATGTAACCGCGTTGGCCTGTCTCAGCATTTGTCAGTTGCAAGTTGAGGTCTTCTAGCTGACTTAACACCTGGTAAGTATGGCTTTCTTTGCGCGAAGTTTGAATAAGCTCATTGGTGCTTTGGTAGGAGATGAAACCAATGGTGGTCAGAGTTGCCAAACTCAAGGCAAAACTCACTCCAATCTTGGGTCCAATCTTCAAACGGTTTAACATTACTCCAGGCACGTATTCAAATTATTTCTGTTTTTGAGACTATTTTGATTATGTTTTGGCTGTGCAAAATCAATGGGGGATATTTAGTTTATCTAGGATATACCTAATTTTTTGCACCCCAACTATTATCATTTGTATCCTAACTTTTTACAAATGTAAGGCACTTAAATAAGTATATAACTAAATACTAATATTTTTATCTAAGATTTTGACAATAAGCCATTCAATAGTATAACTTCTTTCAAAAGAAGCAATTACTTGATTATATTTTGAATTTAATATTGCCGGGTATAGATAAAAATTTTTGCTTAGATTCTAAATTTAACATTAGCTAAAAAATGATATCTTTAAATTTATATTGTAATGGTTCAATAACTTTGAAATTAATCAAAAGACTGGATAGTAAAATTAAACAGCCTAATCGGTAAAATTCAATTAATTAAAACGTAATTTATCTAGACACTAGATATAGTGTATTTCGCAATTGGATATGACATCTATGCCATTATACATCAATCTACGCAAACCGTAACCTTAGCGATCGCCAGCAGCATCCATTCCACAACAAAGTCAAGGTTTCAATAGAAGTATATAATTTATAGTACAAAAGCATTTTTAGGAACATGCACGCACAATCATGGCGTGTCGAAAAATCTGTTGATATCAACTTAATATTTAACTAGAAGTTATTAATCACCTGGCGATCGCTTCTAGCTGCATCAAGCTCGGATTGACTATAAATACTAAAATGTTGAACCTTATTACTCTCTAAAATAGCTCTTGCACCTGCTACATAGATATCAGTGCCTTTTAGTACTAATAAGTAATGACCGAGAGTCAGATGATGCTCATAATATTTAGTTAGTTCATCAGAAATTCCTAAAGTAGTATATTTATCTTGGGAACTGCTGATATTCACCCCAGAAATATCACCCAGATTGCTTGTATTTTTAACAACTATTGATATTTGACTCATGGGGAATTCAGCGGTTTTCAATTCAGTAACCGCTGCTTGTGCATCTTGATATCGATAAAAAATACCGAGTGCATATTTGTAGCGATTATTTGGGGTCGAGTATGGCTCAAAGACTCCCCATTGTTGAATATCGCGGCGATTAAAAATCCTCTTGGCAAGACGAAGTTCTATGTCTATACCGGTTACTATCACCAAATAGTAACCTTTACAAACAAGATCGCTATAACCCTGTGCTTGTTTTTCAGTAATTCCTAAACTTAGAAACAAACTGGATAAACCACCTGTTAAAGTGGTAGCGATCGCTGTTACTTCCGCTCCGGCTAAGATGACTGGGCCTATACCAGGAATTACCAAGAGGACTAGATCGACTGATAAATCAGCAATATTTCCTAAATAATCACTAGCAACAGCTCCAGCAGCATCTTTTAAGGATGTATTGCCAGTGTTTTCGATGATTCTAACACCAGCAATATCACTTTCTTCTGTATTCCGTGCAATAACAGAAACTTTGTCCATTGGAAAATTAGAAGCTTTTAGTTCCTGAAGTACCAATTGTGCATCGGAATACCCAGCGAAAACTCCTATAGTTCTTCGCTCTTTCTCTAATGTCATTTTATCGGTTTATTGCAGTTAGAAGTGATTCCCAAGATTGTTACCTCAATTTGAGGTAATTACACAGCGCGACGAGTCAGTAAACCCCAAAGGAAAATTAGTATCATTGCACCAATAACAGCAAATAAAATACTTCCTAGAGATAAAGCTCCGGCAGATGCAGCTGCTGCCGAACCACTTCCTAGTAATACTTGACCCAAATAACCACCGAATACGGCTCCAAGGATTCCTAATATAATTGTAGAGATAATACCGCCACCTTGGGTTCCAGGATAAAATAACTTAGCTAACGCACCTGCGATTAAACCCAAAACCAACCAAGCAATAATGTTAGTCATCGAATTTCTCCTTCACTAAAAATCTGCTTTATTTGCATTTGACTATTTCATATTAAAGTTTGCTTCTAAAATTTCCGATCTATCTAAAGAACTAATATCATAAATCTTTAGATATCATTTGAATATTCGCCAAGTCATCTTTGAGGATGAATATACAAATTAGTCACATTCTGTACATTCAACTATTTATATAGTAATCCTATTTGACATCATACAAGATGTAGATAAGGAAGCTAACCGCATTCTATATGAGACACTAGTGTAGCTTGCTTCCCTGTATGGGTAAGCATAGGACTTCTTACAGAAGTGGGTTAAAGGGTAACGGTATGGAATTTTACTTTCCCTTTAACATGCACCCCAACCGGAAAGCAAAAGTTACTTTTCAAGAATCTGTAGTATTTCGTAGAGAAGGACAGAAAAGGAAGAAAAAATAAATAAATATAGACATTTAACATCTAGATTTTTAATTTTTAAAAAAGCGATATCAGCCGTTCAAGGTTCAGAACTGGAGACTATAGAAAGAGCTAGTTGATATAGTTGGCGACGGGGAAGGGAAGTAAATTTTGCTAACTGACGGCTAGCTTGCGATCGCGATATTCCTTGACTAATTAACTGTTTCAATTCGGCTTTCAATTCTGCTTCTGTCAGTTGGGGCTGACTGGCTGGAATTCCGGCTACAACTAATGTATATTCACCTTGGGGTTCTCGTTGAGTGTAGTAAGCGATCGCTTCGGCAATTGTCCCCCGCCAAAATTCCTCATACAATTTAGTTAACTCCCGTCCTAGCACAATTTGGCGATCGCTTCCCCAAACAAGAGCTAAGTCTTGCAAAGTATCTCGCAAACGGTGCGGCGATTCGTAGAAAATCAAAGTGCGAGATTCTGTTTGCAGAGATTCTAAATGTTCTTGTCTCTGTTGGGTTTTCGCTGGGAGAAAGCCTTCAAAGACAAACCGATCTGTTGGTAATCCAGCTGCACTCAAAGCGGTAATTGCTGCACTAGCGCCAGGAATGGGAACTACAGGAATTCCCGCTTCAATACAAGCTTTCACCAGTTCATATCCAGGATCGGAAATACCTGGCATCCCCGCATCACTCACCAGAGCGATCGCTTTGTTATTAACTAAATGCTCTAATAATTCTGGAATACGGCTGGTACGATTGTGTTCGTGGTAACTCACCTGGGGTGTTTTAACTTGAAAATGCTGTAGCAGTTTCCCCGTATGACGCGTGTCTTCCGCAGCAATGATATCCACAGTTTGCAAAATTCGTACCGCCCGAAAGGTAATATCTTCCAGGTTGCCAATTGGTGTACCGACAACGTAAAGTGTTCCTGGTTTTGGATCGGTTTGCATGAGCAAGAGTTAGGGGTTAAGAGTTAGGGGTTAGGAGTTAAGAGTTAAGAAGTCAAAATAATAATTTACGTCTAATACGAATTGAGTATTGGTAACACTCCATACTCTAATTTTGTTTTTTTTAAACCGACGAGAGTTTCTAATATCATGTCCGCCAAATTACCCATAATAAAAGAACCCCACCCCCAACCCCTCCCCGCCTGCGGGGAGGGGAGACAAAGCACAGCTTTGGCGGGGTGGGGTTCTTCGGGTTTAATAAGCAATCAAGCGGACATGATATAATTCATCAATTTCAGTGATTTTGGGTATTTCTGGTCTTTGAAGACGCGATAAATCGCGTCTCTACAACTGGCTTTTGGGCTTATATTGCGTCCTATCTTATTTCAATAATCTTAGTCCACTGAGGGTAACTAATACTGTGGAACCTTCATGGCCAATGACGCCGATGGGTAGGTTAATATTTCCGAGAAAGTTGCCGACTAAAAGCAACATAATGAAACTCAACGCTACAACTATATTTTGTTTTACTATGGCTTGCGATCGCCTCCCTAAATCTATCGCTACAGCAATTTTTTCTAACCTATCTGCCATCAGTACGATATCTGCGGTTTCTAATGCCACATCGCTACCAGATACTCCCATTGCTATACCCACAGATGCTTGTGCTAAAGCTGGCGCATCATTAATGCCATCGCCTACCATTGCCACAGTTTGATATTGTTGCTGTAAACGGCGGATAATATTCAGCTTATCTTCTGGTAGAAGTTGGGCATATACCCGATCGATTCCTACTGCTTTGGCGACACTGTGAGCAGTTTCCTGATTATCGCCGGTTAACATGACAATTTGTTCAACTCCCAATTTCTTCAAGCGGGTAATGGTTGCGGCGGCTTCCGCTCTTACTTCATCTGCAAGAGCAATTACACCCATCACCTCTGCTCCCCTCCTCGCTTGCGGGGAGGGGTTGGGGGTGGGGTTCTTCGCTACCCAAACCACAGTTTTACCTTCTTGCTCCCAAGATTGAGCCATTTTTCGCAGTTCTTCAGGTAAATTTGTGACATACTGCTGTACAAAAACAGCATTACCCACAATTATTTGTTGTTCTTGAGCAATTCCCACAATTCCTTGTCCCGGTATGGCTTGCACTTGGATTGCATCAACCAAATTTAAATCGCCCTTCGGGTTCAACAGTTTCGACTCGACGGGAACCGCCTTTCCTTCTCTTCGAGAGGCTGCGCCAACGGAACGCTCCGCGTTCGCGGAGCGTCTCGCAGAGAAGACTCGAACTGTTTCACCAGCCGCTTGTACAATTGCCTTACCGATGGAATGTTCTGAATAGGATTCCACACTAGCGGCAGCTTTTAACACATCTTGTTGCGTGTATTCACTAATTGAAAATACCTGGAATACCTGCAACTGTCCTGTTGTCAGAGTACCAGTTTTATCAAATGCGATCGCTCGGACTTGGCCAATCTTCTCTAACTGCGCCCCATTTTTAAACAAAATTCCCTGTCTTGCACCGTTGGCGATTCCTGAAAGCAGGGTAGGCATAATTGCAGCCATCAGCGCGCAAGGAGAAGCTACCACAAGGAAAGTAAGAGCGCGATAAATTGTTGTTTCCCAATCCCATCCCCAAAGAAATGGCGGTAAAGTTGCCAGTAATATTCCGGCTACTACAATGACTTTGGCATATCCTTTCTCAAAGCGATCGATAAACTCTTGCGAAGGAGGTGCTTCTGTCTTTGCTTGTTCTACTAAACGAATTACACGCTGGATTAAACTGCTTTGGGCTGGTTTGTGTACCTTAATCTGCAATGCACCATAGCCGTTGAGCGTGCCGGCAAATACTTCTGCGCCCACTGTTTTCTCTACAGGTAAAGACTCGCCTGTAATTGCAGCTTGATTGAGGGTACTGTAACCAGATAAAATTATCCCATCAGTAGGAATTAGCTCTCCAGGTTTGACAACAATCTCATCACCCACCTTTAACTGACCGATCGGAATTTCTTCTTCTCTTCCCTGAAGTAAAACCCTTGCTGTATCTGGTGTTAAACTCATCAAACTGCGGATACTCCGCTCAGTTCGCTGCATTGTATAGCCTTCTAATGCGCCACTGATAGCAAAGATCAGAATCAAAATTGCCCCATCAATAATTAGATGATATTCTCTTCGCCATAAGCCAAGACTAGCAGCACCAATGGCGGCGACAATCATCAGCAAATCTACATCGAGTTCTTTTTCTTTGAAGAGGGTAGTCAATCCTTCCCGCGCACTTTCGTAACCACCAATTATATAAGCGGCGGGTAGTAGCAGGAACGCCAATCCCAACCAACCGAGATGCAAGGCGAACCATCCGAGAAATAATAGGAATCCACACAAAAGGGCGGCTACGGTATCTGCGTGTTCTCTGGTGAATTGGTTCAAACGTTGGGAGTAGAGCATGAGAAGTGAATTAACAGGGACTCTCTCACGCTAAACCTTGACATTGATGTTAATGTCAATAGTGTAGGAGTTAGGAATGAAAACTTACATACTGTTAGTAAATTGTAATTTTTGTAATCTATGGCAATACATTGTAAGGATAAAACTTGATGCTAAAGCGAATCTATATTGATAACTTTCGTGGCTTAGGAAATTTTGAACTTAATTTTGACTCAATTAATTTGTTTATCGGTGAAAATGGTTCAGGTAAATCAACTGTTTTTGAGTTTTTGAGAAAAATTCAAGACTTTTTAACTATTTATTGTGATGTAGGAAAGGTTTTTCATTCTTCTGACTGTACACGCTGGCAGTCTTCACGAATTCAACGTTTTGAGTTAGAGATTTCTGGAAATGGTGGCGATTATAAATATGAACTTGCTATTGAACATCATATTCAACATAATTGTCATGTAAAATATGAGCGTCTCTATTTCAATAATAAGACTTTATTAAATATTGAAAACGGTAAGGGGAACCTGGCTAAAGACGATCATTCATATCTATCTGATTTTCCATTTTCTACCTCTCATTCTGCAATATTATTTTTTATAGAAAGTTCCAATACAAAACTGAAGTGGTTCAAAAATAGAATAGAACGTTTAATTATTGTACAAATTATTCCTAACTTTATACAAAATACTAGTCTACAAGAAGAAGTAAAATTAAATTGGAAAATGGATAATTTTGTTTCTTGGTATCGTTATATTAGTAATCAAAAAGATAAATTAGTCGAAATTACTAAGGTCTTAAAAATGTTGTTTAATGGATTTATAGGGTTTAAGTTTGAACAGATAAATGATGATTGCGTAATTTTAAAATTACAATTTTTAGATTATGAAAATAAAACACAAATTATTGATTATCCTTTAAGTGAATTATCTAATGGACAAAAAGCGCTTTTTGCTCTTTATACTTTGCTGTATTATACTGAATCTGAAGACTATACATTATGTATAGATGAACCAGAAAATTTTTTATTCTTATCAGCAATTCAGCCTTGGCTAATTGAACTATATGATTTTTGCAGTGAAGGAAAATTACAAGCTTTGCTAATTTCTCATCATCCTGAACTAATTGATTATCTTTTAGCATCATCTATAGGTTATTGGTTTGAACGTCAAAGTAATGCTTCTGTACGGGTGAAAAAAATTAGTAATGAAGTAGCGGAAAATACTGGATTAACCATTTCAGAACTAATTGCACGGGGATGGCTTTATGAGCCAACGTAGAGTACAGATTGTGATTCTCTGTGAGGATAGACAACAAGAAGTTTTTGCTCGTCATTTTTTGAAAAAGCTAGGGTTTATTTTAGATAGAAACGTCAGAATTAAAATCTGTCCAAAAGGGGCAGGAGAACAGTTTGTAAGAGCGCATTATACCCCAGAAGTGAAAGCATACCGTAGCAAAAATTATCGCGTAGGAATGCTTGTGGTTTTGATTGATGCGGATAAAAAAACGGTAGAGGAAAGGCTGAAGCAATTAGATGATGCACTGATAGAAGATTTACAGCAGATTCGCCAGTCTAAAGAAGCGATTGCAATATTTATCCCCAAAAGAAATATTGAAACTTGGATACATTATTTACAAGGTGAAACTGTTGATGAAGAAATAGAATATTCAAAATTAAACAAGGAGTCAGCTTGTAAACCCTACGTGGAAAACTTGGTAAATCAGTATTATCAAGGTTTGGATGAAAATGCACCGCCATCTCTCCAGGCGGCTTGTGAAGAGTTACAAAGAATTTTGCCGTTGTTGGAGTAAATCATGAACCCTGGTTGCTTAACTATTAAAGAACTTACTGATGCGGTTGGTGGAGGTTTAACTCCGCGGATGGTGCGCCATTACCATCAGTTGGGACTGCTGCCGCAACCAGTGCGATCGCCAAGCAATTACCGTCTCTATACCAAAAAAGATGTTCTCCGGTTGCAACGGATTGTCGCACTCAAACAGCAGGGGTTTCAGCTAAACCATATTCGCAATATTTTGGAAGTGGAACCAGAAGCCGACACAACGGTTAACCTCATGGGACAACTTCAGCAGCAATATCGCGCGGTGATGCAACAAATTTCTCAACTGCGACAAACTGCATCAGCATTAGAAGGATTATTGGGGCGCGATCGCCATTGTCAAATTATCCAGGCGGAAGTTTTGGCGCAACTGAAGTTACTTGATGTTGAAACCCAAGCTGGATTGGGGGGATTGGAAAATCTCTGGAGTGGTTTGGATGCCGAAATTCATAGCCACTCGGAAGCTTTTACTGAATCGCTACAACGCTTACTACCTGATTTGTCTCACCGTTCGGAAATTGAACAGCATTTAATTTCTCAGTTGGTTTTGGCTTGTGGCGATGTCAGTTTAGTATCGTTTGTGAAATTGAGTCGAGAGGCGATCGCCGCTAGTCGAGAAGCTTTATCTGCAAGTTGTCAAATTGTTGTCGATACCCAAACGGTTGCTGCTGCTTTAGATCAAACCCGATTACTTCACTTGGGATGCCGCACCGAAACCTTGATTGATAACCCCCATATTACCACCGCCACTGAAGCAGAACTCGCCTTTTGGCAGCATCGAGAATGGCGAACAAAATTGCTGCAAGTAAGTAATGGTTGTGTGTTGATAGTTGGTTATGCTCCCTCAGTACTTCTGGAAGCTTGTGAAGCGATAGCTAACCAAAAAATTCAGCCTGCATTAGTAATTGGAATGCCCATTGGCTTTAGTCATGCTCCCGCAGCCAAGCGACAACTGATGCAACAAGGGATACCTTTTATTACAGTTGAAGGGACTTTGGGAGGTGGTGCTTTAGCTGCAACTGCCCTAAATGCTTTGGTGGAGTCACTAATAGATAAGCCAGATTGTCATTGTTATCTCAAATAAGTGCTGAACAATAAGTATTCATTTAAGACAGTCTCAGTGAAACGAGTTTCAAAAGCCTTGCATGAAAAAGCACTCAACACTTAGCACATAGAACTCATAACTCAGCACTCATAACTCATAACTCATAACTCAGACTCAGCACTACTGAAAATAATATTGTTAAATAATATTGAATTTGCTACACTTTACCAGTTTTAGTAATTCAATAATTCATAATCGCGGTCATAAACTACCAACTTGTGTATGAGAGGATGTTTGAAAAGTCATGATTGATGTATTAAATATTTTTTACCCCACCCTAACCCTCCCCTTGTAAAGGGGAGGGAACTGGATTTTTGGTTTACCCCCAATGTATCGGGGGATTAAGGGGGGTAATTTTAATCACAGCCAACCACTTTTCAAACAACCTCTAAGTTGCAATATAACTTAGAAGAATTTATAGTAAACAGACTTTGGCAATTAGAGTATAAATTATCATGCTATCCAAGCTAGAGCGAAGTATAAATCAGCATAAGTGCTTTGAAGTAATTAGAACTAAAGATAACTCAGATGTATAATTAGCCCGTCTCCTCCATAATCTTTATAAAGATCGCGATTTAGGACTGGCAGGCTTTCTATTTTTTACTTTAATTAAGGGGCTTATGTGGCAACAAGAAAAAAAAGATACTTTGATAGTCAGACTGTTATTATGGGTTGCCTTAGCTACAACCCCGATGGCAGCATCTCTGGTGGTATCAGCTCCGATGCTGGCACAATCTACACCTGAAGCTACCTCTTCGCCACTGCCACAAACAGTGCAGAATGAACCGATAGTGCGGATTGACGGTTCCAGTAGCTTGAGTGCAATCAACCAAAGCCTGAAAGAAAGTTTTGAAAAACAGTTTGTCGGTAAAAAGGTTGAAGTTGCTGCTAACGGCACTGAGAAAGCGCTGAAAGACTTGCTAGATGGCAAAATCGATATAGTCGCAATGGGGCGCGGGTTAACGCCAGCAGAAAAAGCTCAAGGACTAGAGCAAGTTCGTTTGCAGCGTGAGAAGATTGCGATCGTGGTTGGTGCAGAGAATCCTTTCAAAGGAAGCTTGACTAGTAGGCAATTCGCCCGGATTTTTCGGGGACAAATTACAAATTGGTCACAACTGGGAGGGCCTTCAGCCAAGATTCGGTTCATCGATCGCCCGAACACGAGTGAAACTCGCAATACTTTTCGTACTTATCCAGCCTTCAAAACTGCTGAATTTGCTACAGGTGCTAATGCTACCCAAGTAAGTGACGATAATACCGCAGAAATCATCAAACAACTGGGCAAAGACGGTATCAGCTATGTGTTAGCTAATCAGGTATCGAAGTTGAAAGATGTGCGAGTTCTGCAATTACATCAAGCCTTGCCAGCTGATGCGAGATATCCCTTCTCGCAACCTTTAGTTTACGTTTACAAAAAAGATCAGAGTTTAACCACAGTAGATTTTCTTGGCTTTACCCTAGCACCCGCAGGACAGCAGGCTATAGAAAAAGGTAGAACTGCCGAAGCCGAGGCGATCGCAGCCAGCGTCTTACAACCTGTTGCAGCTGCTCCAGGTGTCCAAACGACACCAGCACCTACGCCTTCCCCTAGTGCCACTAGTTCTGCATTTGGCGAACAGCCCTTTGTAGCTGCACCTACACAAAGCGCTCCAATTGTAAATAAAGAAACACCATTGTGGTTGCTGCTACCTGTCTTTTTTATAACTGTAGGTGGCTCTGTACTATGGTGGATTCTCAAAAAACCCCCATTGCCCCCTGAGGAAACAGACAATTTACCAGAATCAAATCCTCATCCACCCAATGGAGAAACGGCGGCGCTCGATGCTGGCACAGTTTCCTCCCTGAATGGAACGACGCTGGAGGAACAAGCAGTACCGGACTTTCAAGAGCAAGAAAACCCCGATCGCACTCCTTTCAACATCTACGCTCAAACACAATCCGATCTGGATCAAAATGCTACTCAGCAGACAGCAAATTTAGTCCAAGAGACAAGTAATGGTACTTCTAACCTCTATGAAGGTGCGACATCGAGCGTAGCGAATGGCTCAGAAAATAACAATTTGGGAGCCGCAGCTTTAGGTGGTGCGGCTATAGCAACAGGTATCGGGGCGGCTACCTGGTCTACCTTTAACAACAAAGAAAGAGAACCAAATGCAACTGATGAGACATCCGAACTAAATAATTATACGGAGACATACACTCCTGAGTCTGATGAAATTGCATGGGATATAGAAGCTCCGGCGGCTGTAGTAAATACTTCATATCCTTACCCAGGTAATATTCCAGAAGAGTTGTCTGATGTGGAACTGCCTTCATCTGAGGTGACAGCCCCACTCCCGGAATTACCAGATGTGCCACAAGCATCATCTGATTTTGGATACTGGGACACAGCAATTAGTGAAGATCGGGCAGACGAGGAACTTCAGGCAGAATTGAACTGGCTAGAGAGTATCACCTCAACTGAGGATACAGCCTCAGTTGATGAATTGCCTTTAGTGGAATCTGACGAAACGACAGCCGATGTGGAAGCATCAGAGACAGATACATCTTCACTGCTCGATTTACCGGAATTTCCAGAAGATGTATTGAGTAAAGATGCATTGAATGTGGTAGCGGACGCAGCCGAACCCACTTTAAGTTGGCCAGAGTCAGAACTTCCTGCCGAGCCGACTGTTGAAGAAGCTAACTCCACAGATTTGGGCGCAGCCGCAGCTTTAGCAGCAGGCGCGGGAGTTGGCGCTTGGGCTAGCACTTTCGGAGCGGATGCTCCAAATGAGACGATCGCAGCCGAAACAGCTAGTGGTTTGGTTGATGCTGATGAAGAAAGTAGTATTGTGCTCACACCGCATACTTATACATCGGCTCATGTCTCTTGGGAGATTTCCCCAGCCAAGAAAGCAGAACTGTGGCAACAAGGCGGTACTCAATTGGCAGTGCGGCTGTATGATGTGACTGGCATTGATTTGAGTTATCAAACTCCGCAGCTGGTGAAGCAGTATGAATGTGCAGAGACAGCACACGATCGCGTTGTCGAAATTCCCCAGAGCGATCGCGACTACATAGCTGAAATTGGCTATCTCGCTTATGGCGAACACTGGTTACTCATCGCCCGTTCTGCAATTGTTCGTGTCTTCAGTCCTGTAAATCCAGAACCCATAGTTGATGATCTGGCAATGGCAGGCGAAACAGCTATTGGTTTGGTAGATACTCAAGAAGAAAGCAGTATTGTCCTCACACCAGATACTGATGGATCGGCTCATGTCGCTTGGAAGATTCCCGAAGCCAAGAAAGCAGCCCTGCGGCAACAAGGCGGCTCTCAATTAATCGTGCGACTGTATGATGTAACTGGCATTGACTTGAGTTATCAAACTCCGCAGCTGGTAAAGCTGTATGAATCTGAAGAAACAGAAAACGACGGATTGGTGGACATTCCCCAGAGCGATCGCGACTACATAGCTGAAATTGGCTATCTTGCTGATGGCGATCGTTGGTTATTCATCGCCCGTTCTGCGATCCTTCATGTCTTCGGCCCTGTGAATCCAGATCCCGTAGTTGATGATGTCGCAATCGCTGATAAAACAGATGTTGATTTGGTAGATGTCGAAGAAGAAAGCAGTATTGTCCTCACACCCCGCACTTTCCAATGGGCTGAAGTCTCTTGGGAGATTTCCGAAGCTAAAAAAGCAGCACTGAGACAACAGGGCGGCTCTCAATTGGTAGTGCGACTGTATGATGTGACTGGCATTGATTTGAGTTATCAAACTCCGCACCTGTTACAGCAGTATGAATGTGAAGAGACAGCACACGATCGCTTTGTAGAAATTCCCATCAGCGATCGCGATTACATAGCTGAAATTGGCTATGTCGCTGATGGCGGTCGCTGGTTATTCATTGCCCGTTCTGCGATCGTTCGTGTCTTTAGTCCAGTGCCCACAGAGCCGACAACAGATTCCACTGTTGAAAATGTTGTACCATTAGTCAGCGAAACCGCTATTGGCTCGGCAAATGTAGAAGCAGAAACTACCCCAGAAGAAAGTAGTATTGTCCTCACACCCCGCACTCCCAAGTGGGCTTATGTCTCTTGGCACATTTCCAAAGCTCAGTCTGAAGCACTACAACAACAGGGCGGTTCTCAATTAGCAGTGCGGCTCTATGATGTGACTGGCATTGACTTGAGTTATCAAAGTCCTCAACTTGTCCAGCAGTATGAATCTGAAGAAGTAGCACGCGATCGCTTTGTGGCGATTCCGGTCAGCGATCGCGATTACATGGTTGAAATTGGCTATATTGCTGATGGCGAACGCTGGTTACTCATCGCCCGTTCCGCTAACGTCCGGGTTTTCAGTCGTCCCCACGGAGATTTTTGGTTCGTGGCTGATGCTGAGTTAATTATTCACGGAGCAACTCAACCAAATACCAACGTAAACATTGGCGGTCATGCCATCAAAATCAAACCTGATGGTACTTTCCACCTACGTCTTCCCTTTTCAGATGGTTTAATGGACTATCTCATAACGGTAGCTGCTGATGGGGAATCCACAAGAACTATTCATAAGAAGTTCTCTCAGGAAACTTCCGAAAGCTAATAAGCTAAACCACATCTAGTTTGCATAATCTGAAATTGTACATTTATTGTGGGGTGGGCGTCTCGCCCGCCCAATATATGCAAGTTAAATGTGGAACAGTTTATTACCTTGAGTTATCTCCTCTAACCCGAATGGCACTAACAAAAGCCCAAAAGCTTATGTCGTCTTGTTCCCAGCCTCTAGGCTGGGAATGTATCTAAAGTGGGCTTTCTGCCTCTTGTCAAGCTACTAGAGGCGGAGTCTCACAGAATGGGTTAAGAGCCTAGAGGCTCTTAACCAGTTAGAGCAAGGGCTGTATATTTATTAGTGCCATTCTCCTCTAAACCAATTCTCCCTTTTCAGGGGTGTAGGAAGGGGGGATTTTATTATGCCAACTTTCGTTTTCATCCCTGTTAGGGGAAATGATTATAATACGATTCGATTAAGGTTTTTTGATGAAAATTATAGATCGCAAAAATGTGATAAATCATCACAAAGACACGATTCATCGCGTATTGTAGAGACGGCGATTCATCGCGTCTGTATATCAAAACGGCGATTCATCGCGTCTGTATGTCAAAACGGCGATTCATCGCGTCTTTTGCTCTAGAAAAATTTCTTGAGCTAGACATTTCCTAAATGCTAACGTCTACAGGTGACACAGGATTTGGAGCGTTTTTTTAACTATGAAACATAGACATAAAGTAGCTTTTAGCTTAACATCGCTGATTGGTCTTAATTTAATCTCTAGTTTAGTTGTATTTGATGAGGCGATCGCTGCACCACCAAGAACCCCAGACAAAAGTGTAAATTGTGAGATTTTAGTTGTGGGTGGTGGACTTTCTGGTGTAGCCACAGCTTACGAGGGTTTGCTAGCAGGGCGAACAGTTTGTCTGACGGAAATTACTGACTGGCTGGGAGGACAAATTTCTGCTCAAGGAACATCTGCGTTAGACGAACGCCCAACTCAACGAGCTTTAAAATTCTATTCTCGCGGCTATCTGGAATTACGAAATCGGATTGGACGTAAATACGGTAAGCTTAACCCAGGTGACTGCTGGGTAAGTGAATCGTGTTTTCTTCCGCATGATGCTCACGCCATTTTGACCCAGATGCTTAAAGATGCCGAAAAGCAGGGCAAAGGAAAATTGCAATGGTTTCCCAACACAGTAATTAAGGATTTGGAAATCGCTGCTGATGGCAAAATAATTAATAGTGCGATCGCAATTCAACATCAACCACCAAAAGGCGCACCACCTCTCAATACTTTTACGTTATCTCAAAGTATTGAAGATTCTTATAGCTACGAAAACTCGTCTCGGTTTACCAAAACGATTGTCCGTTTCATCCCCAAAGTAGTGAAAGAGGATGCTCCTAAATGGTATGTCGTAGACGCTAGCGAAACCGGAGAAATTATCGCCCTTGCTGATGTTCCCTACCGATTAGGTATTGATGCTCGTTCTTACCTAGAACCTTCTGCTTCCAGCGCTAATAATGATCCCTATTGCCCTCAAGGTTTTACCTACACCTTTGCAATGGAGTCCACCAAAGAACCGCAACCGCAGACAATGCCTGCATTTTATCCCCAATATGCGCCATATTTCAGCTATGAATTAACGCGACTGGCTAGCTTTGATTTAGTTTTTACCTATCGTCGCATTTGGAGTCCAAACAAAGGGAAACCAGCAAAATTCGGCGGTGTCAGTTTTGATGCTCCTACACCAGGGGATATCTCCATGCAAAACTGGACTTGGGGTAACGACTACCGCCCCGGAACAGCCCAGGATAACCTAATTTATACCCGCCAACAATTACAAAGTACCGGACAGTTAGAACCAGGGGGTTGGATGGGAGGACTGCGGACAGAAACTCTCCGCAAGGCTGAGGAAAATGCTTTATCTTTTTATTACTGGCTGGTAGCTGGGACTACAGATTCTCAATTAGGAGATGGTGTCAAGAAGCCGCAAACTAATAACCGCTTTGTTTCTGGTTTAAATTCCCCAATGGGGACAGCGCATGGTTTATCAAAATATCCCTATATGCGAGAAGGACGGCGCATCATTGGCCGCCCCAGTTGGGGACAAGCCGAAGGCTTTGGGATTGGGGAAATTGATATTTCCCGCCGAGATTATAACGATGAGTATTACTCCAAGACTCTGCCAGCAGATATGTATCGTCGGCTACGAGCAGCAGTTGCAGGTTTAGAAGCAATATCAGTAATTGACGGTAAAATTCCACCAGACAAAGCAATGCGACGGACTCGTTCTACCATTTTCCCCGATGCTGTGGGTATTGGTCACTACGCCATAGATTTCCATCCTTGCATGGTGAATAGTCCCGCAGAAGCCCCTGGAAACACAGAACGTCCCGGCGAAAGACGTGGCGCAGGTCAAGCTTACCCCTTCCAAATTGCTTTGAGGGCAATGATTCCCCAGAAAATTGATAATTTGCTCGTAGGTGGCAAAAGTATTGCAACTAGTCATATTGCTGCTGCTGCCTATCGAGTACACTCATTTGAATGGTCGGCCGGCGCAGCTGCGGGAACTGTAGCTAGTTTTGCACTCAAAAATGCGATCGCACCTTACCAACTAGTTGATGATTTACCTAAACAAGAGCCACAACTAGAAGCACTCAAACGGCTTTTGCAACAAAATGGCAATCCTACAGCCTTCCCAGATACATCTATTTTTAACGAAAACTGGGATAATTGGAAATAGATTGTCATTTGTCATTGGTCATTGGTCATTGGGCATTGGGCATTGGGCATTGGGCATTGGGCATTGGTCATTGGTCATTTGTCATTGGTCATTGGTCATATCAAGTCCGGTTAATTACTTATTACCGAATCTGTGCAAAACAAAAGCCTCTTCCCCCAGCAAGAACTGCGGTATAAATGATAAGTCCTTAGCCGGACACGATATCATTGGTCATTGATTAAAGACAAAGGACAAATGACAAATGACAAATGACAACGGACAAATGACAACAGACTACTAAACAATAAACTAAACTAATTACTTGTAGTGTAGTTTTGTAAAATTATCTTGACCAATTGTTTTATGGTTATGACACTTTCAGCAGATGTTTACGGGATGTCCACAGCACCAACTATAGCTCCTGAACGGTCTAATCAAGTTATCCGTAAGACTTATCCAAATTACAAAGTGATTGTATTAAACGATGATTTTAATACATTCCAACATGTGTCTGAATGTTTGATGAAATATATTCCGGGAATGACTGGCGATCGCGCGTGGGATCTGACTAATCAGGTACACTATGAAGGTCAAGCGATCGTCTGGGTCGGGCCCCAAGAACCTGCGGAACTCTATCACCAGCAACTGCGCCGAGCAGGTTTGACAATGGCACCTCTAGAAGCAGCTTAATTATTATGGGCAAACCCTCCGTAGATCCCCTGCGCACAGCTTCACAAAAAGCTGCCAGACTGGTATGGAATCACTCAACACACCTTTCTGGTCTTATCCCCATTTTAGAACGTCTTTGTCAGCAGGATGGTATCCAAACTGTGACGCCGGGAGTGATTGGGCGGTCAAAAGGTCACTGTCCAAAAATGCAATTACGCGTCTCAGTACCTATTCGCGGCGGCTATAAAGTCATTGCGCGGCAGGGGAAAACGGTACAAGAGGTCTTTATTTTAACAACTTTGTCCCAAGATCAACTAGAAGCTGCATTAGCGATCGCTATGAGATGTTAATCATACCCAATGCCCCATGCCCCATGCCCCATACCCAATAACTATTCCTCAACTCGATGTACTGCAAATTTGTGTAGTGGTAGACTAACAATACAAGAAAAAGTTAAGAAATATGACAGAGCCGTAGTTATTTTCAAAGTCATGACTACAGATTCCCAGCCAGGTAAAACTATTTTTTCGATGCCAAAAGCTACACAGTAAACTAGCCAGTAACTAAAGCTCATTCTAAACAGAATTCGCTCTGTTTCTTCCATCTCATTTGTTTGCTGCTTACCATCCCACAGTAACAACAGTCCAATAATGCAAGCGACAAAGGAAACAGCAACTACAGATTCGTGACAAAATATATTTAACGAATGCATTTGTGTTTATTCCTACATTTTTTCAATTGAAACTCAGTCTAAAGGAATATTCCTTGCAGATATACAAATTATTTACAAACCTCAATAGAATAAAAACTGCTGAGTGAAAAATCTAACTTGCAACTCAGCACTCGTAACTCGATTAACCTGCAACCCTAGTTGCCAAAATTGAAGCATTTGCAACAATTGCTCTTTCATGTATAAGAAAGGTTTAAGTCTTTCTAAGAAATATATAAGCAATTGCTGGAAAGGTTTAATACTTTGCAACAATCGTTCCTTCATATATAAGAAAGGTTTAAGTATTTCCAAGAAATATATAAGCAATTTCTGGAAAGGTTTAATACTTTGCAACAATTATTCCTCCATATATAAGAAAGGTTTAAATGATTGCAGCAATTGTTGTAATTAACTTATAAGTTAATTTTACTTAAAAAATCAATCAAAATCTTTTAAGTAAAATTAACCGCCCTCATCCCCCAACCCCTTCTCCCAAATTGGGAGAAGGGGAGCGAATTTCAAAGTCCCTCTCCCAAATTGGGCTACGGTGTACGCACAAGTTATGGAATCACTACCAGTCCTTGAATTACCCCACCCTAACCCTCCCCTTGTAAAGGGGAGGGAACTAGATTTTCTTGTTTCCCCCCTTTACAAGGGGGGATTAAGGGGGGTAAATCCAGGGTTTAGGCTTCATTACCAAGATATGTGTACACCGTAGCCAATACATCGGGGGGATTAAGGGGGGTAAATCCAGGGTTTATGCTTCATTACCAAGATATGTGTACACCGTAGCCCAATTTATAAGAGACATTTAGGGCGAAGGCTTTTGATAAACATAATTTTGAGCCACTTTCCAATAGCGCGAGAACCGTTTCAAGTCAATATAGCCGTCATAGCCAAAAAACGGTTCTACCTCTAACACTTCCACTGCTATAGAACGCTCCATTTGATTACAGATATCATCAAATCGGGGACTGGGACTATTGGCTGTGACAACTAAATTAGCATCATGTTCTTGAGCAAAAGCTAAAATTTCTTGTGCTACATTGCCACGGCGAATAACAACAGGTAACTGTAGCAAACATTCGTAGATAAAAGTCAGACGTTTAAGACTCAATTGCCATTCTTCTATCAAAGCCTCGTCCCAAACCCAGATAGCTGGAACATCCGGGTATTTGTGTAATGCGGGATTATTTGGACTGAGGCAATCTCCATGTACCCAAACAATTGGTTTAGTCATTTGTCATTTGTCATTTGTTATGGGGCATTGGGCATTGGGCATTGGGGATTGGGCATTGGGCGTTAGGAGTGCTGAGTTAAGAGTTAAGAGTTAAGAGTTAGGAGTTTTGTTTATCCCTTTGTCCCCTCATCTCCCTCATCTCCCCTGCTCCCCTGCTCTCCTGCTCCTCTTCCCTTTTTTATCACGCTGCCAACTTTGGCTATTAGGTTGTTTGCTAAATTCGCCTTTGGGAAAAAGTCGCTGTTCTAATTCTTCATAACTGCCTTCAAAATCACAATGACCGTAAAGGGGACATTTCTCGCAATAAATGCCTTTGGTGTAGCGTTCTAAGTTTTCACGGTTGAAAAAATACGGTTTCTGACTAAAGGTGCTAGCAACCCACTGCCATGACATATTATTACTAGCAGGATCTCCATCTAAAAGATGCTCAAGAAACCATTTGGCTCCAGCTTGCCAACGAATACGCCGCCAATGAACAATATAAGCAGCTAGCCACATTCGGGCGTGGTTATGTAGATAACCAATTTCTCTCAAATCATGACTGAAACTGTCAATGCAAACTCTGCCTGTAATTCCTTCTCTGATATCTTGCGGCAATTCGGGCGCATATTCGCCCACAGTATAACCAGTTTTGTACTCTTCCTGGTCTTTCCAGATTTCATCCCCCAACTTCATATACAACCGTTGCCAGTAGTCGCGCCAACCTAATTCGTTAATTAGTTTCGTAGCATCCTCTTGGTGCTGTACGTGATTGAGGACATAATCTCGAATTTCTCGCAAACTCAAAACGCCATAGCGGATGTAAGGCGAAAGACGTGTGATAGCACCTGCGAAAAAATTACGTGTTTGGGCGTAGCGAAGGGGGTCGATTTTTTGCAGCGCTGTTTCTGCCGCTTGGCGTCCCCCCACAGTTTCGCTGATGTGGTTATCGCGTTCTGCTGCACCTGGGAATTGTTCGCGCAGGTAGGCTACCAATTCATCGCGGTTGGTAAATTCGCGTTGCATATCTTTAGGCATTATCAGCAAATTATGAATGGTTACGTGCGTAGGCGATCGCTCAATATATGTACAATTCTAAAGCGATATCCACGACGAGTTACGCTTACGCAATCTCTCACATCCCATCATGAGCAACATTCCCCAAGTTGGACAACCAGCGCCAGATTTCTCCACTCCTGACCAAAATGGCAATTTAGTCACTCTCGACGACCTCAGCAGTCAGTGGGTTGTCCTCTACTTCTACCCCAAAGATGATACACCGGGCTGTACCACCGAAGCGAAAGATTTCAGCGAGTTGTATCAAGATTTCAGCGCACTGGGAGCGAAAATTTTAGGTGTAAGTCCAGATTTGGGTAAATCCCATTGTAAATTTATCAGCAAACATAACTTGGCGATCGCCCTTTTAAGTGACCCAGAACATCTTTTAATCGAAGCCTACGGCGCTTGGCGATTGAAAAAATTTATGGGTAAAGAATATATGGGTGTTGCTCGGTCAACTTTTCTAATTTCACCGGATAAAATTATTGTCTATACTTGGCCCAACGTAAAAACCAAAGGTCATGCTCAAGCAGTTTTAACTAAATTGCGAGAATTAGCAGCCACGTAAAATTCCAAGTGAGTCAAATTGGTCAAATCAATGTGGAAACCAGTAACGTTATCATCAAAGTAACAACTCAAACTGTTAGATAGTAGTATATTCAGTTGAATAATATTATGGTTAAAGCCATTCCAGCGCATAATGTCAGCCTTGCTGATTTAGAAGCAAAGTTTGGTCTGCAACAAGCTGAAAATGAAGATTGTTTTACAGAGTGGTTTGACACTCTCCCAGAAATCACAGATATAGAAAAGCAATATCTAGACAGGGTGAAAACTAATTTTATGAGATTGGTAAAACACCCACCGCTTTTAGAAAGTGCAGTTAAGATGATAGTGCTATCTCCTTTATTAGACTTGGCAGGATTCTATCAAGAGCCATTTTTTATCGCTACTGAAGAATCTATTGAAATTGCCTTGGAAGATGAATAAGAAATTATTAGAGGACGTATTGATGTTCTAGTTATTCAAGAAAAGTTGTGGTTGTTAGTCATTGAATCTAAAAGGTCTAGCTTTTCTCTTTTAGAAGCCGTACCTCAAGCACTTGTTTATATGTTGGCTAATCCTAATCAAGACAAACCTGCTTTTGGATTAGTAACAAATGGTAGTCATTTCATTTTTATAAAACTGACTAAACAAAATATACCAAAGTATGCATTGTCTGATGAGTTTACGCTGTTGAGGAGAAAAAATGAACTGTATCAAGTTCTAAGCGTATTAAAAAATTTGAGTCAAAGTTTGAGTTAATAATTATGTCGATTCGTTCTATATACATTGATTCCCACGCTACTACACCCGTAGATGAACGAGTATTAGCAGCAATGATTCCCTACTTCACAGAAAAATTTGGCAACCCAGCAAGTATTAGTCATGTTTATGGTTGGGAAGCAGAAGCTGCTGTGAAGCAAACGCGAGAAATTTTAGCAGCAGCAATCAACGCCACACCAGAAGAAATTGTGTTTACAAGTGGTGCAACAGAAGCAAATAATTTAGCGATTCAAGGTGTTGCTGAAGCTTATTTTAAAAAAGGTCAGCATATTATTACTGTTGCCACTGAACATAGTGCAGTAATCGATCCTTGTAATTATTTAAAAAGTCTTGGTTTTGAAATTACTATTCTCCCTGTCCAAAAAGATGGATTGATTGATTTAATTGAGTTAAAAAAAGCTTTCCGTCCTGAAACGATTTTAGTCTCGGTGATGGCTGCAAATAATGAAATTGGCGTGTTACAGCCTTTGGCAGAAATTGGGGAAATGTGCCATGAACACCAAATCATTTTCCACACCGATGCCGCCCAAGCTATTGGTAAAATTCCCTTAGATGTGCAAGCGATGAAAATTGACTTAATGTCGCTAACAGCACATAAAGTATATGGCCCCAAAGGCATTGGAGCGCTATACGTTCGCAGACGCAACCCCAGAGTGCAACTGGCTCCCCAGCAGCACGGCGGCGGACATGAGCGGGGAATGCGTTCTGGTACATTGTATACACCGCAAATTGTCGGCTTTGGCAAAGCTGTAGAAATCGCTTTGGCTGAACAACCGACAGAAACCCAACGTCTCACCCAGTTAAGACAAAAATTATGGGAACAGCTATCGCAAGTTGAAGGAATTCATCTCAACGGACATCTTCAACAGCGATTGGCGGGAAACTTGAGTATCAGTGTTGAGGGAGTGGATGGAGCCGCGCTTTTGCTAGGATTGCAGCCAGTAATGGCAGTTTCTTCTGGTTCAGCTTGCTCGTCGGCAAATACTGCTCCTTCCCATGTTCTCACAGCCTTGGGACACCCTCAACAGCTAGCTTATGCCTCCGTGCGGTTTGGCATTGGCAGGTTTAATACAGAAGAGGAAATTGATATTGTGGCAAAACATGCGATCGCTACCATTCAAAGTTTACAAAATAAACGGTAAGCATAAAAGCCAGCAATATCTCTTCTTTAGACAATCGCTTTTCTAAAACTAAATATTATCTGTGCGATCGCCCATATCAAAAACATTAAATTCAATTCCTTCTAACTTTAGCCTCAAAGCCTCTAATAAGAGGTTTATTCTTTCTTCAATAAAAATAGTTAGGGCGTTTTCTGGAAGTGCATCGGCTCTTGACCATTCAAGAATGAGCGTAGGTATAAGATGAGAACGTAGCACTGTTTCTAAATCAGGATCGTCATATTCTTTGAGATAATCTAATGGATTTTTATCGCTAATTTTCAAATTAGTTATTTGAGACAAATAGGCAATATTCATCAAGCTGTCACATTCTATTTGACTAGCAATACCACTCTGTTTAATAAAGTTAACTGGAAATATATGGTGTAAGTTAGGCTTATCTGTTAACAAATAATAAACATTAGACAAAACATCTCTATGAGGTTTTGCCCAATCTTGCGGCTTGTGGTTTGCATAAAGTGATAGGATTGCTCTGGATAAGCGACCTCTATAACTGTAGAAAGATTTCCTGAGCGAATTTTTATCAATATCAAACTTATTGAATGAGTAAGTACTATTAACCTTTTGTTGATTAACAAAGTATATATGTTCCCAGAGGTGTGTAGTGTTTGTTAGTAAATCTGCATTATGAAAACTATAATACCAAAAATATTTATTTAAAAAACTATAATCTGGTTTATCATTCCGATAAAAATATGCTGTAATAGTCAGGTAAAAATATCGGTAAGGGATTAATCTTCCACCTTTAATATGCAAAATATTATCAAAGAAATCAAAAGTTTTTGCAACGGCTATTTTAAAATTAGACCATACAGCTTCAATATGTTCTGTTTTTAGCTTATTAAGATACATGTCAGTAATATTTTGTATCCCAGCTTCGGGAAATTCAAGTTTTACTACTACAGCTAGCATCTGTAGCAATGTCCAATTATCAATATTGGCATATTGACTGCTAGAAATAGTTTGTTTAAATTTATCAAATAATTCACGAAGATAAAATCCAGAGATATTATTTGTCTTATTTTCAGAACGAAAGGTCTTAGCAACCACAATATCAAAGATATCCAAGGGTTTACCAGCTTGATTAATCCGCTCAAATATTTGACACACTTCTGCAACTTCAATACCTCTTAACTCAATGAAGGAAATTTGATAACTATATAAGGCTTCCCTAATCCTTCTGAATTGTTGCATATAGGGATTTTCAAAGTCACCATATCCATTTTTGTGAAGATTTCTTTCTATTTCCACAGGATTTTTAATGATATCTCTTAAACTAACAATGAGTTTTTCTTCATGACGTTTTTTCTTGCCACTATTTGCTTTTATTTGACCATTATTATCATCAATTTCATCCCAAAATAAAAATCGCTTTGTGTAACTTGTATCATCTGTGATCTCAGTGAATTCAACTGTAAAATCTATGTATAGCGTTGGATCAAAGTTCTCCTTTTTCTCAATTTTTCCTCCATAAATTGATGTTAAAAGAGTAGTCGTTCTTTGTTGACCATCTAAAATATACTGATATTCATTAGAGTGAAAATCATCAGCAAATTTGATACCTCCTATTTGCCTATGACTTTCTAGCTTAGTACTGGTTTTCCAAATTAAAATACTTCCTAAAGGGTAAAACTTATAAATACTATCCCAGAGTTTTTTTACATTCTCTTTCTCCCAAACAACATCTCGTTGAAAAGTGGGAATTTGATACCTTTTAGCTAGGAGATTTTCTAAATAGGTAGTAATACTGTGACCATCTGGCTTAATGCGATCGGCGTATGTAAACATTAACTTTACCTTACCTAACGTTGAGTAAATATCAAGATTGATATGTAAATTTCACTTAGTCAAGTAAAATTCCATACAAAGGTAACTGATATTTAATTAAGTGGCAACTCAGATTTTAGAAAATCTCTGCAACTTTTCTTCCATACCGATGTTGCCCTGTAAGCCGCCTGTGTGTACTAGCAACAAGCGATCGCCTCTACAAAAAAATCCCTGCTGTAGTAAATCCATCACTCCGTAAAACATTTTGGCGGTATATACGTAATCGAGGGGTACACCATGTTCCTGTGTGAACTGTTGGCTAAATAGTAGTAACTCGTCGTTCACTTTTGCATAGCCGCCGAAATGATAATCACATACCAATTCCCAGGAAGCGGGAGAATTATATGGTGTAGGTAAATCAGAGGCGAGGTAATTTGTCAATAAACTTTCGATTTCTTGCGCAAGAAATGTCCCATTTTTCAATACGGGAAAAGCGATCGCTTTTTGTCCTTCATGCAACGAAAGCGCAATACCTGCTAGTGTGGTGGCAGTACCGCAGGCTACGCATATATGATTAAATGCGGCACGATCGATTATCTCTGTACAGCCGCGTACACCATTTAAATTACTCCCACCTTCGGGAATGATAAACACCTCACCGAAACTTTGTCGTAGATATTCTTCTAACGCTGGTGTGTTGCGCTGTCGGTACATTTCGCGGTTCAGATACACAAGCTGCATACCCTGTTTTACAGCAAAACCCAGCGTTGCGTTTAATGGTAGCCTCTCCTCTCCACGAATTACGCCGATGGTGCGAAAACCGAAAAGATTACCAGCCGCCGCAGTTGCATAGATGTGATTGGAATAAGCGCCGCCAAAGGTTAGCAGTGTTGTGAAATTTTTCTTTTTGGCCTCTAAAAGATTGTATTTCAGCTTAAACCATTTATTGCCGTTAACCCACGGGTGCATGAGATCCAGGCGTAGCACATACAGTTCAACACCAGCGTGACGGGCGATTTCGCTGTTGATTTGCTGTAGAGGAGGAGTAATTAAGGTTAACGACATCTGTCAAGATTCTAACTTAGAATTTGCATTTTCTCACGTTCATTATCGAATATAAAAATAATGATAAACATTGAGTAATTCAATGGTAAGTCAAGCTAAATGATGAATAAATCTTTCTAATGATTAGCTTTAGAAATTGGCATTTTACTAATTGAGTGTTTCAGGTAAATATAGGAAACATAACGCTCGCTCCAGATAATATTCTTTTGGAGAAAAGAAATGGTTGCACTCACACAGCTTACTCAAGTTATTTCCAATCCTGGACGTTTGACGATTGAAACTGTTGAAATCGCTCCTCAAACGACTGCTATACGTTGTCTCGATTGGGATAGAGAACGTTTTGATATCGAGTTCGGTTTACGGAATGGTACAACCTATAATTCTTTCTTAATTCAAGGAGAAAAAATTGCCTTAGTTGACACATCTCACCGAAAGTTTGAGCAATTATATCTTGAGGTAGTGACGGGATTAATCGATCCGACTAAGATAGATTACTTGATTATTAGCCATACAGAACCAGACCACAGTGGCTTAGTGAAAGATATTTTGGAATTAGCTCCCTCCATTACTGTTGTTGGTGCAAAGGTAGCTATTCAATTTTTAGAAAATATGGTTCACCAGCCTTTTAAATCAATGCAGGTGAAAAGTGGAGAACGCTTAGATTTAGGCAACGGACACGAATTAGAATTTATCTCTGCACCTAACTTACACTGGCCTGACACAATCTTGACCTATAACCATAAAACTTCCACACTCTACACTTGCGATGTGTTTGGGATGCACTACTGTGATGACCACACTTATGATGAAAATATCACCTTACTTGAGGAAGATTTTAAATATTACTATGATTGTCTCATGGGGCCGAATGCCCGGTCTGTCTTGGCAGCTTTAAAGCGGATTGAAAAGTTAGAAATAGCAACTGTTGCTACAGGACATGGCCCTTTATTACAAAACTATATCTCCGAATGGCTGGGACGATATCAAAACTGGAGTTTAGAACAAGCAAAAACAGAGACTTTAGTAACTCTATTTTATGTTGAAGATTACGGGCATAGCGAACATTTAGTCCGTAACATTGCACATGGATGCGCAAAAACAGGTGTAGCAATAGAATTAGTAGACCTCAATAGTGCAGAACCTCAAGAAGTTCGAGAATTAGTTGCACAAGCTTCTGGTTTAGTAATTGCAATGCCACCCCAATCTTCGGTAATGATTCAAGCTGCTTTAAGTACAATTTTGGCTGCTGTTCATAAGAAACAAGCAATTGGTTTATTAGAGTCGGGAGGGGGAGAAGATGAACCCATTTACCCGTTACGCAATAAGTTTCAAGAACTGGGATTAACCGAAGCTTTTCCGCCTATTTTAGTTAAGGAAATTCCTACCCAAGCAACGGAACAACTTTGTGATGAAGCGGGGACAGATATGGGTCAATGGTTAACCCGCGATCGCACCATAAAACAAATCAAATCTATCAATACCGAGCTAGAAAAAGCTTTAGGGCGTATTACCACAGGATTATACATTATCACTGCCAAAAAAGGAGAAATTCAGAGTGCGATGTTGGCTTCGTGGGTGACACAAGCCAGTCTTGAGCCTTTAGGAGTAGCGATCGCAGTCTCCAAAGATCGGGCAATTGAATCCTTGATGCACGTTGGCGATCGCTTTGTTTTAAATGTTTTAGAAGAAGGCAAATATCAAGGATTAATGAAACATTTCCTCAAGCGTTTTGCTCCTGGCGCAGATAGATTTGCTGGAGTGAAAACATATCCAGGTAAAAATGAATCGCCCGTTTTAGCTGAAGCTTTAGCTTACATGGAATGTGAAATTACTAGCCGTATGGATTGTGGAGATCATTGGGTAATTTATAGCACAGTCCAAACTGGAAGAGTTGCCAACTTACATGCACTTACAGCCGCCCATCACCGGAAAATTGGCAATCATTACTAAATTGTCATTTGTCATTGGTCATTTGTCATTTGTCATTGGTCATTGGTCATTTGTCATTAGGCTCCTCTGCTCCCTACAGACGTGATTCATCGCGTTTCTACCCACTCTAGTACAGGCGCGATTCATCGCGTCTCCTAAAAACTATGTATAAATCTGTTGAAAATACCCCGATTACGATGTACGAAATTAATCGTGGGCGCGTTGTCCGAAGCTTGGAATTTATCCAAGATGTAATTGTAATTTCTTTGTGTATCGGTTTATTTAGCTTCATGGTGCTTCAGGTGAGAGATATGTTTCTCTCCTTACTTCCACCTCTAGATTTTCATGCTGTTACTGCCGATATTCTCTTTTTACTTATCTTAGTTGAGCTATTCCGACTGCTGATTATTTACCTACAAGAACATCGAGTATCTATTGGAGTAGCTGTTGAAGTTTCTATCGTTTCCGCATTGCGAGAAGTCATTGTTAAAGGTGTTTTAGAAACAAGTTGGAGTCAAGTTTTAGCAACTTGTGCCTTTTTATTAGTGTTAGGAGTTCTACTATTCCTGCGAGTTTGGCTACCCCCAACTTTTGAAGGTATCGACCCGGAACAAGAAGTATCTAAACGCTATAGAAGCCGAGCAAAGTCTGAACTAACACAAACCAATGGTCATTAAAAATAGGAAGTAGGCTTGCCGTGAGCGTAGTCGAACGGAAGTGGGTAGAGACGCGATTAATCGCGTCTGAATCTTCTGTTATGCCCAATGACGGCAGTTGCTCCACTTGGTGAGCGAGTCCGGTCTTGTTGTTTCAACAAAGAGGAACTCGCTCTCCCGTTGGGGGAGACCCCATCGCCCTTGGCGTCTCCCCTTGGGAGAAGACCGCACTGCCTCCCCAATGCCCAATGCCCAATTCCCAATTCCCCATTATTAAGAGAGGTTATTATGTCTGCTGCCACATTAATGCCCAACCATAGCAGAGATGTACAAGTTGCTGAAATTGGTAAAAATACTCTGATTTTGCGATCGCGGACTTGGGACAGATTAAAATTTGAGGTGGAATATTCCCGCCAACGGGGAACTACAGCGAATTCTTATCTAATTCAAGCTGATAAAAAGGCTTTAATTGACCCTCCCGGCGAATCTTTTACCGAAATTTACCTTGAGCAACTAGCACAACATCTAGATTTCATCTCCCTCGATTACATTGTTCTTAGTCATGTCAATCCGAACCGCAGAGCAACTTTGCAAGTATTACTCTCTCTGGTTCCTCAAGCCACTCTCATTTGTTCTCGTCCCGCCGCCAATGCTCTCAAAACTGCCTTTCCCGAATTTGAATCACCTATTCAAGCGATGCGATCGCAAGATACTCTAAATTTAGGACAAGGACATCTTCTATCATTTATCTCCGTACCGACTCCCCGGTGGGCAGATGGACTTTGTACCTACGATGCCGCTACAAAAATTCTCTACACAGACAAACTTTTTGGCGCTCATATTTGCGAAGATACTTTGTTTGATGAAGATTGGAAGGGATTAGATGCGGAACGTCGTTACTATTTTGAATGTCTCCATGCGCCCCAAGCCAAACAAGTCGAAGTAGCCTTAGATAAAATATCGGTTTTGGGAGCCAGATGTTATGCCCCAGCACACGGGCCAGTTGTCCGTTACAGCCTCAGCCGTTTTACTTATGATTACCGTCAATGGTGTCAAGGACAAAAATCTCAAGAATTGAGTGTCGCTTTGCTCTATGCTTCTGCTTATGGAAATACAGCAATTCTGGCGAATGCGATCGCTCAAGGTTTGATCCAAAATGGAGTTAATGTAGAATCAATCAACTGCGAACTAGCCGATTCTGCGGAGATCAACCGCATTGTAGAAAGCTGCGATGGCTTGATTATTGGCTCACCCACTTTAGGCGGACATGCACCAACTCAAATTCAAACAGCTTTAGGAATAGTTCTCTCGGTAGCAGCTAAAACTAAGTTAGCAGGGGTGTTTGGTTCTTACGGTTGGAGTGGCGAGGCGATAGATTCAATAGAAAGCAAGCTCAAAGATGCTAATTATCAATTAGGATTTGAAACAATTCGGGTGCGTTTCAGTCCGACTCCTGAGATTCTTCAGCAGTGTCAAGAAGCTGGTGCTTTGTTTGCCCAAAACTTGAAGAAAACTAAAAAACTGCGTTCTTCTCGCCACATCGTGACAGAAACCCATGTAGATCGTACTGAACAAGCGGTGGGGCGGATTGTTGGTTCTCTTTGTGTTGTGACAACTCGTGATGAAGAAACTCACAAAGGGGTTTTAACTTCTTGGGTATCGCAGGCAACTTTTAACCCACCAGGAATTATGATTGCGATCGCTAACGAGCAAAATGCAGAGTTAATGCATCATCCCGGCGATAAATTTGTGCTGAATATCCTTAAAGAAGGAAGAAATGTCCGACGTTATTTTTCTCGTCATAGCACTTTGGGCGATAATCCCTTTGCAAATCTTGCCACAAAAACTGCTGATAATGGTTGTTTAATTTTGAATGAGGCATTAGCCTATTTAGAATGTACAGTGCAAAATCAGCTTGAATGTGGCGATCGATGGTTAATTTATGCCGTCATCGATCGCGGTGAAGTGTTAGAAAATGATGGTGTCACGGCTTTGGAACATCGGAAATCTGGCAGCTATTATTAATCTGACTTTTTATAGTATGTAGAAAACCTCTCTCTAAATCTCTCTCCTTTTAGGAGAGAGACTTTGAATTTTCCCCCTTCCCGCAACGAGTTGGGGGTTAGGGGGTTAGGTTTTTCGTGGGCTTTCCTAAATAACGTGAAAAGTCAAGTACACACAAGTCTTTTAAAGTTGCAATGGCATTGTTTCGACTGACAATGCCATTGTTTCACGGGATCTGGAAAACCTCACTTTCATTCCTCTCTCCTCTTAAGACTACGGTATACACACAAGTCTTGCCGCAGCCATATCTTTATTAATAAATCTCGCACTACGTTTCTATTCCGCCTCTGATTTTTTTCATGCATCTCCCTTTAGTAGTTTACTATCTTGAAACGGCTAGTATACCTATTATGAAAAGCACAAACTTCATTTTGCGAGAGGGAAGGATTGAAGATGCTCATGAGTGCGGTTCAATCTCTTACCAAGCGTTTAAGATCCTCGATGAACGATATAATCTTACCATAGACTGGGCTTCTCCTGAAGCTACAATTAAATCGTTTTCGTCTCTACTTAAACGTCAAAATGTTTACTCGGTTGTAGCAGAGCTAGATGGACATATTGTGGGCAGTAATTTCCTCTGGAATAATGGGGCAATTGCTGGAATTGGGCCGCTATCTGTTAACCCCATAACGCAAGGACGTTCAATTGGTAGGCATCTCATGCAATACGTCTTAGATTACGCACGGCAGCAAGAGTTTGCAGGTGTCAGATTAGTGCAAGCTGCTTATAATAGTAGTTCATTATCCTTATATACTAAACTCGGATTTCGTGTGCGAGAACCGCTTGCAGTCCTAAAAGGTACGGCGCTTCAACTTGAAGTTTTAGGCTATGTGGTTCGTAAAGCAACCGCAGCAGATATCGATATCTGCAACCAACTCTGTTTTCAAGTTCATGGTCATGTTCGCCAGATCGAATTACTTGATGCAATTGAGCAGCAAACGCTTACAGTAGTTGAACATAACGGTTGCATTACAGGATACATAACTGTACTTGGCTTGGATGGACACGCAGTTGCACACAGTAATCAAGACCTCAAAGCACTACTGAGCGCTGCAACAGCAATTTCCGAATCAGGATTTCTCTTGCCAACGCGCAATACTGAGTTACTGCGCTGGTGCTTAGAGAAAGGATTGCACATAGTTCGACCAATGACATTGATGAGTATGGGACTGTACAACGAGCCAGTAGGCACATTTCTACCTTCAATACTTTATTAAATTGCCTATTGCTGCAACCACTAAACTAAGTCAGCACATTTGTAACAATGGTCAACAAAGTGCAAATGGAATGTGGCGATCGATGGTTAATTTATGCCGTCATCGATCGCGGTGAAGTGTTGGCAAATGATGGTGTCACGGCTTTAGAACATCGGAAATCTGGCAGCTATTATTAATCTGACTGTTCACTCTTGTCTAACAATACCTCTTTCTTTGTAAAGCTACGCTATACACACAAGTCTTTTAGAGTTGCAATGGCATTGTTTTGGCTGACAATACGATTGTAGGACTTACGCATCGTACATAAGTACTAAACACAATTTGGGTATTTTAGCCATGTTTTGCATCCAGCGATCGCAAATGTCGGAATAAATCAGGGTTATCTGAAGCCTCTGAAAAGACTAAATACCGTAATACACGTTTTGGTTGATTTGTATAGTGCGTAAGTCCTAGATTGTTTCGCCTGACAATATCCCTCTTGTGTCACTTTCCGGGTATTCTGAATAAAAGAATAAAAAAAGAAAACCCTGAAAGATAAGTAGGGCAATGGATGTAGAATTACAAATCCTCAAGCATTTGGCGAGAGACGCTCACCCAACAGTTGCGATCGTAGATGAATATTGTGCAGAGTATAAAGACCTGTTTAAAGAAGTAAGAAATTATGAGTGCTTCAAATATTTACATCTGGGGATAATGTCACCAATCAAAAGAAAATCGTTACCAGAGATAGCGAAAGCCGTAAGTATAAACTCTGCACAGTCATTAGATCATTTTTTAGCTAATTCAGGTTGGTCAGTAGAGGAATTAAAACAACGAAGATTAAATAAACTAAAAAAAGCATTGGATGGCAATGCAATTACAGTAGTAATAGATGAAACAGGAGATAGGAAAAAAGGTAAAAAGACTGATTATGTAGCCAGGCAATATTTAGGGAGTGTCGGAAAAGTCGATAATGGAATAGTTTCAGTCAATGCTTATGGACTTTACTCTAATATAACTTTTCCTTGAAGTGTAAAAATATTCAAACCAAAAGGGACGCTAAAAGAATCAGATAAATACAAAACTAAAATAGAGTTAGCATCAGAAATTATTACAGAGCTAATTGAATCAGGCTTTACTATTGAATTAGTACTAGCGGATAGTTTATATGGTGAAAGCAGCCAATTTATTAGAAAACTAGCTGAATACAAATTAGATTATGTCGTAGCGATAAGAAATAATCATGGAGTCTGGTTGCCAGCAGGACAGAGCGTTAGGGCGAATAAGTGGTGTAAATTTGAGAGAACATTTAGCAATCAGAAATCAGAAATTAGATACATTAGGGAAATAGTTTATGGTAAAAAAAGAGCCATAACTTACTGGGAAATAACTACTGATCCAGAAACCATGCCGGAAAATTCTACCTCCTTCGTGATGACGAATTTGCAAGGTAATCTCAAGAAAATCTTAGGTGACTTATATGGATTAAGAACCTGGGTAGAATATGGGTTTCGACAGTGTAAACAGGAACTAGGCTGGACAGATTACCGTTTTACTAATTTCCAACATATTGAGAGGTGGTGGGAGATTATTTTTTGTGTTTACACGATGATTAGTTTAAATTCGCCAGTCTTCTTAAGCTTAAATCAACCTCGTAAATTTGGGACTGAGGTACAAGAAAATAGTGATGTTGATTTTTCTAATCATCCGCAATGGAACCATGAATCTGGATGGAAGAATACTTTAAATAATCTGCGTCTCATTATCCAACCACTTTTACTATTTTGGTTAATTTATCCCTGGTTAAGTATTTTCCCAAATTCAGATTTGTTACTGGGATTCAATCATTTAATTGCCGCAATGAATCAATTTAAACCCTGTTATGCTTCTGAATGATTTAACTTCTTTACTACTTGCTTATTCCGGAGAGTGACAGAAGAGGGATATAGCATTTCCTAGTCTGCTGAGGTACAAATCTCTGCATACCTCTGCGCTACGCCAGTTGCTACAACGCGGGGAACCCGCGCAACGCACTGGCTTTACTTTGCGTCCCTCTGCGTTTCAAAATATTATCTGTACATCACTTAACTGGGAATCGCTATCAACTCATTATTGATTGCACGAACGACCCTGACTTTTCACGGTATGTGGAAAAGGTCATTTCGAGGGTTTCCAAGCCCTGATTTTTCTGTTAACCATTATCATTAGCTCAGAGCTATTGATAATTATCTTGTGGAAAAACCCACGCTTTTTCGGTGTTTGAAGACTTACCGTGAAAAGTCAGGAACGACCGCGTTATATATTTTAATATTATCAAAAATTTATTTCTTATAATCTTAGATAATACTTTAATGTTATTTTTATATACCTCAAAAGTAAAAATTTTAAAAGTGTTTATTTTTGTAAAAAATATATGGTAAAGTACCACTTATCAAAACTATAGTGTATCTATAAAGTTTAAGTAGTTTAGAAATTTCAAAAAGTAGTTTTTCAAGCAATGAAGTCTTTCCTAACGACTAAGTAATTGTTAAAATTGCAATTTTGAACTTGATAAAAGCTGCAACTACTCTAAGTCCATACATTGGCTTAGATATTATATGAATTCTGTACAAAGAAATTTTGTACGGCAGCAATTCGCGTATTTAATCGGGAAACTTTCAGCAAACAGAGTATTTAATTCTTGATAGCTTGCTTTAGCAAGTTAGCTTTAGCTTGTGAATAATACAGTATTCGCAACAAACAGTGGTGTTTTCTTTTGTGTGTGAGAAACGGGTGTGAATTACTACAAGTTAATGTGTACCAAAAAAGTCAGTTGGCTGTGCTTACTTACTGCTTTAATTTCGCTGGGTGCATCTCCTGCAACTGCTCAATCAATTGCTGAAAATTATGTAAACAATTTTGAGAGCGCAGACAAAGACAACAGTAGCGGAGTTTCAACTAATTTTAATCCTTTAGAATCGAATGCGATCGCTCAAGTAAACTCAGTATCTCAATTATCTGATGTCAAAACAACAGATTGGGCTTTTCTTGCACTGCAATCGGTAGTGGAACGTTACGGTTGCATTGTAGGATATCCTGACAGCACTTATAAAGGAAATCGCGCCTTAAGCCGTTATGAATTTGCTGCGGGATTGAATGCTTGCTTAGATAGAATCAACGAACTGATTGCTACTAGTACTGGTGATTTAGTTAAGAAAGAAGATTTAACTACTCTCCAAAAACTTCAAGAACAATTTACATCTGAACTTGCAACATTGCGTGGTCGAGTAAATGCCTTAGAACCTCGCACAGCTACCTTAGAGAAACAACAGTTTTCTACCACAACTAAACTTAATGGCGAAGCGATTTTTTCTTTATCCACAGCCACAGGTGGAGAACCAGGCAGCCAAGATGCTAAATTAGCCTTCAATAATCGCGTCCGGCTCAATCTTACCAGCAGCTTTAACGGCAGTGATTTGTTGATTGTTGGACTTCAAGCTTACAACTTCAGATCGAGCGGTTCATTTTATGAAAGAGGAACCATTCAAGGCCAATTACTGCCAAATTCAAGTTTTCTTGGTGCAGGTTCAACCAAGTTAAGCTTTGAACCTCAATTTCCTGGCTTTAACCCCCAGACATTACAACCTGATGGCGGAGCAAATTCAGTTAGTCTTTACAAGCTAGCTTATGTCTTACCGTTGTCTCAGAAATTCGTTGTCTTTGCTGGAACCAATGCAGAGATTACAGATGTTTTTCCTGCAATCACTCCTTACGCTAGCGATAGTCAAGGTGCAATCTCTCGATTTGCAGGTTATAACGCCGCAGTCAGAATTACAGGAGGAACTTCTGGTACGGGTTTATTAGCGGGTGCTGGTTTCTTGTGGAATCCTTCAAAACAAGTCGGACTTGGAGTGATCTATGGTAGTGGTTCGGCTCCGATATCAGAAGATCGCGGTCTTTTGAACACACCTTTGGGAGCAGGTGTCTTTAACGGTACACAAGCGATCGCAGCACAACTGACTCTCAAACCAATCTCAACTATTGATATCGGCATCAACTATGCACACAGCTACCACACAATTAACATTTTAGGTACAGGCTTGGGCAGCGCTGATATTGCTTCTATTCGATTTACTCCCAATGCAGCACAACTGGCGAGGTTTGGTGGTGACGCTACACTAGCAACTCTTGATGAGCCAATCACTGTAAATTCTGTAGGTGCAACAGTAACGTGGCGGTTTGCGCCGAAAACATCCCTGTCACTATCAGGTGCATTGCTTTTTGCTAATCTCTTGAATGTAGATGCCTCTACAACCTTTAGTAGCTGGTCGGCTGGGTTGCATTTTAGAGATATATTCCATGAAGGGAACACCGCCGCCGTCATTTTTGGACAGCCGCTTTACCGAGAATCTGTCGCGGGAGTTGCTTCTCGTCCAGAAGACGCGACTCCCTATCATTTAGAAACATTTTATAACTATCGGGTTAATGACAATATCTCCATTACCCCTGGTGTATATTTCATCTTTAGCCCGGAAGGCTTTAGTGCTAATGACACAGCAATTGTAGGCGCACTTCGCACTACTTTTGCTTTCTAGTAGTTCGCTTTCGTGACGCAAGCGGGGTAAAGGTTAAGGGGCAGAGGTAAAGGGGAAAGAAATAGAATTTTCGCTTTCCCTTTAACCTTTAACCTTTTCCCTAAGAATGCAAAAATATATTTTTGCAAGAAGTCTCTTAACTTGGCATCAACAGCAGAATGCCCACCCTAATACTCTAACTTGCTACCGCTTCAGCAGGAGCTGCCTCAGCAGCAGTTATAGGTAAATAAACACTAACTTTTTTACGAGTTTTGCCCTTTCTCTCAAACATTACAACACCGTCGATTAAGGCAAACAAAGTGTCATCGCTACCAATACCGACGTTGTTACCAGGGTGGAATTTAGTGCCGCGTTGACGCACCAAAATGTTTCCTGCACGTACAACTTGACCGCCATAACGTTTGACACCCAGACGTTGGGCATTAGAATCACGACCGTTGCGTGTACTACCTGTTCCTTTCTTATGAGCCATGATTTCCTCTTGTGTATCTACTTCTTTTATTATTCAGCAGCGGTTTCAACTTCTTCAGCAGCAGTGTTATCTAGAACGGGGGTTTCCTTCTCCGGTTCTCCTTGGGCAGCAAACACTGCACCGTTGAGGGTGATGGAATCAATCATAAGTCTGGTAATTTCCTGACGATGCCCCCGTTTTTTGCGGGTTTTCTTTTTCGGCTTCATTTTGTATACCAGGACTTTACGACCTCTGTAATGTCGCATTACAGTCCCTTCTACAGTCGCACCTGTTACTAATGGCTGTCCAATGGTGACTTCGCCATCGTGCTGCACGAGTAATACGGAATCTATTGTAACTTTTTCATCTGGTTCGATCGCCAGCAGTTCAATGTCGTAAAACCGCCCTGGCTCTACTCGTATTTGTTTGCCGCCAGTTTCAATAATCGCGTAGGTCATGGAATTGTCCTTGAGGTTGCCGTACAGGTAGCTGGTTTTTATCTCCTGTAGAGATGCTTTTGCCAGCCTTTGTAATATGTCTACCTGATCCGAGCAGGAATTAGACAGACAATCTAACATACTATTTTATTAATAGGCGTCAAGTCAAGCTCTAATAGGATTTTTTACGTTTGGTATTGCTGTCTGGTCAGCCTGAAGATGAGAAATCAGTTAATTACTTTGTGCGATCGCTCATTTTCTAAAAGTGAGGAGGAATTAGTCAACAGTCGTCATGGGCGAATGTCACTAAGATAAGCGTTAACCCTTGGTATTACTGGTTTTGGGGTGTAGGGTGTGGGGTGTGGGGTATAGGGAATTACGAACAACTTGGTTTTGTCTGTCGCACTAAAATTCAATTTTTATTAACACTACACCCAACACCCTACCCCCAACACCCTGCCCTGACGATATTTCACATGAGTATTCGTGCCATTCCGTCATGGGTGTAGGTGTAGCCCATCGTAGACATCACCCACTCGCACAAATATCAATTGTATTTACAAGAAGTCAGAACAAATACGTTTTAGAAAAAATTGCTACTATCTTAGGACTGAATACATCAAAAATTAACATTAGTTAGTATTAGCTTAAAAGTTATATTTTGTTATCAAAATCAACACATTTCTCTTCTTTGTTTTAAGATGAAATATACAGTGTCTCATCTAGAAATTCTTTACAAAAGTTAGTGAATCCTCAAGAGTTAAACTATCACATTAAAAGGTGATATTTCAAACAGGAGATTGATTGTCATGACACAGCAAAATGCTGCCCGACTTTTTGAAGCTGTAAAACAAGATCAAGCGTTACAGCAAAGACTCAAAGCAACAGCCGATCCAGAAGCCTTCATCAAAATTGCTCAAGAGCGTGGCTATGATTTCGACGCCAAAGAACTGGATAGTGAAATCAGCAAATTATCTGAAGAAGATTTAGCTGCCATTGTCAACCCAGGATGGGGGAATAGACGCCACATTAATCCTAGATAATTTCTGTTCTAGGAAACCGAAGGTATAGAAACAACTGAATTGACAAGTTTTGCTCCTCCAGGGGATACTGTTGCATCATCTCCTTTAGGGGTATTCTTGTTAAACACAAGGCTCAAATCCCTGATTTCCTAGAGAAGTCGGGGATTTTATTGTTTGTAAATGATTAAGTAGAGCTGTTATGTACCAATCGTCAGCTTTATTTATGCTGTGACAGTATCTATGTAATATCTGAAGAGAGTTAAAAATCCTTTCTCTACTCTCCATCTCGCCACCTGCTTAATTCATGAGTTAGGATGACTATATTTTAATCAGATGATATGAAAAGAATAGAAGTTGAGCAAAGAACTATTTTAATTGGTTTGGCTGGTAGCCACGGCTATGGTTTAAATCGTCCTGATTCCGACTTTGATTATCGGGGAGTATTTATTGCGCCCAAAAGGTACTATTTAGGATTTGATCGGATAGAACAAAAAGATACTGGTTGGGATGAACCAGGAATATTTCCATTCATTGATGGTAATAAAGACACGGTTATATATGAATTAAGAAAAATCCTCCAGTTATTAGCAGGCGCGAACCCCAATGTTTTAGAATTGCTCTGGTTAAATAACTATCCTTTTTTAAGCGCAGTCGGGCAGCATTTAATAGATCGTAAACAATTATTTTTGAGCAAGAAGGTAAAACATACTTACACTGGTTATGCCTTTGCCCAAATCAAAAAGATGGAAACTCATCGGAAGTGGTTGTTAAAGCCACCGCAAAAAAAACCGATACCATCTGATTTCGCTATAGAAGACGAAGCACCTCTGAGCAAAGATGAGCTAAATGCTTTTTTGGAGTATCTTTATAACTTAATCAGAGGACGGATTGAGTTTTTAGAAGAAGCGGAACAATTATATCAATTGCTGACAGCAGATATTGATTTTAAAGGAGTATTAAAACAATATACTTTACCTGATGAAACTTTGGAATATACCCAAAAGTTAACCAATAGCCGTAAAGATTTTATCCGTCTGCTTCAGAAAAGCCAAAGCTATCAAATAGCTTTAAGAGAATGGAAGGCTTACTTATCTTGGCAGGAGAATAGAAATCCGGCTAGAGCAGAAATGGAAAGAAAGTCGGGTTTTGACCTCAAACATGGAATGCACTGCATTAGATTGTTACGCAGTGGAGTAGAAATATTGCGGCGAGGTGAAGTAATTGTAGATAGGAGAACAGCTGGTGATTTTGAGGATTTAAAAGCTATTTTAAAAGGTGAGTATTCTTATGAGCAGGTGATGAAAATAGCAGAAGATTTGGTCGCCGAAATGGAAGTTGTTTGCGAACAATCTGCCCTACCTCATAAACCTGATTTGGAGCAAATTAATGAGTTGTGTATGGAATTGGTGGAAATGCAGAATTGGTGATTTAAAAAGTTAGGAGTTAAAAGTTAGGAGTTAGGAGTTTCTAATTAATTTCTCACTCATAACTCATAACTCCTAACTCCTAACTAAATTTTAAAGAGTGTACATTAAATCAGCAAAGCCATAGAGGCTGATGATGAGTAATAGGGATGCTGTTAGTTGGGTAATTCGTGTTTGGGGTGAGGGGGCGATCGCTTCCCGCACTAAGATAGAAATAGATGCCCCAACTACTAAGCTCAAGCCTAAGATTAAATAGGGTATGTCAGGTAAAACACTGGCTATTGCCAGCATTGCGATCGCTAATAAGAGCATCAATAATTCTACAAACCTGGGCGGGTTGTATTGACTAGATAAAACAAAGCTGTTGAACCAAAAAGACCAAAATCTCATATTTCAGTACTAAGTTAAGAGTTAGGAGTTAAGAGTTAAGAGTTAAGAGTTATATCTAGTCAGTGCTGATTGAGGAATTAAAGTTGTGAGATATGAAGCAGCTTTCCATTCAAAACTCTTAACTATTAATTCTTCATCGGAGGCGGAGCGTTTCCGGCTCCGCTCCTAACTTTTAACCCCTAGCTCCTAATTTTTGACCTGTGCCGTTCTTTTGTGCAGTATCACTTTCTGGTAGTTCGACACCAAAGACGCGGCTAAAAACTTTGGCGACTTTGTAGCCAGAATCAATCGATTCTAAAGGGTCTTTCCGCAGTCTGTGACGCAAACATAGCGTAATTACACGATGGATATCATCAACTGTAACTTCAGTGCGTCCTTCATAAGCTGTTAAGGCTTTGGCAGCACGGTTACTAACAATGTCACCCCGCAAACCATCTACATCCAGTTCTGAACAGACTTCAGAAATTTTCACCCGCAGATCGTAGTCAATTTTCACTTCTGGCAAAAGCTGTTGAGCATTGACAATTTGCTGTTGTAATGCTTCTTGCTGGGGTTTATAATTTTCGAGAAATACTGGCGGGTTTTGGTCAAAATCCGCCCGTTGTTCTACGATTTGCACCCGCAAAGCTGGTTCTTTGACTGTGTGAATTTCTGCGTGCATCCCAAAGCGATCGAGCAGTTGGGGGCGTAGTTCGCCTTCTTCTGGGTTTCCAGAACCCACAAGCACGAAACGCGCTGGATGACGAATAGAAATACCTTCTCGTTCTACAGTGTTCCATCCACTGGCAGCGGAATCGAGTAACACGTCTACAAGGTGGTCATCTAGTAAGTTGACTTCATCCACATAAAGAATGCCCCGGTTTGCCTTTGCCAGAAGTCCCGGTTCAAAAGCTTTGACACCTTCAGATAAAGCTTTCTCGATGTCGATTGTGCCACAAACTCGGTCTTCTGTAGCTCCTAGCGGCAGGTCTACCATTTGGACTTTTTTGTGAGCTACGGGAATTTCCGCCCCTTGTTCTAACAGTTGGCGGACTTCATCGCTCATCAAGTCAGGGTCGCTAGGATCGCTACTGAAGGGGTCATTAGCAACCACAGAAATTTCTGGTAGCAGATCCGCCAGCGCCCGGATAGTTGTGGATTTCCCGGTGCCGCGATCGCCCATAATCATTACACCCCCAATTTTGGGGTCAATCACGTTCAATAGCAGCGCCAGTTTCATTTCTTCCTGGCCCACAATTGCCGTAAAAGGAAATACTACGCGACGCGCACTTGCCGTGGATTGAGCAGTTGGACTCACTAAATTACCTTAACAATATTTTTCTTATTACAGTTCTTTATTGTGACACAGGTAGGGCATGGGGGAATGTGAAGATCGGGAGCAGGGGGCAGGGGGCAGGGGGCAGGGGGCAGAGGGCAGGGGAGCAGGGGAGATGAGGGAGATGAGGGGACAAGGGGATAAACAAAACTCCTAACTCCTAACTCCTAACTCATTACTCATTACTCATTACTCAGCACTCAGCACTCCTAATGCCCAATGCCCTATTCCCAATACCAATATCTATTGGGCACAAATGCTTATTAACTGCGTCAACTACCTTAATTTGTCTGTTTTAGTTTTTTGGTGCAAAAGTTCCATAAGCAAGGAACGAACAACTACCAACTCATCAATTCTGTACTAAGCATAAATACTTGTAAACTATATGGTTAGTAGATTCAATCGTAAAAACGAGCAATGGCGTGTGTGGGTAGCTAATGCATCATTCAAATTTATGAAATCATCTTTTATTGTCCAAAGTTGGCGACGACTACTCAAGTCTCTTTTTCCCATTCTCATTTTAATATCCTTTGTTACTGTATTGCTGGTGGACAGTTTCACCCCTGCGATCGCACAGATACCTCGTCAGGAAATTCGCGGGGTTTGGATGACCACTAATGATTTTGACACCCTCAAAAATCGAGACAAGGTGCAAGATGCAGTGAGTCAACTGCGGCGGATGAACTTCAACACAATTTATCCTGTGGTGTGGAATTCTGGCTATGTGATGTATCCTAGTGCCTTAGCACAACGTGCAGGTATTCAACCTTTTGTCTACAAAGGTTCAGATGGACATGATATTCTGGCAGACCTGATTACTCAAGCCCATCGCCAAGGATTGCTAGTGATTCCCTGGTTTGAGTTTGGTTTCATGGCTCCCCCAACCTCAGAACTAGCAATGAATTACCCGGATTGGTTCACACAAAAGCAAGATGGTAGTCAAACTTCAAACAGTGCGGCTGGTGAAGTGATGTGGCTCAATCCGTTCCATCCAAAAGTGCAACAGTTTATCACTAATCTTGTGCTAGAAACTGTTACTCAATATGATGCCGATGGCATTCAGTTTGACGATCACATGAGTTTGCCTCACGAGTTTGGCTACGACCAATATACAGTTGCTTTGTACACCAAAGAAACGAAGAATCCTCCCCCAAAAAATTCCCAAGATGCGGCATGGGTAAAGTGGCGGGCAGATAAGATTACGGCATTCATGGGAAAACTTAACCAAGCTGTGAAGCAGAGAAAACCCCAGGCGATTTTCTCTGTTTCTCCTAATTACTATGATTTTGCTTACAAGTTTCACTTGCAAGATTGGCTAGGTTGGATGCGACAAAATATTGTGGACGAGTTAATTGTGCAAATTTATCGTCCGGATCTAAAAAGTTTTGTGGCAAATATTTCCCGCGCAGAAATTCAAGAAGCGCAACAAAGAATTCCAACTGGAGTTGGGATTATGACCGGGTTACGAAATAACCCAGTTCCTATGCAGCAAATTAAGTCTCAGGTGCGGGCTGCCCAAGAACGGGGTCTAGGCGTAACCTTCTTTTATTATGAAAGTCTTTGGAACGACGATCTAGAATCTTTAACTGAGCGACAAGCTGGATTTAAAAATTTTTTTCCATCTCCTGCACTCCGCGCCAGAGCTGAATAACTTTTCTGTTTAAGATAATGTTAATGAGTTCGTAGTAAGGACTTTAATCCTTATTTTCTAAGTACTAAAGTGCTTACTACAAACTTTTCATTACTAGCTTGATATAACTTCTTGCTTCCCACTCCCTACTCCTAACTCAACATGACAATCTTCTACCGAAGTACGTTGTCGCATAGCACTAACTAAAGTCTCGTAGCTAGACCAATTTTCTTGCAGTAGAGTTTTTGCCTGGAGAGCATGAAACCGCATTTTCTGCTGATAAACTGATTCAGAAAAGCCTAACATTGTCAAGACTCCGATCAACTTGCTTTTATCATCAGTTCCACCCTCAGCATTATTAAAAACCAGGGTTTCAGCAGCAATACCCGCCATCCAAACAGTGCAGTAGCGGTCTAGCATTTGGGCGCTGATTTTACCCACTTCTAGTTGAGATGCTAATTCGCCATCGTCAAAGCTAACGCCGCCTTGGCCAGGTTGTCCCTGTTTCCATGCTTCCCAAGCGCTGAGTGTGTAGCCAGTAACGGGAATACCCAACAGGTAAGCAACTAAGAAATGTCCTGCTTCGTGGTGGACGATGCGATCGCGGTGTTCTTTTGAAAAACCAGCAATCCAATCTACAAAGATAGTACCACCCTTGCCTTGCAAGCTGAAACTATCTAATGTCGCGATGCCTAAGATGGTGAAGGTAGCAAGTGCTGGTACTGCCGGAGATAAGTTGAAGAATGGCCCCACCAATACCGATAGGGTCATGAGAAAGATAGATATTGCAACTAAATTTAGGCTAGTTTGGCTCATTGAGAGTTTTCTGAATGCAACTTAATATTTCTTTATTATGTAGGAATTAATGTATATTTAATTGTTTAGGTGTGGATTTGTGATTTTGGTTGATTAATTTCTTCTTTGGAAGTCCCTTAGTTCTCAATGCGATAACGTATCAACTGCTTTATTGCTGTTATTGGTAATCCTAAAGCTTGAGCGATCGCAGCATCGACTTGAGCGAATTCAGTCACAGGAAACTCAAATTCCATCTCCTTTAAAACCGAATCAGCAGTGTAAACTTTAACTTCAGTCAACTTTTGTTTGCGTTGAATTACAGCTTCAATAGACATGACAGCTAGTGAAACAGAAAACTGAATTTGATGTTTTGAGTCGGCGTGAATTTGGGCGGTTGGATCGTAGGTATAGCTCAATACTTGATGCGTTAGCAAACCCGTACTCAACCAAAAAAACAATCCGATTAAGGGTATTGGTAGCCAAAACTCTAGTCCTAAGTTAATCAGAAATTGCAACCAGCGAGGTCGAGCCATAATACAGAAAAAGTTTGATGATTAATTCATCATAGGAAAAAGAAAAAAAGTACAGCGACATAATGAATGAGAATTTTACTTGTAGAGGATGATGTTACTCAGTTACAACCACTACAGGGTGCGCTATCGAAAGTCGGACATATTGTAGATGGTGCTGAAGATGGTGAAACAGCCCAATGGTTAATGCAACAGAGAGAATACGATCTGTTAATTTTAGATTGGATGTTGCCCAAAGTGAGTGGTGTTAGTCTGTGTCAACAGTATCGTCAAGCAGGAAAAACGGCTCCAGTGCTGATTCTCACAGCTAAAGATGCAATTTTGGATAAAGTATCTGCTTTAGATGTTGGTGCAGATGACTATCTAGTTAAACCCTTTAGTTTGCTGGAACTGTTGGCAAGAGTACGAGCACTGGGACGCAGAGCGCCACTCTGGCAAGGCGACACGCTAGAGTTAGCCGACCTACAACTTCATCTCAACACTCTAACGTTACAACGCCAGGAAGTTACAGTCCAGTTGTCGGGTCGAGAGTTTCAATTGCTAGAATATTTCTTTCGACATCCCAGGCAGGTACTTACTCATGACCAAATCGAACAAGCACTTTGGGAGTGGAATATACAACCAGACAGTAAAGCGATCGCCATGTCAGTGCATCGACTGCGGCAGCGCTTACAGATGGTGAAAGCAGAAGATTGGCTGCAAACCGTTTACGGTATGGGATATAGATTGCTTGCTCCTGAATCATGCGATCGCTAATCCCTAATATGTTCAACCGCAGTCGGCGTAACCTAGCTCGCTGGTTTACGCTCTCTATGGGAAGTATTTTGGCGATCTTTGCAACAATACTTTACTTTTTAGAAGTAAAAGAGCAATTGCGGGCATTTGACCAAGAACTTTACAACACAACTCAGTTGATGGCGGCTGGCGTTGAAGATGGACTTTACCAAGAACAGCAACGCATTAGTCTCGAAGATGTCCCCATCTTGGGTGGTGAAGCTTTGCCCTTTGACAATAAAATTATTTATGCCCGTTGGTACACTCCCAAAAAGCAATTACTAGAGTTTTTTGGTGTCATTCCATCAGAGCAGTTAAATAATCGATTAGGATTTCAAACAATTGAGTTAAGCGATCGCGTTTTTACCAGTGTTCGCCAAAATAAACAGCTGCGTCAATTAACAGTTCCTGTTTTTCAGGATAAACAATTAATTGGCTATCTAGAGATAGCCGCTTCTTTAGCGCCTGTTGAAGAAACTTTATGGTCGTTGAGACTGTTTTTAATAGTAGGTGTACCCATTGCTTTAAGCGTAATTGGTTTGACGGGGTGGTTTCTTGGTGGAATGGCCATGCAGCCAATTCGCCAAGCCTACGAGCAATTACAGCGTTTTACAGCCGATGCTTCCCACGAGCTACGGACACCCCTTCAGGCAATTCGGAATCATGCTCAGTTTAGTTTGCTCGAACCAATCGATCCCAATCAACAGCAAAGTTCCCTGGAAAATATTGACCAGATTGCTGAATCAATGGGCATGTTGATTAGTGATTTATTATTTTTAGCTCGAAATGAAGGACAGTTAAAGCCAGAGGCACTTCACCTCGTCAATTTGGTTAGCTGGCTGGGAGCATTAGTAGAGGAATACACTCACTCAGCAAAAGTAAAAAACTTAGAATTCACCAGCGAATTTCCTGAACAATTGGTAATGTTGAGAATAAATCCAGATTTAATGCGGCAAGCAGTAACAAATCTTCTTAGTAATGCCTGCCGCTACACGCCGTCTGGAGGTAGAGTTTGCTTACGAGTCTTCTTTGAGTCTCGTTGGGTAGTAATTGAAGTACACGATAGCGGTATTGGGATTCCAGAGGCAGATTTACCGCATATCTTTGAGCGGTTTTATCGAGTAGATAGTGTGCGATCGCGCCATACAGGAGGCTTCGGGTTAGGATTAGCGATCGCCCAACAAATTGTCCAGGTACATGAAGGACAAATTATCGCAATCAGCCGTTTGGATGAAGGCTCTACATTTCAAATCAAGCTACCCTTCACGCCTAAACCTTTACCATAACGAGCAATTCATACTGGGCAAGCAAAGATTTTAATTGTTAGTGAAGGAATTTCTTGGCTTAAGACCGTGCTGTTACTTTCTTGTTACTTTTATCCGGCAATCTGAAAATAAGCGTGAGTTACACATCAGATTGGAGGTATTAACAAATGAATTTCAATCCTATACCCAGCATCGTTTTAACTAGCTTGTTTGCCTTGCTAATTTCTTTTGAGGTGGAAGCGCAGAAAGCACCAAACCAAATTGAGAATTTGCCAAATGCTCGTGTTACTACTATCTCCGGTCAAGTTACTAAGCTTTTAGATGACGAGTTCATTCTCAACGATGGTAAGGGACAAATCATTGTTGAGGCAGAACCTCAGTTGGGGCAACCCATTAACCTCTCTGTAGGAGAACAAGTCACCGTAGTTGGCAACTATGATAACAATGAGTTCAATGCCCTTAGTATTACTCGTGCCAACGGTGAAACTATTCAAATTCATGACGATTAAATCTCCGATACTTCAGGTTGTTCCCATGAATCTAATTTTGATTGCTGAAGACTAACCGGCGTTGCTGAATCAAGGGATGATTCTTGTAGGGTGGGCGTCTCGCCCGTCCCGAAATACAAGGGACGGGCAAGATGCCCATCCCGCAAATATGCAACGCCGACTAATCTTGTTTGCTGTTTTTTTCTCTATCACTAGAATGATGGCTACTTTTCCAGTCGCAGACATAATGTGACCTTAGTAGGTATAAAACATCAAATAGGATAGGAGATGAATGTGGCTGAAGAATTTAAAAAAGGCGATCGGGTTGAATGGAACACTTCACAAGGTAAGACAACTGGCAAAGTTGTAAAGAAACTCACTTCACCTACAGATATTAAAGAACACCATATTGCTGCAAGTGAAGATAACCCCGAATATTTAGTTGAAAGCGATAAGACAGGAAAACAAGCTGCTCACAAGCCTGATGCTCTGAAGAAAGTAGAGGAGTAATGCTTAGTTATGAGTAAAGATGTTAAAGCGGTGATTGACGAGTTTCATCAAGCTGTCAATATGACACCTAAAGAACTAGAGTCTTGGCTAGATACGGATGAGTCACAAACTGTCGGGCAAAAGGATGGCGACGATGAGTCAATCGGTCATAAATCTGGACGGCGTATCATCCAGCTATTGCAGAAAAAGGATGATTACACCAACGACGATCTTTCGCACATGAAGAAAGTTATTAGTTACGTCCATCGTCATACTGCACAGCAGCCATCGGGTGATTTGGAACACACACGCTGGTGCTATTCTTTGAAAAATTGGGGACACGATCCACTTAAGTAAAGTACCTTATAGCCCGCCATTTAGGTGGGCAAATTCCTGCGATCGCTCTTAGTGCTTACGCCGCAGAAACCACACAAAAACAGGTTTTTACAGCCGGATTTCAACTCCATATCGCTAAACCAGCCGATCCTGCCAGATTGGTAGCTGCGATCGCATCTCTTGTGAAGAATTGAACTTTTAAAAGTCATCAAGTTTGAAGCACGCAGACTAAGTAAATTGGTGAGAATAATTCAAACTATATTAACTAATGTAAAAAATATTGAAATTAGTTTCTAGTGAGCGGCTCCAGCCCTTACTACAAACCTTTAATTATTTATGCCATCCTACTTAAGAGAAAAACTTACGCGCTTACAGTGGGATTATATAGTAAGGATGTAAACACGTTGTTTGTCCATCTCTAACCTAGTTCTACACTTGTCACAGCAAAGATGCGATTAATAGGTAAACTAGGAATTTCTTTAGTGTACATCCGAGCAGTTTGAGAGACTGGCTGCAATTGGTAACGTTGAACTAGGTCAATCGCTTGTACATTTGCATCCGGCACATCAAAAAACACTGGAGCATGAGGATTTTGTGCAAGCAAGGCTTGAAACAATGCTTCAGCAATCTGTTCGTCATTAGCAAATAGTGGCCCAACCCTAAAACCTGTATGGGCAGGTCGGATAACTCCGTAACCAGCAACAGATCCATTTTTGAGAAACCCGAAAGCAATACTTTTTGGCTGTTCAATCCAATGTTGCAGAAACAGCGATCGCTTAGAAGGAAAAAATTGGCGATCGTAAGCCACCAAATCTTCAAAAGGCACTGTTTTCAGATTCACGATTCCAGCAGGCACAACACCGCCACCTACCCCTTCATAACGAATATGGTTATAAGCGATTTTGAAACCAGACTTTTTGTAGTTATCTTGTTGAGCTACTGCACCATCCAAGCCGATGTTACGATCGGCACCCAGATAGTCCATTGCTGTCTTCCAAATTTTTATACCCAACCCCTGCCCACGAAACTGGGGTTTCACAACGTAAAAACCTATAACGGCAAAGTGTGGATCGTAAGCAACAGCAGAAATGCACCCCACCGGTTCACCATTCAACTCACCCAAGAAAAAACCGCTCTCGTCAGTTTGATAAAAAGATTGAGCATCATACTTTCCTGGATTCCAACCTTCGGTTGCTGCCCAAGTAATCGCCAAATCCATTTCCGACCTTTTCATTGGGCGGACGACGAAATTCTCAGTGGTCATAATATCTTCTTACTGCTAGGCTGTTAACTATTTAACTTTGCTTTTGCAAACTAAGTGATAACTCTTAATATTACTTTTTTGTATAGCTGCGACTTCTAGTCGCTTGAGCATCATTTACTCAAATATTACTGTTCTATAGCAATCTGATTTGATTTCTGAATTAATCGTAGGGACTAGGGACTGGGGATGGTGGGGCCCCCTCTGGGGATAA
>NZ_JAVRCC020000036.1:0-74804 GCF_034530975.2 Nostoc sp. DedQUE07 | reverse complement strand
ATTCAATATAACGAACCTAATTCTTTGTGTCAACTATTTTTCCCAAAATATTTTGGACTGTTTTTCTGTCTCCTGAAACTGCCCACAGTGCCGGGTTCTAGGCAACAATGGTTTATGCACTGTGTTGACTAAGGATAGAACAAGCGTGAATTTTCAGTCGGTAATAAGTTTATTGCATCATTTTTGGGGCGATCGCGGTTGTCTTATTGCCCAGCCCTACGATATTGAAAAGGGAGCTGGTACTAAGAATCCTCAGACTTTTTTAAGAGCATTGGGGCCGGAACCGTGGGCTGTTGCTTACGTTGAACCTTGTCGTCGCCCTACAGATGGACGCTATGGCGAAAACCCCAATCGTTTCCAACACTATTATCAGTACCAAGTTCTAATCAAGCCGTCCCCAGATAATATTCAGGAGATTTATCTTGATTCGTTAAGAGCTTTAGGTATTCGTCCTCAAGACCACGATATTCGGTTTGTAGAGGATAACTGGGAAGATGCAACTGTGGGAGCTTGGGGTACTGGGTGGGAAGTATGGTTAGATGGGATGGAAGTTACTCAATTTACTTACTTCCAACAATGTGGAGGAATTGATTGCCGTCCGGTGTCGATTGAAATTACATACGGGTTAGAGCGGCTGACAATGTATCTCCAACAAGTAGAAGCATTTACTAAGATCCAGTGGACAGACAACATTACTTATGGAGATGTTTTCCTGCAAAGTGAGATGGAGCAGTGCACATACAACTTTGAAGCGTCAAATCCTGAGCTGCTACTGACATTATTTAATTTGTACGAGCAGGAAGCTACCCAATTGACGGAGCGAGGATTGGTATTGCCTAGCTTAGATTATGTAATGAAGTGTTCGCACACATTCAATCTGCTGGATGCTAGAGGTGTGATTTCGGTGACGGAAAGAACTCGCTATATTGCCAGGATTCGGCATTTGGCTAGGAAGGTAGCTCATTTATATGTTGAGCAAAGGGAGAAGTTGGGTTTTCCTTTGCTCAAAGATACTGTAGGTTCAACAGGAAGCCCAATATCCTAAAGGGTGCGGCAATACATGAACTAAGTACTAGTTTTGTGTAAAATAGTAGCGTTTTTAAAGCCAGAGTAACGGAAAAACAAAGGCAAAGTACGCAGAGTCATGGCAAATTTAATTCACTATGATTTTGTGTTTTGTTTATATTTGTGCCGCTGAGGTTTAAGCTAGGTATATTTTTTTGATGTGGCTTTTGCTAAAGGACAGAAAGACGGTTAAATATTGAATCTAGAACATTAAAGCTACTTAAAGCCACAAGGATAAGGCCCGCCTGTGCGGGCTTTGTTTATATAAACTTGATGGACTATACTCACCACAAGTATAAAAACTTTTCGCTGTTGCTGATTTAAAGAAATAAAAAGCTCACGTAGAGGTGCTCCAAGCACTGATAATAAGAGTTTGGAATATTTTATTTTTGAATTTCATAACAAAATTCAGCAACGCGGATTTTTCTTTATTGCTGCCCTATCTATAATTTAAACTATCTGCAAACTCGGATTGCCAGGTGCTTTTACAAAAATCTTATGATTCAAATCAGTGGTGTAATTATTTGTCTTAGCTACATTTTTGGCTTGCTGCTTACAGGAGTTCCTTGGGGTGGTGTGGGGATTTTGGTTCTGGGGATAGTGGGAGCAATTCTTTTTAGAAGACGCACCACATTACAGCAATTTGCTCAGAAACCAGAAAATGCTGGAAGCAAAAATAAGGGAGTGCCTAATACTTGGCAAACTATTCCCCATCCTCGAATATGGCTAGCTGCTGGCTTAGTAGGATTATTAGCAACTCTATATTTTCAATGGCGAATACCACAACCGGGTGCAAAAGATATTAGCCAGTTTGTGCCGCCTGGAAATAGCAGCAATCAAGAACAACTTGTGATTGTACGCGGCGAAGTGGCGAGTAATCCCCGCTTAACTCGCAGTCAGCGAGGACAATTTTGGCTGGAAACGACTCAGTTAGATGAAGTTAAAAATAATAAAGGTTCAGCAGGTATCCCACAAGGTGTTACAGGCAAATTGTATGTGACAGTCCCTATACTTCAGGCTACTGGGTTATACCCTAGTCAACAAATTGCCGTGACTGGGATTTTGTACAAACCAAAGGCAGCTTCCAATCCTGGTGGTTTCGATTTTCAGAAGTTTCTCAAGCAAGAAGGAACGTTTGCCGGTCTAATTGGGCGACAAATAAATGTTTTGGAGCCGGAACGCAAATGGGGATGGTGGCAAATTCGGGAGCGAATTGTGCGATCGCAAGTTCGTTGGTTGGGTATTCCTGAAGGGCCTCTTGTCAGTGCAATGGTTTTAGGTAGCAAAGCTGTTGATTTACCCTACGATATCCGAGACTTATTTGTACAAGCCGGATTAGCTCATGCTTTAGCAGCTTCTGGGTTCCAAACTTCTTTGATTTTGAGTGTGATTTTACAGCTAACGAGGCGAGCAAGAAAAGGAACGCAATTTACTCTTGGCTTTTTGGCTTTAATGATTTTTCTGAGTTTAACAGGGTTTCAACCTGCGGTTCTCAGAGCCGTAATTATGGGTTTTGCGGCATTAGTTGGTTTACTCTTAAAAAGAAAAGTAAAACAGTTCGGCTCATTACTATTAGCAGCAACTCTGTTATTGGTATTTAATCCTCTATGGATTTGGGATTTAGGTTTTCAATTGAGTTTTTTAGCAACCTTAGGATTAATTGTAACAGTACCTGCATTAGTCAATCGCCTTGCATGGTTACCACCTGCGATCGCTGCTTTGATTGCTGTTCCCCTAGCTGCCACTATTTGGACTTTACCTGTGCAACTTTTTGTCTTTGGAGTTGTACCATCTTATAGTCTGTTGCTGAATGTGATTAGTACTCCATTAATTTCAATCATTAGTATAGGTGGAATCATCAGTGCGTTAGTAGGTTTAGTTTGGACTGACGCCGGAAGCTTCCTGGCAGGGGTATTACATTATCCTACTGATTGGTTAATTAAACTAGTAGATTTTTTTAGCAATTTGCCTGGAAATTCTGTTGCGGTGGGCAGTATATCTACTTGGCAGCTTTTGGCGGTTTATATACTAATTATATTGGTCTGGTTAGTGCGTTGGTGGCAAAGGCGGTGGTGGTTTGCTAATATGATTGCGATTGGTTTAGTATTCATCCCACTTTGGCATTCTAAAAATACATTGTTTAGGATAACAGTCTTAGAATCGGGGACAGAACCAATTGTAGTAGTTCAAGACCGAGGTACTGTAACTGTCATTAACAGTGGCGATCAAGGTACAGGACGTTTTACAATATTACCGTTTTTACAACAGCAGGGTGTAAATCAAATAAATTGGGCGATCGCAACTGATTTTCAAGGGAACGAAAGTAATGCTTGGTTTGAATTAATGCAACGTTTACCAATCAATAATTTTTATGAATATTCACCTCAAACAGATAATTCTATTACAACTCAGGCTATTCAACAGGAACTACAAAAACATCAAGGAATTTATCAACCTTTGGGAGTTGGTCAATCGGTGAAAGCTGGTTCGATAGTAGCGCAATTAATTAACGACCAATTACCAATTTTACAATTGCAAATTTTAGATCAAAATTGGCTATTAGTAGGTAATGTTAAATCTAAAGAGGTACAGCAACTAGTTAAAAATGGAAGTTTGCCTCGCCCGCAAGTGCTTTGGTGTGCCCCTGAGTCATTAAAAGATTTAGTGATTGCTTTGCAACCACAAGTAGCGATCGCTTCTTCTGCCAACTTTGATCCAAAAACTTTATCTGAACTGAATCAAAGCAAAACTAAACTGTTCTTTACAGGGCGAGATGGAGCTATTCAATGGACTCCTAATGGTCAGTTTGAGGCATTTATTGAATCAACAGAAAATAAATCATCTATTTTATAAAAAACTTACAAATTCAGTAAATTCAAAAAAAATATATCAAATTTTATGACAATTTATTTTTATAGTACTCGTGAAGAGTATGGCTGTTTCTCTAACTTTTCGTCTCACGGCTTTGAATTAGATGGATTGTATTGGTCAACTAGCGAACACTACTTTCAGGCGCAAAAGTTTGTGGGTACACCTCATGCAGAACAAATCCGCCTAGTTAAAACACCTAAAGATGCAGCAAGAAAGGGGCGTGAGAGAACGCGCCCCTTACGCCAAGATTGGGAACAGGTTAAAGATAATATCATGCGGCAAGCTGTGCTGTGCAAATTTCAAACTCATACAGATATTAGAGATATTTTACTTTCTACAAACAATGTAGAAATTGTTGAAAACTCGCCTATCGATTTCTACTGGGGTTGTGGAGCTGATGGGAGTGGTAAAAATATGCTAGAAAAAATTTTAATGGAGGTACGGGATATTCTGCACCATACATACAGGACAGATATTGATAATAAAACTATTAAATAAACTTGTCAAAAATAGTTTTTTAATCAAACTATTCTAGACGTAGAGAACACGAATAGATAACAAATAGAGACGATCGCAAGCTATATAGTTATTACTCTTCATGAGCATAAATCTGAAAGCCTCAATTAACGATCGCTATATATAACTCTTACCTCTCCTAAACTTATGCTGTGATAAAGCGGACTGATGAAAGATGCGCCCTGGTTTTGGGAACACTAGATTTAGCACCAGACTTCACAAGAAGAAGTTGATGTCTAAAGGCGAATGGAATAACGAGCTCGAAAAATACAGTTCCTTTGCAATTACCCATAACATACCTAAAACCAGTGAAGCGTAATACAATTACTCATGAATTTGACTCTGGTTCACAAGCAGAAATAATACCTCTACAAGAAAGTGATGACCATTTGTCAGAAGCGTCTAAGCTACTAAGGCAAGGAATTCAACAGCAGCAAGGTGGCGAATTAATAACGGCTATGAAGTCTTTACAACAATCCTTGGGGCTGTTTCAGGCAGTTGGCGATTTAGAAAAACAGGCACAGGTACTTTCTTTTTTAGGATTGGTAACTTACAGTGCTGGAGACTACAAAGGTGCTATCTCTTACTCCCAACAGTGTCTGTCTTTGCTTAATAACACCTCAGATTTAGCATTGCAGATGCAAGCACTTTCCCATTTAGGAAATGCATACCGTCATTTGAACGATCATAACAAGGCTATTGAGTTTCTAGAAAAATGTTTGAAAATAACGCAAAAGTTGCAAGACAAACGCAGTCAAGTCGCGGCACTCAATAATTTGGGATTGGTGTATAAAGCCTTAAGTAATTTTACACAGGCTATTGAGTATCAACAGCAAAGTCTAAAGATTGTGCGGGAACTCAAAGATCATTGGGGCGAAGAACAGGTACTCAAGAATTTAGGTAATGCTTGGTATGCTTTGAACAATTACCCAAAAGCGATCGCCTATTATGAGCAATGTGTAGTACTATCACGCTCCTTAAAAAATGTTCGCAGTGCTTCTCAGGTGCTAAAGAATCTGGGCAATGCTTGTTATGCTCTAAGTGATTATACTAAAGCGATTAAGTATTATCAAGATCGGTTGCAATTAGCTAGACAAATGCAAGACAAGCGTATTGAGGAACAGTCTTTAGGTAATTTAGTAGTTGCTTGTGAAGCTTTGGGTGACTATAAAAAAGCAATTACATATCATGAAGAACGTTTGCTGTTAGCTAGGAGTATGAAAGATCGACGCAGTGAAGAAGAAGTTCTTACTCGTCTGAAAGCCGCTTATGAAGCCTTAGGTGATTATGCCAAAGCTATGCAATATCAGCAGGGAACATCTTCAAATAGTTAAAAAGCAAGACCGGAAACAATTCAAAATTACTCGCACAGATCGATTCACCCGATTGTCTTTTGTTGTTGGAGATATACGAGAACTTCTAATGTATCTACTTGGGGAAATTCTGCGTAAAAATTACTCACGCTCCAAAAAGGTTCGGGTGTTTCCAAAACTATCGTGCGATCGCCCCACTGTTCTAACCAAGGTAGCAATTTTTGTGGCGCTACTGGAGTACATAGCCAAACTGCTGCTGGAGAAAGCGCTCTCATAGCAGTTGCTGCTACCGCTATTGTCATACCTGTAGCAATACCATCATCAATTAAGATCAACGTAGCATTCTCTGCATTTACTTGCGGACAAGTAGGAATTAATTGAGCCTCAAGAGATTTAGCAAGGTTTATCGCTTTATTTAAAGCTATTTCTCGCCACCGCGCATCATGTTTGGAGCGAAATAGCTTTTGATCGGCCCAAAGAACATTTCCAGAAGTCGTCACTGCACCAATTGCTAACTCTGGGTTTTCTGGATGGCTAATCTTTTTTGCCACAACAATTGTCAACGGACAATCTAAAAGACGTGCTATTGGTGCTGCTACTGGTACACCTCCTCTTGGCAAAGCATAAACAATTGGTACAGGCTTTACCCCAGAATTAATAGTTTGCTGAGTCAAAACATTATGAATTACTCGCGCCAATAACTCACCTGCATGGGTACGATCGGCGAAAAGTGGGGTCTGTGACATGGTTTCCCCCAGCATCTTAGGACGGCAATGCTTTTATCATGACTGAATTTTGTCTCAAATTAACTGATACAATAAGATTTGTATAATTAATTAAGTATTCAGCAAAAGTTTACTGTTCTGATAAATATGCAACCAAAAGGCTATTTAACTCAGATATAACAGCTGGCGCTGATGCCAAAATCCTGATTTTCATGAGCAGCGAAACCCAACTCAGCCTCTTCGACGACTCAACTTTTAATCAACGAGAATTGATTCCTACAGACGCGAAAATTCCGATCGCTCCCGGAACTTATTCTGATATAACGGAGTTGACACAGCATTGCGATCGCTGCCACCGTTGTGCGTTGGGAGACACTCGCACTCATGCTGTTGTCGGACGTGGCAATCTCAAAGCACCAATTATGGTTGTGGGAGAAGCCCCAGGTCAAAATGAAGATGAAACGGGTTTACCATTTGTAGGCAGATCGGGACAATTGCTGGAGAAAATTTTGGCATCGGTGAATCTGACTACTGAGCATGATGTATATATCGCGAATATCAATAAATGTCGCCCACCAGATAATAGAGTTCCCACTCCTGTAGAAGTAGCGGCTTGTCTACCCTACCTATTAGAACAAATTCGCTTAGTTGACCCTAAAATAATTCTGTTAACGGGTGCAACTGCTGTCAAAGGTATCACTGGCGATAAGCGGGGGATTACGAAAATTCGCGGCCAGTGGCTAGAGTGGGAAGGGCGTTTATGTATGCCAATTTTTCATCCTTCTTACTTGCTGCGTAATCCTTCTAAAGAAAGAGGTGCGCCAAAATGGTTGATGTGGCAGGATATTCAAGCAGTGCGTGCTAAGTTAGATGAAATTCAAAATAACAGCTAACGCTTAATCCCCTCTTTTTCTAGGGTTATGATTCCCAACATCTTTTCAATTATTCAGTTCGTTGCTATCCTGGTTGGAAAGAAATTCTCAAGCTAATAGCTAAAGTCTTCTCAAGAGGACTAAATACAAGATTTTAAGCGATGTAAATGACTAGACTCTGTGAAACAGAAAATTTCAGTCTATTGATTGCGATCGCTTATTTTAATTGAATATAACGACTTGCTCGTTAGGGGTAAAACTGAAACTAGCGCACCCCTTGCCAAGGGGTGCGCTAGCATGGGTGAGGTAGTTTGATTATTGGTAATTGGGCAGACTCGATATTACCTTTTAGACGCGAAATTTCAAGTCTCTATTCGTCGTCGAAATCATCTTCGTCGTCTTCCTCTTCTTCCTCGTAATCGTCGTCGTCTACTACTTCGTCAGCAATTAATTCGTCTTCTTCATCTAGAATTGACCTTTCTGCACGTCTGCTGCCAAAGCCAGATTCTCCAAGAGTAGGAGAATCTAAATTATAGTTGCGAGCTGTGCGATCGTCTAAGACCATATCTAGGGGATCGTCAACTTCATCTAACACACTACTGGTAATTTCAGCAGCATAGTCATCGATCGCTCCTGGTTCTTCATAGGTATTGTATCCAGTACCAGCCGGAATCAATCGCCCGATAATCACGTTTTCCTTTAATCCGCGCAGCCAGTCAGATTTGCCTTCGATAGCTGCTTCGGTGAGTACCCGTGTTGTCTCTTGGAAGGAGGCGGCGGAAATAAAGCTGTCGGTATTCAACGATGCTTTGGTGATCCCCAACAATACTGGAGTGTACTGTGCCCTAGCACCGCCTGTAATTGCCATAGCTTCGTTTACCTGCTCGACTTGGCGCAGTTCTACCAATTCGCCAGGAAGCATTGTGGTGTCACCACCATCATCAATCCTGACTTTGTTGGTCATCTGGCGAACAATCACTTCAATGTGCTTATCGGAAATATCAATACCTTGAGACTGGTACACCATTTGCACTTCATTCACTAAGAAGGTTTGTACCTTCTGTAAAGCAAGGCTAGCACAAGCATAGATTCCATCTTCAGAACCCAAGCTAAAGAAGATTTCCAAAATTTCATGAGGATTGGATGGGCCATCAGTCAACGGTTGTCCTGCTAATACTGTCGAGCCATCTGGCACAATCAAATTTTGTCCTGGCCCCAGAGGATAATCTGTCACCACGCCATTTGATTCTACGACCTTAATAGCGATCGCTTCATCACCATCACCATAAACCACCTTAACTTCTCCGCCCCGCCGACATAAGATGCACGCTTCTTTAGGTTTACGAGCTTCAAGTAATTCCTCAATCCGAGGTAAACCTTGAATGATATCTCCGGTTTTGGCGCGTTCAAACACTAGCAATACCAAGTTATCACCTCGTTGTACCAAATCGCCGTCTTCTATCTGCAACACAGCACCAGGGCTGACTCGATAAGGACGACCGATACGGGTAGTAATAACGTAGTTTTTAGTACTCAAAGCTGATTCCCCACCAGATGCAGCAGCGACGCTTTTAATATCGACTACTTGTCCTGATTCTGGAGCAAAAACTCCAGGAGCAACTTCTGTACCTTCTACTAGCAAATCACCCACTTTTACCTTTGGCTGAGTACTAGTATTAATAGGAAGCCTGTCAGCGTCGCGCAACACCAAACAGCGACGCACGTTTTCGGTTCCTTTTTGAACACCTCGTACTTCCCCGCCTTCTTTACACAAGATTTGGGTACGTGCGACTACAGAACCTGGGGCGATGGTTAACCCATCGTGTACCTCAAGTGTCGTCTGGGTACTACCTTGGGTAGCATCAGCGGTAATGTCTCTACGAATTACCAAGGATTCCAAAATCACTAGTTGTAAACGTTGAACTTCTGGGTCTTCGGTATCCTCTACTAATTCAATATCTGCTGCTAGGGGCGAAGCATTATGGTCTTGTTCCCCTTCTTGCTCAATTTCCAGCACTAGCTGGGTTCGTAGCAGTTCTACACCTTCAACAGATTTGACACGTTCTGAATCTTTATAAGGTAGTCGCTGCACCGCTCTTAGTTGAATCGATCGCCCGGTTTGTTGACTTACCGATGTAGTTGATGGCACATCTGGATTATCAGGGACGGCAAACTCAACTACTGGACGGCTCAATAGGGCGGGTCCTTCTGGTGTCTCTACATACTGGATGTAACGCAATTCTCTGGCGACATTGCCTTGGAATTCCTCACCTGGTTGGATGAAGGTGTTATCTCGCCCGATAACTGATTCGGGATCGTCCACCATCAGTAGTTCCCCTGGCTTAACTACAACTTCCCGCAGGATATCGTTTTTCTGGGTAACTTCTATCACACCACTGTTTTGGCAGAAGATATCTTTTACTACCTCGGTGCCAGCTTCGACAAACTGACCGTCTTCTACCAACAGCAAGGAGATATCTTTATTAACTTCGTGGCTTTCTTCGGGAATCCATAAAAGAGTACCGCCTTGCACGACTTCATAACCTAGCTTGGCTTTGCCTTTTTTCTGGACTTCTACACCCGCAAATTTTAGGAAACCACCAGTGGTTGTCCGATAGCGATCGTCGATTAACTCAGCTACTACTTGACCATTTTGCACTTTTGTGCCTGGTGTAGCCCGCAGGTTAAATACTTGGTTGTTACCAGTGGAAACTAAGTAGTTATTACGCCCTTGGGAACTTTGGACTGTCACTGTTGCTTGGTCTAGTACCACAGAAGCAGTGATAATTTCAATTTCCCTGGTACTCTTACCTGGGGTAGCTTCTGGCAACCGCACCACACCGCCGTGCAAACTGGTTAACTTGGTTTCTGCTAAAACTCCATTAGAGGCGATCGCATCACCATTTTTTACTACCAATTCTGCACCAGGCGGCAAGTTGTAAACTTCCCCAGACAAAATCCAAATCAAGCCACCGCGTGCGGCTGTGGTTGTGGTATTGCCTTGACGGTCAGTTTTTTGTTCTGGAACTACTTCAGCAAATTGCACTTCCCCTGCTAAGTCAGAGGCTACATCTTTAACTGCTTTTTCTGTATTAGTCCGAGTTGTGCGTCCACCAAGGGCAACCTCTGCCAACAACTGACCTTGTTTTACCTTATTTCCATCAAATACATATAGTGTTGAACCTTGGGTAAGGTGAACCTCTTGGTTCTCTGGGGTAACATCACCTACTTTTGTTGGTTCCAAAAGCATGATGCCATTAGCCTCAATATAAAGGGCATCTTCCCCGTGGCGGGTACGATATGTTCTGGTCTTCAGTTTGCGGGGAAGCTTAACAGTCCCATCGATTTTAGAACGAACTTGTTGCGCCACTTCTCCAGTAAACACCCCACCTGTGTGGAATGTCCGCATGGTTAACTGAGTACCAGGTTCGCCGATACTTTGGGCAGCAATAATCCCCACAGCTTCGCCCAAATCTACCATCTTGGCGTGTGCCAAACTCCAGCCGTAGCAGTGTTGACAAACGGAACGTGCGGCTTCACAAGTTAGGGGCGATCGCACCACAACTTCTCTCACCCCAGATTTTTCAATTTTCTTCGCCAAATCCTCAGAAATTGGGGTATTACGTGCTGCAATCACTTCTTTTGTTACCGGATGCACCACATCTTCACCAATTACCCGTCCCATCAAGCGGGTTGCTAGAGGAATTAAAGTTTTGGCCCCTTCTGTCATTGGTTGAATTGCAAGACCTCTAGTGGTGCCGCAGTCAAATTCCCGAATAATTACATCCTGGGATACGTCCACCAATCGGCGCGTTAGATAACCAGAGTCAGCCGTCCGCAAGGCAGTATCCACCAATCCTTTTCTGGCACCGTAAGACGAAATAATGTATTCCGTCACAGTCAGTCCTTCACGGAAGTTGGTTTTAATCGGCAAATCGATAATTTCCCCTTGGGGATCTGCCATCAATCCCCGCATCCCCACCAACTGCCGCACTTGAGAGATGTTACCCCGTGCCCCAGAGAATGCCATCATGTATACGGAGTTTAAGGGATTAGTCTTCTTGAAGTGAACTACTACTTCATCCTTCAAGGCTTCACTAGTACCATTCCAAGTATCGATTACCTTTTGGAAACGTTCTACTTCCGTGATTTCGCCCCGTTGGTAACGGGTTTCAGTGGCGCGAATTTCTTCTTCGGCTGCTTCTAAGAGCAATCGCTTAGTTGGTGGCACCATCAAGTCATCTACACTGATGGAAACCCCTGCTTTGGTAGCGTAGCGAAATCCTAAATCTTTCAGTTTGTCCGCCATTACTGCGGTTCGCGCCGTACCATAATATGTAAAGGCCCAAGAAATTAAATTTCTCAGTTGACCTTTATCAACCACCCGATTGCGAAAAATCATTTTTTCGTTAGTCATTAGTCATTAGTCCTAAATTAATAATTAGGAGTTAGGAGTTAGGAGTTTGTAATTAATAACTCCTAACTCTTAACTTTTCACTCCTCACTTTTAGCTTGCAAGTGCTTCCTGAATAGCATTATTGTAAATAACGCGACCGGGAGTGGTATATATATACTGAGAAATTACATTGCCTTTAGCGTCTTGTCTGACTCGACGGAACTTATAGAGTAATGTGCGGGTACCATCTTCGTTCTCCGTCACTTTCGCGGGTTCTGTATCCGGTTGATCTGATTCTATTTCACCGTCAAACCGCACATATATATAGGCGTGCAAGTCAACTTGCTCCTGCTGGAAAGCCATAATTACATCCTCTAGTGAAGAAAAGTACTTTCCTGCGCCTTTTGTTGCACCGGGATTTTCTGCTGTTAAGTAATATGCCCCTAACACCATGTCTTGGCTAGGCGTGATAATGGGTTTACCTGTGGCTGGTGACAAAATATTATTAGAAGCCAACATCAATAACCGCGCTTCAGCCTGACTTTCTAACGATAATGGGACGTGTACCGCCATTTGGTCGCCGTCAAAGTCGGCGTTAAACGCTGGACAGACGAGAGGATGAAGTTGAATCGCTCTACCTTCTACTAAAATTGGTTCAAAAGACTGAATGCCCAAGCGATGCAATGTTGGCGCCCTGTTTAGCATCACAGGGTGTCCTTCAATCACCTCTTCCAGCACATCCCAAACACTGGGATCGTTACGGGATATCAGCTTTTTCGCAGCTTTGATGTTATTTACCATCCCGCTACGAATCAGGCGGTTAATCACAAATGGTTGAAATAGCTCAATTGCCATTTCTCTAGGCAAACCGCACTGGTGAATTTTCAGTTTTGGCCCGACGACAATAACCGAACGCCCAGAATAGTCAACCCGTTTACCTAACAAGTTTTGTCGGAAACGTCCTTGCTTACCCTCAATAATGTCGGACAAAGATTTTAGAGGTCGATTATTTGCCCCTACCACAGTGCGTCCCCGACGACCATTGTCAATCAAAGCATCTACTGCTTCTTGCAGCATCCGCTTTTCGTTCCGCACAATAATCTCAGGTGCCAAAATTTCTTGCAAGCGTGCCAAACGATTGTTGCGGTTAATTACCCGCCGATACAAATCATTTAAATCGCTGGTGGCAAACCGTCCGCCATCTAGTTGCACCATTGGGCGCAAGTCGGGGGGAATCACGGGAATAACTGCCATTACCATCCATTCTGGTTTGGAACCAGTGGCGATAAAATTGTCAATTACCCGCAGTCGCTTAATTAACTTGGCTCTTTTTTGCCCCTTGGCATTACCAATTTCTTCGCGTAGGCTTTCAGCTTCTTGTTCTAAATTAATATCGGCAAGCAAGCGCAACAGTGCTTCAGCACCAATGCCCACCTCTACGCCTTGCAGCTGAGAATCTTCGCTATAAATTTGGTCTTCTATTTCCAACCACTGATCTTCACTCAGTAGCTGTTTGTAAGTTAAAGTTTCGGCATTACCTGGACTCAGGACAACATAAGAGTTGAAATAAACAATCTGCTCGACATCCCGTAAGGGCATATCTAACAAGATGGAAATATAGCTAGGAATGCCTTTGAGATACCAAACGTGAGCTACTGGTGCGGCGAGTTTAATATAGCCCATGCGGTGGCGACGCACGCGTGACTCGGTGACTTCTACCCCACAGCGTTCGCAGACAATACCTCTATGACGGACTCTTTTATACTTGCCACAATGGCATTCCCAATCTTTTGCTGGCCCAAAGATGCGCTCACAAAATAAGCCATCCATCTCTGGCTTGAGAGTTCGGTAGTTAATCGTCTCTGGTTTGGTAACTTCACCAACTACCTGACCATTAGGCAATGTTCTCTCGCCCCACTGACGAATGCGTTCAGGGGAAGCCAAGCCGATTTTTACGTAGTCAAACTGATTAGTTTGGGCAGGTCTCATATTTAGTCTTTAGTCATTAGTCATTAGTCATTGGTCATTGGTCATTAGTCCTTAGTCTTTTGCTAATGACAAAGAACTAAGGACTAATGACTATTGATTATTCGTCGTCTTCTAGCGATTCGCGAGAAAGAGATTCATAAGTTGGTCGAGGAGGTGTGCGACGGGCTGATTGGTCTGCCATCAAATCGACTTCCACATCTAGGGAACTGCCGTCTGCTTGAGTTTCTACCTTGTGTACGGCAATATCTAACCCCAATGATTGCAGCTCACGCATTAGCACCTTAAAGGATTCTGGAGTTCCAGGTCGAGGAATTGCCTTACCTTTAACGATCGCATTTAACGCTTCATTCCGTCCTTGCATATCGTCAGATTTAACTGTGAGCAATTCCTGTAAGGTGTAAGCTGCACCAAAGGCTTCCAATGCCCACACTTCCATTTCTCCAAACCTCTGACCACCTTGTTGTGCTTTACCACCCAAGGGTTGCTGAGTCACCAGTGAGTATGGGCCTGTAGAACGGGCGTGGATCTTATCATCCACCAAATGCACCAGTTTCAGCATATAAGCCACACCAATGGTAATTGCTCGGTCAAAGGGTTCACCTGTACGACCGTCATACACCATGATTTTGCCTGGGTTATCTGGGTTATATACCCAGTCTTTCCCTGTTTCGTCTCGTGCTTCTTGCAATTTGCCATGCACGATTCGGCGAGACGACTCTTCACCGTACATTTCATCAAAGGGAGTAATCTTAAATCGCACTCCCAAGGTTTGACCAGCCCAACCCAACAGGCATTCAAATACTTGTCCGACGTTCATCCGACTGGGTACGCCCAAGGGGTTGAGTACAATGTCCACTGGTGAACCATCGGGCAAATAAGGCATATCTTCGGCCGGTAATATCCGAGAAATAATCCCTTTATTACCGTGGCGTCCTGCCATTTTGTCACCAACTTGGATTTTACGTTTTTGAGCTACATACACCCGGACTACCATATTGGCTCCTGGTGGCAGTTCATCGCCTTGTTCGCGAGTAAACAAGCGCACATCAACTACGCGGCCTTTTTCACCGTTTGGTACTCGCAGAGAATTGTCTCGCACATCCCGTGCTTTCTCACCAAAGATGGCACGTAACAGTTTTTCTTCTGGCGGTTGGTCAGATTCACCTTTTGGTGTGACTTTTCCTACCAAGATATCACCAGCTTCTACCCATGCCCCAATGCGAATGATTCCCTGTTCATCCAACTGGCGCAAGGCATCTTCCCCGACGTTGGGAATTTCTCTGGTAATTTCTTCTGGCCCCAGTTTGGTTTGTCTAGCTTCAATTTCATATTTTTCAATGTGAATTGAGGTGTAAACATCATCCTGCACCAGTCTTTCAGAGATTAAAATTGCATCTTCGTAGTTGTACCCTTCCCAAGGCATATAGGCAACGACGATATTTTGTCCTAGCGCCAATTCACCACCTTCAGTGGAGGAGCCATCAGCCAATACCTGACCAGCAACAACCCGTTCACCAATGCGGACGAGAGGTTTTTGATTTAAACAGGTGTCTTGGTTGGAACGTTGATACTTGGAAAGGATGTATTTAATTTCGGGGGTGTTAGGTTTAGGACGGACGCGAATTTCTGTAGCATCTACATAAGTAACATCGCCATCGGTGCGCGATACAATCACCATCCCAGAGTCTCTTGCTCCTTGGGCTTCCAAACCAGTACCCACCAAAGGACGCTCTGGTTTGAGTAGGGGGACTGCTTGCCGTTGCATGTTCGATCCCATCAGCGCTCGGTTAGCGTCATCATGCTCCAAGAAAGGAATCATGCTGGTTGCTACCGACACAATCTGTACCGGAGATACTGCTACGTAATCAACCTGTTCCGGTGTTGTGGTGGAAAATTCTTGGCGATACCGGACTGGTACTTGTGGACCAATAATGTGCCCAGTTTCATCTACAGGAATGTCTCCAGGAGCAACCCGTAGGTCGTCTTCTTCATCGGCTGTCATGTAGGCTGGAGGTAGATCAAATCTAACTCGCCCATTTTCTACAGGTCTAAATGGTGTTTCTAAGAAGCCGTACAGATTTACCCTTGCATGGGTTGCCAAAGAGCCAATCAATCCGGCGTTTGGACCTTCTGGTGTCTCAATGGGGCAAATGCGTCCATAGTGACTAGGATGTATATCTCGCACTGCAAATCCAGCGCGTTCGCGGGTTAAACCACCAGGACCAAGGGCACTCAAACGGCGTTTGTGGGTCAGTTCCGCCAGAGGATTGGTTTGATCCATGAACTGACTTAACTGACTGGAACCAAAGAATTCTTTAATTGCTGCTACTAATGGTTTGGGGTTCACCAAGGAAGCGGGAGTTAGCACTTCAGCATCGGATACCGTCATCCGCTCCCGAATGATTCTTTCTAAGCGGTTTAACCCTACCCGCACTTGGTTTTGGAGCAATTCACCGACGCTTCTCACCCGGCGATTACCTAAATGGTCAATGTCGTCAATATTACCTATATCATATTCTAGGTTGATTAGGTAATCTACAGCTGCCAAGATATCGCCAGGAGTTAACACGCGCATTGTGTCGGGAACAGAAAGGCGCAATTTCTTGTTGAGTTTGTACCGTCCAACGCGACCAAGGTCATAACGTTTTGGGTCAAAGAAACGAGAATCTAGGAGTTGTTGTCCACCTAATACTGTGGGTGGTTCACCAGGACGCAGTTTCCGATATAACTCCATCAGGGCTTCTTCTTCAGAAAACTGCCCTTCTTTTTCGATGGTTTTTTGGAAATACTCTGGATGGCGTAAGGCATCAAAGATTTCGTTGTCTGATAACCCTAAAGCTTTTAGTAGTACCTGCGCTGATAGTTTGCGGGTTTTGTCAATCCGTACCCACACCAAATCGTTACGGTCTGTTTCAAATTTCAGCCATGCACCCCGGTTGGGAATTAAGCTAGCTGAATAAGTACGCCGCCCGTTTTTGTCGATTTCTGATTTGTAATAAACCCCTGGCGATCGCACTATTTGGTTGACAATTACCCGCTCGGCTCCGTTAATAATAAACGTGCCGCGATCGGTCATTAAAGGCAAATCACCAATGAATACCTCTTGCTCTTTGATTTCCCCGGTTTCCTTATTAATCAACCGTGTGGGAACATACATTTGCACAGCATAAGTACTATCCCGCCGTTTGGCTTCTTCGACGCTGTACTTTGGCTCCTTGAGTTTGTAGTTATGACCCAAAAAGTGCAGTTCTAATTTACCCGTATAATCTGTAATAGGACTAAAGGAGTTCAGTTCTTCTATCAGCCCTTCTTCTAAAAACCAGCGAAAACTTGAGCGCTGGATTTCAATCAAGTCGGGCAATAGAAAGGCGGGTTCCATATATGTTTCTTTAGTCATGCCTCTTCCTTTGTCAACCTGGTACAATTTTCCCTTGGACACTGCTTTTTGACGCTTCCCACTGCTAGCCAGTGTCCTTAGCTGTTTGGGAACTTTTTCTTAGACACTTGTAATTTATGGGTGTAGACTCCAGCGATTAAATCTGGCTGGAATGAGCAATTTTGACAAGGAAGCAATCACCCCTAATAGGGACTAAGTGATAGGCACTCGGTACTATGAAATCGGGGGAAAACTTGCTGAAAGTCTTTTCCTCCTGCATCTCATACCGAATGACGCCAGTTGCTTGTCTGGCCGCAGACGCTATGCATAGCTTACTTCCTCGAAGCGGTACAAGTTGCCAAAGCCACTCAAAGCACTGGCTTCCCAATGCCCATTTCAAAAAGAATATCCAGTTAAAATATTCCTGAATTTGATTTACTTTCTTCACTTCCCCTCCAAAAAGCGCGTTAATTTGCTGACGCAGCTCTACACAGTGTGTTTGAAATCCACCCCGCTGTTGATACTCTCAGTGATATTCTTAGATATCCTAAGACTGAGGGAACGATCCGCACCTTGTCGATTTTGAATCAGAATAACTTCATTTTGCTGGATTATACTCACAAGGCAATTTTTCTTTAACGATTTTGAATAGGTTCAATACACACTAAACAGATGTTGTGCAAAAGTCTAGCTCAATTTAGGTTGGTACGGTTAGTAATGCCTGGAGAGCATCCGCTTGTAGAGATTTTGAGGATGGGCAAGCCATAACAGTATGGTAAATTTAAGATGAAAAGTTTTATGCTCCTTCCTCTATTATTATGGCGCAAGCAAAATCTTTTTGAGGCAATAATATTAGCATATTTTTGTCCCTCTCTAGTTTTATTTTTTTAACACAACTTAACAAAAGATACTAGGACACACTTGATATTGACAGACCGAATAATTCACAAGCATTTTGGGTGGTTTGATGAGCGATCGCCTCTACCGTTTCCTGACGCAGTTTAGCTACTTGCTCGGCTACATAAAGTACGTAGGCAGGCTCGTTGCGCCTCTCGCCCCGTTTCGGAACTGGAGCGAGAAATGGGCAGTCTGTTTCAATCAGTAGGCGATCGCTACTCACCATCGCCGCAGAAGATTGGATCGCTTTGGCATTTTTAAACGTTACTGTTCCGCTAAAGCTGATATAAAAGCCTAAATCGAGAAACCATTGAGTTTCTTCAGGTGTTCCTCCCCAGCAATGCATCACACCCCGCACTCTTTCTCCTTTGAGTTGCCGCCATTTTTGCAACACTTCTTTGGTTGCCACCGCAGCATCACGGCAGTGGATAATCACTGGTAAGTTTAGTTCAGATGCGATCGCCAACTGGGACTCAAACACCAGATACTGTTGCTCATAGTTATCAGCTTTGTAAAAATCCAGACCCATTTCCCCAATTGCTACCACTTTTGAGTCAGAACTCGCTAAAGTTTTGATTTTCTCAGCTGTCTCGCTATTCCATTTATCAGCATCTAAAGGATGTAATCCTACAGCAAAACTAATCTCAGGAAACTCTTGGGTTATAGATTGAATACTGGAAAACTCCTCCGGGTGAACACAGGAATGCACTAAACGCACTACACCTGCTTCTTGCCACCGCGATCGCACTATTGCTAAATCCGGCTGAAAACTATCAAAGTTGAGATGTACGTGCGTGTCTATCAGTTGCATCTTTTGTCCTACCCTGCGGCAAGCCGCTGGCGCGTCTATGTTGTTTGTCCTTCGTCATTTGTCGTTTGTTTTGTTACCAATGACTAATGACTAAGGACAAATTACCAATAACTACTCAGCTGTTTGTGTGAGGGGTTTTAGTCTGTGAGCCAATCTGGATTTTTTCCTTGCCCCATTATTTGGGTGAAGAACACCTCGTTTGATCGCCTTATCAATTTTCCCATAAGCCTCGGATAACCGAGCCTGTGCTTCTTGTTTTAATTCTGGGGTAGGATTAGCTGTATAAGCAGCTACAGCATTGAGATATTTTTTCATCAGCGTCTTGACTGCTGATTTGTAAGATTTATTACGCAGTCGGTTACGTTCTGCGATTTGGGCACGCTTAAGAGCAGACTTTGTATTCGCCACAGTCAATTCCAAAAATACGATTATTAATTATGTACACACACTACTAGACTTACTAATATAGCATTCAAATTGCCAATATTATAATTTCCTAAAAAAATTATGGAATTAGGTATTGGTGGGCATGAATGAAGATCGTCATTACATTATTAGTAGTTAGTTCTATAGTCTATACTCGCCAATTCAGTATTTCGTCAATTGAGGAAATGCGTTAAACTAAAATACATCTAAATAAATTTCACCCTAACCGATCACAACCTGATTAAGCAATGTGATTGCCAATAAATATAATTTGTCCGTAAACCAAATGTATGATTTAGAGGCAGGAACTGTAAAGAGCTAAATCTCAGGGGTTGTCAAGTATAGAACCGATATATCGTGCCTGTACACACATTAACTAGTAAAAGTTAGGGAAATAAGTAAAAATTATACTCCAACCATAAGCCCTGTAAATTCAGAGGATTGGATGTGTAAACATACCATCTGCATCCCCAAGGATTGAGGGAAATGGTGTAAGGGGAGTGGGAAATGGCACACCTGCTTCCTACCGCTAGCCAGTCAAGGCTTGTCGGATTGAGCAATTAAGTCGCCTTCTCAAGCAAACTATACGCTGGTAGCCTTGAGAGTATCAAAAAAATCCAGGTTAAGCTAGAGAAGAGAATTAGAGTCAGCTTGCACACCCCAGTGGGTCAAGAGCAATACTAAATCTCAGGTGGCAATATTATAATTTTGGCATTGTCCTTACTCCATGCTGCGAATTATTACTCAGCAGGCAGACGTTAGAGCAGAACTACAACGGATCTGCGATCGCACCCATGACGAACAGGTACTTCACAAAGAAGCGACGGTGCGGGAAATTTTGCAAGCAGTGAAGCGCCAAGGCGACAAAGCTGTATTGCATTACACGGACGAATTTGACAAACAAACCCTGAAAGCAGAAGAACTCAGAGTTACAGGCTCGGAATTGGATGCAGCCTATCAACAGGTATCAAAAGAGTTGTTGAATGCAGTTCGGCTAGCTTGCCGCCAAATTGAAGCGTTTCATCGTCAGCGAGTACCAAAAAGCTGGGTACACTTTGGTGACGATGAAGTAGTACTGGGCAAACGCTACACCCCTGTAGACCGAGCCGGGTTGTATGTGCCTGGTGGCCGTGCCGCCTATCCCAGTACAGTGCTAATGAATGCAATTCCGGCTCATGTTGCTGCTGTACCGCACGTGGTGATGGTAACACCACCAGGCCCAGGGGGTGCTATTAACCCAGCAGTCTTGGTAGCTGCCCAAGAAGCAGGGGTGCAAGAAATTTATCGTATTGGGGGCGCACAAGCGATCGCCGCTTTAGCTTATGGTACAGAAACAATTCCAAAAGTGGATGTGATTACTGGCCCTGGTAACATTTATGTCACCCTAGCGAAAAAACTTGTCTATGGCACCGTTGGCATTGATTCTTTAGCAGGCCCTAGCGAAGTGCTAGTGATTGCCGATGAAACCGCAAATCCGGTGCATGTAGCTGCTGACTTGCTAGCCCAAGCCGAACACGATCCAATGGCGGCAGCAATTTTGCTGACGACAGATGCGGCTTTGGCGAAAAATGTGCAATTAGCTTTGGAAAGACAGCTAGTCGATCATCCACGGCGAATAGATACAGAAAAAGCGATCGCTCACTACGGTTTGATTATCCTTGTGGAATCGCTCCAAGCCGCAGCAGAACTCTCAAATGAATTTGCCCCCGAACACCTGGAATTAGAAGTCAAAGACCCTTGGGCACTTTTACCACAGATTCGCCACGCTGGGGCAATCTTTTTGGGTTACTCAACACCAGAAGCTGTAGGAGACTATTTGGCAGGTCCTAATCATACCTTGCCAACTTCTGGTGCTGCCCGTTATGCTTCGGCATTGGGGGTGGAAACTTTCCTTAAACACTCTAGTATTATTCAATACTCCCAAATCGCACTGCAAAATGTGGCTGGTGCCATAGATGTGCTAGCAACAGCAGAAGGTTTACCTTCCCATGCTGATTCAGTCCGACGCCGAATTCAGCAAGAATAGTGATTTGGAATGCTTAATTTTTTCTAATAACTGGAAGTTTGGATAACGATACCTACGGTAAGCTACGCTAAAGCACACCATTTGCTATCCTACCTTCAGCTATTTTTTAAGCACGAGTGGGGCATTGCCGACAGTAGTTGCTGGGAGAGGGTTTTCCTCTCTCAAAAACTCGTGAAAAGCTTCTCCAGAAAAGTTGCTACAACCCGTTCGTATGATGAAAGTGGCGTAAAACTAGCTGACCTATGGCGTAGCCTCAAATATCTAAACTTAAGTTGTCAAATAAAAAATTAGTTTAGTGTCACTGCCGACTAATTTTGCTAGATACTTATGTATGTAAGGGGTCTACTCTTTAGGAGACGAGAGCAGTGCTAAATAGTGTTTTGGTAGCTCTGGATGGTTCGGATATTTCAGAACGAGTAATTCAAGCTTTAGATAGTTTGGTGTTTTCAAAAGACGCCAAGGTTATTCTGTGTCATGTGTTTCTCACACCAGAGTCAGAAATGGAACTACCTGCCGATCGCCCTCAGCCAGAGTCCCCAACGTTTTCTTATTTTCATATTGAAAAGCAACTGCAATTATATCAGGAAAAGTTATCAGCCAGAAGTGAGTTAGAGTTAGTAACTGGCGATCCCGCTGAAGAAATTATTCGTCTTGCCAATATTTATAAAACTGACTTGATCGTAATTGGCAGTCGGGGCTTAATGGGGATGAAACGAATTGTTCAGGGTTCTGTTAGCAGTCAAGTTGTAGAAGAGGCTAATTGTTCAGTGTTAGTCGTCAAACCAAGGTAAAAATTTAAAAGGGGAATCATGACTATAGCCACCCCAAAACTAGCCTTTGAAGAATACCTGAAATATAATAATGGCACTGATAGCTAACTACCATGAGTTTAGAAAGTGGACAACATGGTGCACAAGGAGTTTAAAAATTTTAATCTATGCAATTCTGTGTTCTCTGCGTCTAGAGTCTTTAAATAAATTATTTTTAAACAGCAGAGCCACAGAGAGGACACTTGCATAAGCGGGTTTCCCTACTTGAGCAAAGTGTCCGTGGCACAGAAACAAAAAAGAGATTTTTGGAAGTCACCTTGAAAAGGCTAGCCATAGAGACAAGGAAAACCCCTTTTCTACGTTCAGTCAATTAAACGTTCTTGAGTTGCTAAAAACTGACGCAAGCTCAACAAGCTGAGTGTTTGACCCAAATTCAAGGGCAAAATTGAAACTCCTTCCAAGCGGGACTGTACCCAACCTTCTCCCCAGTACCATTCGTGGAACCCGTCAATGCCTCCGCTGAGTAGTAAGCGAAGGCAATTGGATTTGACAACCTTTACTTGATGATGAATCGCGATTGGCCCAGTCCAGGTTGTAAACTGGAATCCGGGAAGTAGTTCTTCTGGCATTCCTGGCGCAAAACGTTGTCCTAAAAGCCATTTTTTTAGTTGCACGGGATGCAGCAGACTATCACGAATTGCATCTGTTGATGCTTCAATTTCAATCCGTAGTTGGCTTTGTTGAAAATTACCCAGCATTTTTCTTGGATTACCTAAAGATAAGACATCGCTATTTCTAATATTGCAAATAGTTTTTGTCATTAGTTATCAGTCCTACCCTGCGGGAAGCCGCTAGCGCGTCTATGTCCTTTGCAAATAACTAATGACCAATGACCAATGACAGCCGTTTATTTGCGTAACACCCGACTACGTTACTTTTCTTGCAGCTAAGAACTTAGAATAGAAAAAGTGAACTTGTTAAGAAATGTAAGGTTATTCATGGCGGATCAGTTAATTCGTGCAACAGCAGCCGAAGGTGGAATTCGTGCCGTAGGTGCGATCGCCACACGTTTAACAGAAGAAGCACGGCAGCGCCACAAGCTTTCTTATGTGGCAACGGCAGCACTGGGTCGGACTATGACGGCGGGCTTGTTAATGGCCTCTAGTATGAAGCGGACTGGATCGAGGGTGAATGTTCGGGTGAAGGGCGATGGGCCTTTGGGTGGCATATTAGTAGACGCAGGTTTAGATGGTACAGTACGCGGATATGTCGGCAATCCATCTATAGAATTGCCTCCTAATGCTAAAGGTAAATTAGATGTTGGTGGTGCTGTGGGTAGCGGCTACCTCTACGTTGTGCGGGATATCGGTTATGGTTATCCTTACTCTAGTACGGTAGAACTAGTTTCTGGCGAAATTGGTGATGATGTCGCTCATTATCTGGTGAATTCCGAACAAACACCTTCGGCTTTAGTTTTAGGTGTGTTTGTAGGAGCAGCGGGAGTAACTGCTGCTGGAGGGTTACTGATACAAGTATTGCCCAAAGCCGCCAGAGACGAAGCCTTAGTAGAAACGTTAGAATCACGGGTTGCTGGTCTAGCTGGATTTACGCCATTGTTGCAAGCTGGGAAGACGTTACCTGAAATCTTTGATGACTTATTGGGAGATATGGGGTTGGAAATCTTTTCCGAACGCCAAATGTTGCGCTTCCACTGTGGTTGCTCTTTCGATCGCGTTTTGGGGGCACTAAAGATTTTGGGAGAAGCTGAACTGCAAGATATGATTATCAAGGATGATGGTGCCGAAGCAACTTGCGACTTTTGCGGCAACGTCTACCAGGCAAGTAGCGATCAGTTAGCTCAACTAATTTCCGATTTGCAAGCCGAATCTGCTGTTTGAGGATAAAGTATAAAATAGCACTGATTTTTGAGATTGATAATGGTACTCTGTGGAGAGAGATAATCAAAAAAGTAGCTTTTTAATGACGAGAAAGTTACTATGTCAACAATGGAATTATCAACCTAAAACAGAGCGCTATTCAATTATTTTGGTGTGAGAGATGACAGAGCGGGATATTCCAGACAGTTGGTCTTCAGCCAGTGGAAGAGAGCCAGATCAAAGCAAAAGATTATCCCGAACAGAACAATTCGGTGAAACTCAGCCATTTGATGTCCCAGCTACTGGTTCTACCTCCAAGTCAGTGAAGCGGCGAAAAAAAAACCATAAGAAAGGATTACCTATAAATAGTAATTCAGAGGAAACTGCCCAACTCAATAGTACTTCTGGAAAATGGCCACGCTGGATGAAAAGCTGGACATTGTGGCTAGTACTACTAATGTTGATTCCCAGCAGTGTGGGATTCTTGGCAATGGCAATGCTGCTAAAGTTGCCATCTGCCCCTAATTGCCCTTCGATTTTCTGGCCGCTAGCTAGTGCTTCTGTGCGGCTACATTGCGCTCAGTTAGCGGCTTCTAAGCAAACAGTGAACGACCTATTACAAGCGATCGCTCTGGTGAAGCAACTACCACAAAATCACCCGTTGCATGGAGAAATCGATCGTTTCATCGAAGAATGGTCGCGGGATATTTTGAAGCTAGCCGATCAAAGTTTCCAAACTGGTAATTTAGAGGAAGCGATCGCGACTGCTCGTAAAATACCCGAAGATGTAGCAGCTTATAAATTAGTCGATGAACAAGTTGACAAATGGCAGTCAATTTGGTCAAAGGCTGAAGCCACATACAATGGTGCGATCGCCGAAGTAAAGGAACGGCGCTGGCAATCAGCGTTCATGTTATCCGCTAAAATGCTGCGCGTAGACAACCAGTACTGGGCGGGTACTAAATACGACCAATTGAATCGTCTGATTGCTACAGCACGGGAAGATGGCGATAAGTTAGGAAAAGCCGAAAGTTTAGCAAACAGTAAAGTAGTTGATAACATCCTAGAAGCGATCAAGTTAGCCGAGTCCATTGGGCAAGAAAGTTATATTTATCAAAAAGCTCAGGAAGCGGTTCCGGCATTTGGACGCAAAATGCTGGAATTGGCACAGGCGAAACTAGATAAAAAGGATGCGGATGAAGCGCTAAATATTGCTAGGCAAATACCGGAAAGTACGAAACTACAAGGCGAAACTGATGATTTTATTGCCATAGCTGACGCAAAAAGAAGTGCTTGGCTCGGTAATGTTTCTGGTTTAGAGGCAGCGATCGCTCAAGCACAACAAATCGATCCTTCCAGACCAGTGTATAACGAAGCACAGCAACTAATTGCTCGTTGGCAGTTGGAAATTGAAGATGTTGCCCATTTGGAAAAAGCAAGAATATTGGCTAGCCAGGGAACAGTCCCTAATTTAAACGCAGCGATCGCCCAAGTACAGCTTATTCCTGCAAGTAACCCTAGAGGCGCAGAAGCTAGACAAGAGATAGGTCGCTGGAATGCCCAAGTAGAGACCATTGAAGACCAACCTTACTTAGACCGCGCCGAACAGATCGCAATATTCGAGGATATTAACTCCTTGCAAGCTGCGATCGCCCAGGCCAGCGAAATTCGTCGAGGTCGTGCATTATATCCAGAAGCACGCAAAAAAATTCGTACTTGGGCAGGAAAGATTGAGCGAATTCAAGATCAGCCTTACTTAGATCGAGCACAAGAACTGGCCCAAAGTGGCAATCTCACCGCCGCCATTAGCACAGCTCAACAAATAGCTTCATCGGGAAGGGCGCTTTCACAAGAAGCACAAGCTGCGATCGATGACTGGGAAGGGCAAATTCGCACTAGAGAAAACTGGAGAAAAGCCCAAGAAGTGGGGGCCGCCGGTACTCCAGAAGCCTTGGTTGAGGCAATACGACTGGCGGATCGAGTTTCAAACAATAGCATCTTACGTATGGATGCAAATCAGGCTATTGACCAATGGAGTCAGCAATTGTTAGAAATAGCACGCACTCAAGGTCAGTCTGATATTGCTAGAGGCATTGACATTGCCAAATCGGTTCCACGCGGTAGTGCTGCTTACAGTGCAGCGCAAGAGCAAATTAAGACTTGGCAGGATTTTCTCAATCCCCAACCTGAACCTCAGCCTTCGTCTGCGCCTGAATCTCTACCATTTCCTCGCTCAACTACTATTAATGGTCAGTGATCGTTTATTAATCCAAGTTGCAGGTTATCAAATTGTAAGTTTTTTGCATCTGTCGATTCATGCGATGCCTGCGGTGGTCACTGAGCTTTGTAGTTCGCGCAGCGTCTCGCAGAGAAGTGCGGGCTACGCCTACGCGCACCACAAGTTGGGGTTGCACTACGCACAACCCTAACTTCGACTTAATCAAAAAGACAATTACTGAATCGTTTAGAGTATCATAATTTGCTCATTCAATAAATGCTTATTGAACAGTAAATGCAAAAATGAATGCTTCAAGCTTGAGTAAAAACCCTTTATACGTGGCTGTTAACGCCTAGTTTCCCCTGCCTTCAGGCGTGAGATGAAGCTTAAATTCTTTATTCCCCGATCGCTTCTCCCCATTCCTTAATGACTGAAAATAGTGATGAATAATCATCATCAGCAAATGACATTTTTACGGCTGTTTGCAAGATTTGCCGCACTCCTTTAATACTGCTGAGATCCAAACTCCGAGATTTCGCTTCCGAGATAAATAACTCCGTATCTTTAAGTAAGTGTTTTGTGGGGAAATTGGGATCGGCATAATTGCCATCTAACATCCGTTGTAGCTTTTTGTCAAAGGTAGCTGCGTAGAGGGGACTGTCGCGCAAGATTTGCATAAACACATCTACATCGACACCTTGACGCTGGACAAAAGCTAGACTCAAAGCAAAGCTAGTTGTTAGAGAAGCTATTAGTTGATTTAGTGCTAATTTAAGCGCCGCCGCAGATCCTACTGGCCCGATAAGTAAAGGTTCTGTCCCAAAATTTTGGAGTAACTTCAAGTGGCGTTCGTATTGTTCTGGCTCGGCCCCTACCATAACACTCAACTTGCCAGCTTTTGCTTCTGGGATACTCCCTAATACGGGCGCTTCTAAGTACTCACCACCACCCCCAACAACTGCATCTCTAATTTCCTGGCTTTCTGTGGGCGTAATTGTTCCCATTTGGATAATCGTGCGCCCTTCCAGAGTTTGCCAAGCAGTATCTGAAAGCAACACATTGTAAATAGCTGGAGCATTAGTCAGCATAAGAATTACGCACTCAGCAGCACGAATGGCATGGCGGGGATGTGTAGCAATTTCAGCCCCAGCGGCTTGTAGTGATGCTAATTTTTCTGGGGTACGATTGTAGGCCACTAGCTGTATATCTGCGGCTAATAACCTTTGAGCCATTGGTAGTCCCATCAGTCCAGTTCCCAGAAATGCCACCTTCATTTTTTACGTTCCTTTAGTACAGCGTCACCGTAAGCGTTGCGTAAAGCTTTTGGCATAGCAACTCTTAAAGAGGCTGCGCCAACGCTTAGAGCGAGTCATTGAGCGTTATAGCTCATCGTGAACATCGCATTGTTTGATTCAAATTTAGTTGGGAAGTAGTTATTTGAAATTTAAAATACAATCCTAAATCCCAGTTTTCTTACTTCCTGACTCTGGCAATCAACCACCGGCAGCAAAAGTTAACATAATTATCACTGACAGTAATATACCAGGGGTAAGTAGTGTTACTAGCATTAACAGGTCATGAGTGGACATAATTATTACTTTGGTAGTGTGTTTAACTTTACAGTAATCACTGTTATGCTAGTCTAAATAAGACTGATACTGCATTCTTAAATAGAGTTTTAACTTTTCAACTTTACACTTACTCTGGCAAAATCAATCCTTTTAATCGTTGAGAAATTTCTGTATTGTCCAGACCTTTGCTCTGAATTAAAACTCCAAAACCGCCGAGTCCTGTGGGGTCTAGAAGTTGGTGTAGTGCATCCCGATGCTGTAGTAGCTGCGAAAGAGGTTGCTTTTGCTGGGAAAGGGCTGCAATCCGATCGCCTAACCCCAGTGCCATCAAAAATAATCCCTGCTGAATAAAACCAACTTTCTTTAAATTACACTTCTGGCCCCAGCGTTCCAAAGCTGTAAAGTCAACATGGGCAGTTATATCTTGTCGCCCAATATTAATATAAGGGTTGTTATGGAAACGGTGGTGATAATAGCACTGTAACGTTCCTTGCGATCGCCTGGGATTGTAGTAACGGCTGGCGGGGTAGCCATAATCAATTGTTAACACATAGCCGCGCTGCAAGCGGTCTGCTACTATACTCAACCAGTCACCAGCCGCTAAATTAATTTCACTACGGTAGCCATCTGGATATGCACTTTGGGTAAAGTTCATTTCCACTAAGTCTAAATATTCAGCTAGTTGGGGCGTTGAAGGTTCCCCTGTGACTTCTATAAATGATGGGTATGGGGCATGGGGCATGGGGCATGGGGCATTGGTTTCTTTCTCATTCTTATCTGTTGTCACATAAATTTCTCGGAGTTCGCCCGTTTCTAGGATGAATTGATGCACGGGGAAGGCATCTACTAACTCGTTAGAGAAAAAGCAACCAGCGATCGCATTTGGTGGTATCTCCTCTAAATTACACCAACGCACAGGGAAATCTTGCAAGCGTTGCTGCTGTTCTTGTCTTAAAGTTGGAGACTTTTCAACAATTATGTACTCTAGGGCGGTAAAAAAATCTGGGTAGTGTAGCTGATGATATTTAAGGATATGCAATGCAAGCAATCCTTGACCTGCTCCCATTTCTACCAGAGAAAAGGGTACAGGTTTTCCTAAAATCTCCCACATTTGCAAAAATTGTTCTGCGAGTAACTCGCCAAAGTCAGAACAGAGATTGGGAGAGGTAAAAAAATCACTATCTTTAAAGCCTATTTTGACTGCATCGCTGGAATAGTAGCCGTATTCAGGGTGGTATAATGCCATGTCCATGAATTGGGCAAAAGTAATTCGTTTTTGAGGATTGGTGGTAATGTGATTGGCGATCGCTGCACACAGCAAAGCATTGGAATCCATAAAATTTCAAATTTTAGATTGGGGACTACAAAAAACAAATGCTTATCAACGACGACAGGCTACGCCAACGTCAGTCAAATTAATCGCCTTCAATCGTTAACGCAAAGGCAAGAACCGGACTTATCCTTCCTATTCTCCTTATAAGCTACATTTATCTAGCAACAAAATTTCTGCGATCGCTAAACCAACCCAAACACGACGACCGATCTCAAATAAACCAGGCATTGCCAAGCCTGCTTGTAATCGTTCATAAGCAAAAGTTATCATCGTCGCGACACCATGAGTTAGGACTACACGCCTGTTTTGCACTGCCCATTCTAATACAGTTGGCTCGTCTGCTTCAGTCAATCCAACATCCTGAACACGGACAATATCAATATTACAGTTACGACGCAGAACGCGACGAATAACCTGATTGTTAAAGTTCTCATCAGCCAAGAAACGCAGCATCATAATTTACCCTTGTGGGTTGCGTCTTGCTAAAAGGCGATCGCGCTGCCCATAGCCATCTAGATCGATAGAAGGCAATTTGCTACTTAGGCACTCACCAACGATACCAGCACACCATTGGGATCGCGGACACGAGCAATAGTGTGTCCCCCAGGCTGGGTTTTAGGAGCATCTAGTGTTTTTGCACCAGCCCCGATCGCTCTCATATAAGCACTGCCAACATCAGGAGTAATAAATGATATCTGGATTGAAGCCGGTGGTTGTGTAGCGTGGTTGGGATGGCAGCCACCAGGAAATAATTTCTGTGCTTCGTTACTAGAAGAGAAAGCTAGTGTAGTGTTTCCGGTTTCGATTTCGGCCCAGATAGACTGCCCCTTTTCCAGGAGAGTGCGACGAACTAAACCAAAAGCTTTTTCGTAAAACTCAACTGTTTTAACTACATCGTCTACCCAGATTACCGTGTAACCAAATTTCACAGTTTTTTCTCCTTTTCTAGAAAAATCAGTGCTAGCAAATATCTCTGCTACTTAACTGTAGGCGATTTGAATACACAGTTACTTAACTCTCCAGAATATTACGATCTGTTGCTATTTGTGCCCCTATTTGCATCATTTCTATCTCTAATGGCGACTAATCATGAGGCCTTTGACAGTGGTGTGCTACTAGTAATCCCCATAATCCTTTAGGGATGATAATTGGTGCAACCAAGTTGGCGCGAACCTGCATACTGCGGAGAAAATCTCAGTGACAAGCCTCGATTGGCTTTAATTCAATATTAGCGATCGCTTTTATACGTTCTGCTAAGTATAAAGCAGCATACTCGTTGTTAAAACAATCATCTGGGCCAGTGGAACCCAGTATTGAGAATTCTTTAGAACTCAAAGATTCAAAAGTCACCTGTCCTTCCCACTGCCCATAAAAATAATACAACACACCCGATCGACCTGAAGCGATTCTCAGAGTTGATTTGTTGTTTGCCGGACTAACTCATTTCGCTCTATTGATATGACAAGGCGATCGAGCAATTTTTGCAAACCCTGCTCGCGGCGATCGCAGCTATGATTAAATTTTGAGTGAGAATGAATTTGCACGGTTCTAAAATTACTACTAAGTAAATGCTACCGGATTTATATATAGTAATTTATTAGACTTTATTTAAATACATTGTTGTATTTATAGCAGTAATGCCATTTTAACGGAACATAATACTATTCAAGCTCTGCGGTGAATTTCAAATAAATTATAAAGAAATTCAATTGTTTTAATTTGCACCCCAAAAATTTAAAATTATAAATTTAAAGTTAAAGTTAAAGTTTTTTAAATTTCCAAAAAATATGCTGAGTATTTATATTCAGAAAATAAATCTGTGGCTATAAAAATTAAGTCTGCGCTAGCAGACTTTAATAAACCCTCTTTATACGAGTTAAATTTTTACCCATGCTTTTTATACTTTATAAATCCCTGATATTTAATTAAGCTGATAAATTATACGGAAAAGTTATAAATTTCTCTAAATGTTGGCTTGATTTGTACAGCCGTAATTTTGAATTATCAGGTAGATTTGCTGATTACTTTACCAAAATGCCTAATTGCTTTACAAAAATGCCCGTTTGCTTTCTCAAAATACTGAAATGCTTTCTCAAAAGAAGCTTTGACTTACTCAAAAGAAGCTTTTGCTTTCTCATTTTGGTGTTTTCCGCAAGTCAAATCAGCTTTTACTTATTCAAACTCCAGTTTGCTTTCTCATTTTGGTGTTTTCCGCAAGCAAAAGTAGCTTTTGCTTTCTCAAACCCCAGTTTGCTTTCTCATTTTGGTGTTTTCCGCAAGTCAAATCAGCTTTTACTTTCTCAAGCCCCAGTTTGCTTTCTTATTTCAGTATTTTCCAGAAGCAAAAGTCAACTTAGAGCCAAAGCAAATAGAATTCGCAGTTATACAAAGCAAGTCTACTTTTACTGCGGAATGCTACGCGAACTTAGACTAAAGAACAATTGAGGCTTTGAAATTCACAAAGGTGGGTTTTGTCTGTGTAGATGCCGTTTCTAACCGCCCTTTAGAGCTTCTGCAATAAGTCGAGTATTTTGTTGTTCACAAATGATTTAGGATTTCTAAATGGTATAGCAATAAACTGATGACAGAAGAACTGGAAAGAGCAGACAATGTTTGTGGGTTTCTCGTAAAATCGGTAGCAATGATAAATCAATATTGTCAAAAATCCGGGGCATTATTTAAAACTCTATAAATATTCGTACATCTGTTATATATGTAAAAATTTTTTCCAGGTAGGGGCAATTCATGAATTGCCCCTACCGTAAAATCAGCTATTGTTTGCGTCTGGATAAAACAAGGTGGGGAAAGATTTGATGTTCAATCCCCAGACACAGAAAACGATGTAATTATCAAATTATTGCAATTGGTGAAGAGTGAGTAGAAATAGCGATCGCTAATATTCTCACAAAAATAACCCCTATAACAGGGGTTATTTTTAGATAATACTATTGATCAGTAAACTAAACCACAGCAGATAGTTGCCGTTTAAAGAAAGCTTGCAATACTCTCTCTGCTATTTGATGACTAGTTAAACCTAGTTCTGTCTTAGATTCATTGGGTTCAGCGTGATCTACCAATACATCTGGTACACCAAATCGCTTGACAGGAACGAGAATATCTGCATCTAGTAAAGCCTCGGCGATCGCACTACCAAAGCCACCCATTACACAGCCTTCTTCTAAGGTGACAACGCGGCCGATTTTCTTCGCTAAAGGTAAAATCAACTCTGTATCCAACGGCTTAACGAAACGGGCATTAATTACAGTTGCTTCAATACCGTGTTCGCTGAGAATTTCCGCAGCTTGCATTCCTGGATAGACCATTGTGCCATAAGCAACAATTAACACATCATCGCCTGTACGCAGAATCTCACCTTTGCCGATTTCCAAAGGTTCCCAGCCTTCCTCCATCAAGGGAACGCCGTAGCCATTGCCACGAGGGTAGCGCATTGCGATCGGGCCACTGGTATGATTAACGCCAGTTACTACCATGCTTTGCAGTTCTGCCTCGTCTTTGGGGGCCATGATTACCATGTTAGGAATGCAACGCAGATAGGCAATATCATACATACCTTGATGGGTGGGGCCATCAGATCCGACGATTCCCGCCCGATCCAAGCAGAAGAATACTGGCAGGTTTTGGATGCAGACATCATGAATTATCTGATCGTAGGCGCGCTGCAAGAAGGTGGAATAAATAGCTGCAACGGGGCGCATCCCTTCGGTTGCAAGTCCTGCTGCTAAGGTAATTGCATGTTGTTCCGCAATGCCGACATCGACATATTGATTTGGCAGTTTTGCTTGAAGTTTATCTAAACCTGTCCCCGTTGCCATAGCCGCAGTAATGCCGATGATTTTCGGGTTTTGTTCGGCAAGTTTTACCAGAGTGTGAGAAAAGACTTTGGCATAAGCCGGAGGTTTGGGTTTATTAGAAGGAATGGCTTTGCCAGTTGCGACGTTGAAGGGGCTTTGGGCGTGGTAGCCAACTTGATCTAGTTCGGCAATTTCATAACCTTTGCCTTTTACTGTTGCTACATGTACCAAAACTGGGCCTGGTATCTGATGTGCTTGTTGGAAGGTGGCAATCAATTCTTCGAGATTATGCCCATCCACTGGCCCAATGTAAGTAAAGCCGAGTTCTTCAAAAACTGCACCTACCTTCGGAACAGCCAAACGCTTCATACCTTCTTTGATGCGTCCGAGTTCGGGTGAAAGGGATTCGCCCACGAAGGGAATTTGCTTAAACTGTTCCTCAAGATTATCTTTAATAAATTGCACCGGTTGGCTGAGGCGCATTTTGTTGAGATAGCGGGGAATCGCGCCGACGTTGCGAGATATGGACATGTCGTTGTCATTGAGAACAACCAACAGGTTGGTTTTCGGCATGTGTCCGGCATGGTTGATGGCTTCTAAAGCCATGCCGCCAGTTAGTGCCCCATCCCCAATCACAGCAACGGCTTTAAATTTTTCTCCTTTCAAGTCTCGCGCTAAAGCCATACCCAAAGCTGCTGAAATACTTGTAGAAGCGTGTCCAGCCCCAAAGTGGTCAAACTTGTTTTCACCCCGTTTCAGATAGCCTGCAACTCCGTCCTTTTGTCTGAGGGTGTGGAAGCGATCATAACGTCCTGTAAGCAGTTTGTGGGGATAAGCCTGGTGTCCTACATCCCAAATCACTTTATCCCGATCTAAGTCCAGTGTTTGGTAAAGTCCTAGTGTTAATTCGACAACACCCAACCCTGGACCCAAGTGTCCACCATTAACTGCTACTGTTTGAAGATGCTTATCTCGAATCTGACGGGCAATCTGTTGCAGTTGGCGAACAGATAAACCGTGCAACTGATTAGGATGGGTGATTTCGCTCAGATGCATATTATAAGGTTTTCCTCTCTAACTTCGAGTCTCGGTATTTTGATTTTCCCACGGTCGGGTTGTCTACAGAATCAAACTCTTACATTGTTACTAAGTTGTAGTGGAAAGTATAACTTCTTAATTGATGATAGTGAAAAATTTGTTAACCATTAACAATTCGTCAAATAAGATTGCAATAAGTTAAATTTATAACACATTTTTCCGTGGGTAATGCTACTTATAAAATGCCTGCGATGCGTATATAAAAACAAGTTTTTGAAGAGCAATTTGCGGAAGTTCATTAAGCAGATTACTCACTTTTGCCATCTTAAGTTAGTACAAAAGAAAATCAAATATTTTGTTTACAGCTATATATCTAGCATAATTGCTAGTAAATATTTAACTAGAGTTTCTACTCTTCTTCGGTGACAGCAGCTAATTTTATCAGCGATCGCTAATTCTTATAACTGTGATAAATATGTATCTAAAGCTACTTAATTACTTTATCTAACTTCATTTATTATTAGTATATATCTCGTTAAAAGTCTGCAACTGGAAAAGAGGCATTAATTACAATACCTTATGGGGATGCAGAGCTATCTGTGTTACCCTAACATAATGTTTAACTACCTGTAAATTGCTGATGTAACCTTAAGATTTTCCGAAATTACTAGCAAACAACAATATTTCCGACCCCTTTAAGAAGTCGGAAATTTAAAGTTTTCGATTTTTACAAATCCAATAGGATTGCTATATCTCTATTTACCAAAAGCATCCTTAATGTTTTCAACAGTACGTTCAACAACATTTTTGGTATTGTCTACTGCTTCTTTAGTCCGAGATGCATCTTCATTTGCTCTCTTCTGAATTGTAGCGGCATCTTTTTTGGCTTTGCGCTCAATAAAGCTACCATTGTCTGTTGCTTGGTCAACTTTACTGGCATTGCTCTTGGCAGCGTCCTTAACTTTATCTGCTGTATCATCAATGAAATTTTTGGTTCGTCCAGCATCTCTACTAGCTTTCTCTTGAGCGCGATCTGCATCATCATATGCAATCAAGGTTCCAGCAGGATCGGCCATTGCTGAGGTGTTCGAGAAAAATGCACCTTGCCAAACGAAAGCGATCGCTAACATACAAAACAGCGCTGTGGCCATCCAGCGTTTTACCGTGGAAAGCTGTTTTGCAACATAATTGGATTTCATACAATACAATCTCATGTGATTTAGTATACTATTTCTACTTCATTTAGCTTGTTAGCGATATCGATCCCTAGATAGAAGTTCTGGCATCAATAGTTATGAAATGAATTCACTATTTTGATAGATTGAATTTTGAGTAAAGATTATTTCTTGGAAATTAAACAGTTTACAGTTTTTGAACATCCGCGATCGCCCTTGAGTTAATTGACTTGCGATCGCTTCCAAGGGCCGATTACGCCATCGCAATTGAATTTTTACGATTGGAGCGTTTGCATTCTGATTTTTTCTTCAGTCCAATCCAACATCCGATCGGTAGTACACCTACTACAAAGCCAATGCTGAGTTTCAATAGAAATTCTTTGAAACCGGGGTGCAGAAATCACACAAATCTACTTAGCTTTCAAGGCATCTCTCAGAATTGACTTGTAATTTACAGACAGATCCGAATCTGTATAACCGCAATCAATAAAACCTGTTTGGGTCAGGATCAACAACGTATTTTTTTGTTCCTGCTGAAGCTGCTGGTAATACAACTCAATAGCAGACTTAATCACATTCGTTACTGCTTGATTAGTCTGCTGTTGAATAAAGGCTAGTCGATCGGCATACTCGTCATCTAATCGTGCATTAATTCGCATCGTTAGGTTCGTTTGTCATACAGATTGTATGACAAACATAATATATCTGCTACCTCGTCAACAACTTCCGGCGCAAATTATCCAACGCTGCATTTGCACTCACATGACGAATTAAAGCTCGACCTCGCACAGTACCAAACTGATACTCAAAACTTGTCACTTCATCGTTTGGCCCGGCTAAACCAATGTAAACTAAACCCACTGGCTTTGTATCTGTCCCTCCAGTTGGGCCAGCAATTCCAGTAATACTCAGTCCCCAAGTTGTTGCAAGGCGGGTTTTGACTCCAACAGCCATTTGCTGTGCAACAGTAGCACTTACCGCTCCAAATTTATCTAAATCTTCCTGATTAACCCCCAACAGCCTAACCTTCACAGAATTGTCATAAGAAATTACTCCACCCCAAAAGTAATCAGAACTCCCAGAAATTTCAGTCAACATTTGCCCTAAACCGCCACCAGTACAAGATTCTGCCACTGAAAGCGTTTCTTTTGATGCCCGTAACAACTGACCAACTACAGAAGCGAGAGTATCATTATTAACGCCATAAAAATCCAGTCCGGCAATTTCTTTAAGTTGTTTTTCAATGGGCGCAATTAGAGCTTCTGAGGCTGCTTCTGAATTTGCTTTTGCAGAAACTCGCAATCTAACTTCCCCTTTACCTGCATAAGGGGCGACTGTGGGATTTGGCAACTTTAAATACGAAGCAACCTTTTCCGCTAAAGCAGATTCACCAATACCCCAAAACTTTAAACTCCGACTGTAAATAATTTCTTTACCCCAACCTTGACTTTTGAGAAATGGCACAGCTGTTTCTTCCCACATCACATGCATTTCACTGGGAACACCGGGAAAGGTAAAAATCGTGATTTCAGGACGAGGTTGCCAAATGATACCGGGTGCTGTTCCAGTAGGGTTGGGGAGAATTTCTGCACCTTGGGGAATCAAAGCCTGCTTGCGGTTACTTGGTGACATAACCCGACCACGTTGGGCAAATTTCTGCGTTATGTCTTCAATAATGTCAGAACGTTCTATCAAAGGGACTTTAAAAAAATCGGCGATGGTTTCACAGGTGAGATCGTCTGGTGTGGGACCGAGTCCACCAGTGAACATGAGAATTTGCGCTCTGGAAATAGCAATTTCTATAACTTGCTTCAACCGTTCTGGATTATCCCCAACCACTGTTTGATAGTAGTGGGGAATACCTAGTTGCGCTAATTGTTGCGCCAAAAATTGAGCATTGCCGTTGAGGATATCTCCTAGCAATAGTTCAGTACCAACACAAATAATTTCTGCACTCATTGGAAGGAATAGTTAGGAGTTTGGAATTAGGAGTTAGGAGTTTGGAGTTAGGAGTTAGAGTTAAAAGTTCAAAACTTAAAACTCATCACTCTTAACTCTTAACTCCTAACTATCATCTCAGGCTAATGCTGGTACAGGAATTTCCAGATGAGGATATAAGGGGAAGCGATCGCACAATGCCGCTACCCGTTGACGACAATCTTGGGTTACTACGTCGGAATCTGGAGAAAGTAAGCGATCGCTAATAATATTGGCAATCTCGGTAAATTCTGCTACTCCTAAGCCCCGTGTGGTCATTGCTGGCGAACCTAACCTCAGACCGCTAGTAACAAATGGCGACTGCGGATCGAAGGGAATAGTATTCTTATTAGCAGTAATATTCACGTTACTGACTAGCCGATCTGCCTGCTTACCAGTTAGACTTACAGAGCGTAAATCTACCAAAATTAAATGATTGTCAGTGCCGTTAGATACTAACTTTAAACCACGGTTTTGCAGTTGTTCGGCCAAAGCACGAGCATTTTCAATCACTTGTGCAGAATAGGTTTTAAACTCAGGTTTGAGGGCTTCTCCAAAAGCTACTGCCTTGGCAGCAATCACGTGTTCCAATGGCCCGCCTTGGCTGCCAGGAAAAACAGATTTATCTAGCTTTTTACCTAGTTCTGCGTCGCTAGTCAAGATTAAACCCCCTCTAGGGCCGCGTAGAGTCTTATGGGTAGTTGTTGTTACCACGTGACAGTGAGGAATGGGGTCGGGATGAAGACCAGTGGCAACTAAACCAGCAATGTGAGCAATATCAGCAAGTAAGTAAGCGCCGATTTCATCAGCAATACTACGGAATTTTTCAAAGTCAATTACACGTGGATAAGCCGAATAACCACAAATCAAGAGCTTAGGACGCTCCCTCAGCGCCAGCTCGCGAATTTGATCGTAGTCAAGTTGTTCTGTTTGTTGACTGACACCGTAGTGGCTAACTTGGAACCACTTACCTGAAAAATTTACAGGAGAACCGTGGGTAAGATGTCCCCCATGAGACAAATCCATCCCCATAATTTTGTCCCCTGGTTCCAGCAGCGATAGAAATACTGCAAAATTGGCTTGTGCGCCAGAATGGGGTTGTACATTCGCATGAGCCGCACCAAATATCTGTTTAGCACGGTCGATCGCTAGTTGCTCGATTTTGTCGATAAACTCACAACCGCCATAGTAGCGTTTGCCAGGTAATCCCTCAGCATATTTATTTGTCAGTACCGAACCTTGAGCCGCCAGTACAGCAGCAGACGTAAAGTTTTCACTAGCAATCAATTCCAAGTGATCTTGCTGACGCTGTAGTTCGTCGTTGATTAACCCTGCGATCGCCGGATCGCTGGAAGAAAGAAAGTCTGAATTAGTCCTAGTCACTTGAATTATCCTTATGGAAATTTGTACAACGGCTGATTTTGGTTAGGCGCAGCCCCTAAATATACAGTCAAGAGCAATGGTTTTTGACTGCTGTACAGAGGCAATTAATCGTCTCCGTACTCTGGAGGTTTATTTGTGCCAACTTATTTATTATTAGACCCAAGCTCGATTAATGCATTAATTATCATAACGTTGCTTTTTGAAATCCTCACCTTGCTGGGTGTTGTGAGGTCGTTAGACAGTATTGTTTATGAACCTATGTTAAATAATGCTTAGTGCGTAGGCGTAGCCCGTCGGAGACATCGCTGCTCTGTAGCATGATTCATGAACAACAAGAACCCCGACTTCTTTAATAAGTCGGGGTTCCGCGGGTTGCAATTCTCACAAATCAAAAAATCAAATAGAATTCATATAGCGATTTTGATAGTAAGCCAAAATCTGGTTAACTCGTTGCCGACTTTCTAAGCTAGAGTTTGCTGTCCACGAGAGGCTCAAGCCAGCAATTTGACTTTGATTGTAATCAAACTGTTGGGATGACTGGGGAATTAAATCCACTTCCACCCCTTCGACTTGACGTAAATGAGCTGCTATTTCTCTATAAACAGCTAAAGGCAAACCAGCGAATTCAATTTCCTTAGTCTCCATCTTTATGAAGCTCCCACATTAAACGTATTTTGGGGGGGCGTTGTCACTGAAATAGCGTTGCCGCTAGCAGATGCAGCTGACGACGTTGATTTGACAGTCCCTTCCCCTACCATTTTGGCAACTTCAATACCATATTGTTCCAAAATCACGATGGGGTTGTAGCCCTGATTCATTTCAATACGTTTAATCAGTACGCCATTTGCTAATCGCTGTCCCGCTTGTACATACCGACTTGTCGGCTCATCCGGTACCTTGATAATTGCTTGTGGTTCTTTACTAATTAGAACTACACCAGTCACAACTACTGCCCTTGCTAACTCAGGCTGTGCTGGTGGTGGTAATACAGAGACTAAAGTGGGGTTGGGAACAACTTGAGGCAAAACTTTAGGCAACACTGAAGTCAAAGTTGGATTGACTTTTTTTGGTACAACTGAAGTCAAAGTAGGATTGATTTTTTTTGGTACAGAAGAAACGTTGTTTTTCTTTGGATTTAAAGCGATTCTGCGTGTTGGAAGTTTTCGTACTGCTAGTGATGCAGTAGGTAGTTTAGGAACCACGGGAACTGGTCTTCCAGATGTTTTAGCCATTCCGGGAATAGTCTGCCCGAAAAGTTGTGCAAAAGGATCGCTTCGAGCTTTTGATACCACAAGTTCCCGTGTCCGCTCTGTAGCATTCGTGGATTGAATCAAGTTAACAGATGCAAGATTAACTTGTGAGACCTGTTTAGCCGGTATCACTGGATTCTTAAAGGATTGAGCCGCTGGTGGCGACTTTTTTGCTATTTTGGGAACTGGCACAGGATTGATGGCTTGTGGTGTATCTTCAGAAGCACATCCGGCGAGCGCCAAAGTTAGAATAGCTGCAATTGTAATTTTTGAAGTTATGCCCATGAGCCTTTCTCAAAAGCCATTGGAAAATTGAAAAGTGAAAATAAACAATGCCTAAAATTTGGATCAAAGGCAAAGTATGTTCCCTTTATAACCTAATTTTTTACATTTCAAGGGTTATTTTTAGCACTGCATACCCAGTATAACTGCGGTTTGTTTTTTGCAGTCAATCTTCTGTCACACCCATAAGCTCTTTCATCAAATCCAGTCCTTTCTTGACTCGACGGGAAACCGTTACTACACTGATGCCCAGATGTTCTGCAACTTGTTTTTGGGTCAAATCTTGCAAAAACACACATTCCAACACATCGCGGGTGCGTTTTTCTAGCTGAACCAACGCTTGTTGTAAGCGAAGTTGGTCTTCTTGTGCCAGTTGAAAGCTGCGATAGTGAGGATCTGGAACCAATTCTCCTAAGCAGGTAGAACCTTCTTCTCCATCTTGGATTGGCACATCAAGACTCAAGGGAGCGCGATTGACCCATGCTAATTTAATTTCTTGCCATTCGTTTGGAGAAATTTCCAGTGCTGCTGCTAATTCCGAGTCGGTTGGTTGACGATTGTGTTTTTCACGCCAAGAACGTGATACTCCTATTGCTTGCTGTTGGAGCGCTAACCATTTCCGAGGAATTCGCACGGTGACACCTTTATCTCGGAGATAGTGTTGAATTTCACCCCGAATATAGGGAAGAGCGTAGGAACTGAAGGCATGTCCCTTAGAAATTTCAAATCTTTCAATAGCTCTGATTAAACCCAAACATCCAACCTGGAGCAAATCATCGTAGGTTTCATGACATTGATTTGTCCAATAGTGAGCTTCTTTTCTCACAAGTCCAAAATTGAGTTTTACCAGTTGATTGCGGATGTTTTCTGACGGAGATTGCTGATATTCTCGCAACAACTGCCAAATTTCGTGCTTTAGTTCATTGGTGACTGTGGTAGGCATAGCACCGGGTTTATTGAGCAAATAAAGAATCAATTATTATTCGCTTTTTAAATTCAGCTGCGATCGCACGATATCAAATGAAATATTGCGATATATTTCCTAGCAAATACTATGGTAGATAATAAAGACTTTCTATTAAAATTCCATAGGTTACTTGACAATCGAGCAAAATTTAAATGGGCGAAATCATTATTTAGTTGGTTATTTATCTTTGATATGACTTGTAGCTTTTTTAGAACCACATAGAAATAAAATATAAAATTAATCACTAAATATCAAACCGAGATTGTACTTAACTTGAGTTAATTAATCATGAAGTTAATTTAGATAAACGAAACAACAGTAGTCCAGCTTTTATTTCACAAGCAAAAGTTGGATTCACAGTAAAATTACGTGCTCATTCCACTAAAATTTATCCAATAATTAAAAATTACTAATAATTTAAAAAAAAATTATGTATATTTACGCAAGCCAATAAAAAAAGGGCATCTCACCCTTTTTTGTACTTAAGTCTATAGTGTTTTAATGAAAGGAAAAAGGTTAAAGGGATAAATCAAGTGACCCATAAGACTGAGGAATAAAAATTTTTTCAATTGCCAGGGCTATTTTGCCCATAATTTTACTCAGATTTACCTTTATCCCCATTTTTTTTAAAATCTATCTACCCTCTTTTTTCAAGAGGGTGGATAGTTTAACTTTTGCGATCAAGTCTGAATAGTTACAGAATTGTCGTTTTGAGTGCCAGTCAGTTACCTTACTTTCAAGGATTTAGCCACGAATCGATTCAACCCGTCCATAAAATAGACCGCGAATCTTGACTTCTTTAGGTTCGCCAGCACCTAAATCTGTATCAGATGGCTGTTCGCTCTCGAAAGTGCCAGCAATTTCACCGCTAGAACCGTCTATTTTAGCGATTTGCAGAGAAATCTTGCCATTGAGATTTTCAGCACGCTTGACGTTAGTGCGGGTAAGTTGTTCATCATCTGCTTGGGCGGGGAGAGCAACAGCATTATCGTAGCCACTGACGACACCACGACCTTTAGGATCTAGGAAGGCAGCACCACGATAGGAAGGGACTTTAAAGCTGCCTTCAAAGTCCGTAGAGGTGTTAATACTGGTCAAGCTGGGTTGGCTTTGAGCAACCAAATTTTTGATGGTAAAGAGGAAAGGTACTCGCTCACCACCAGGAAGTTGCACAGTGATGGCTTGGAAGTCAAGACCATCAGTTTCCGTAAAGGTCAGGCTATTATCTGCGTTAACTTTTAGATTACCTTGCACCTGGTCAATAGTGGAAGTGTATCTGGTCAACAATTTGCCGGCAACAAATTCTGCTTCTTGGCGTTTATTAGCAGGTTCTTCTTTGATGAAGAAGCTAGTTGGTTCCAAGCAAAGTTCTTTGATGGTATAAGACTGGCTAGAATCAATGGGAATGGAGCCACGGCGTGTTTCTCCTAGTTGGGGGCATTTGTTAGCCAAGCCAGTGCCGCGAATTTGATCGTAAGTGAGTACATCTCTACCACTACTGGTAGTAGGAGCATCACTACAAGCGGTTATTAGCCCCAGGCACAAAGCCAAGAATGCAACAATTAAAGCGCGATACCTCATGGTCAACCTCAATCTCAAAAATTAATATCTAAGTTGTAAAACTGCATCGAAGCTTTGATCTCTGATGAGAAGCCGCTACTCTGCAAAAAGCTACTTTTGTTCGGACACGGCTTTGCTCTGATTAAGAGAGTTGAAGCAAGTGTTCGGGTGTCTAGTTGTCAGACGCTGCTCAAACTTTTCTCTGCTAAACGTAGTTAAACGTGTCGCTCTCTTGAGCTTGGAGTGTAAACCCCAGACTAAGTAGAACACTGCATCCATTTTGGATGTGTGTTACTAGGGGAGCAAAAAACCAGCAGTTTTACTGTTGGTGGCATTTGTTTGGAGTTGGGCGAGTGTATGAGTAAGCCTCACACAGAGAAGCATAAATGCTTGTGCCTTGAAAAGTGCAAACAGGGGTGTCTGCTTCGCACTTTGCTCTTGCTTATTGCAAAAGCGTCGTCGCCCAAGTCTTTTTGTATCATGTATGTGACGCCACTACATACAGCCCATTGTTGGATGGGTAAATCAGCCAGATCATACGATTTTTTTTAACTCAAAATCAAAGTTCTCAAAATCCAAGAAAGTCTCGTCTCGATCGCATCTAGCTTCTGTAAAGCCTATGCTAAAGGTTACTACGCTCTTTTTGGAGCGATCGCAATTGCTTTTGATAAAGATACAAATCTAGTTATATTCACCCCTAATTAGGGCAACTCAGGAGATGCGGTAACATGGAGACAACTGACAAACTAGGGAAAATTAAAAATCTCCGGTAAATTTGAGTTGGCCTCATTTATACGGAAAAGGTGGCATGAACGATCGCAAAAATATTGAATCAGAGAAGTTGTCTGGTAAACTGCAAGCGATTGCAACTGTGGTGTATGATGCCGCTACAGGTTGTGAAGGCGATACTGTAGCTCTTTTGGCTTTGCTGCGGCAATTAGAGCAGTTACACCGAGAGATCCGGGATGGGATTTTTCAAGAGAGTTTGCCTGTTAACCGCCGCCAACTTTACTCACTGCTGAAAGATATTGAGTCTGAGGGAGGCTGGCCCTACATTGAGCGCATGAGGCTACAAGCCTTTTTAATGAATTTGCCACAAGAGGCTCCCGAAGAAAATAGCCATGAAGTTTTGGAGAGCGATCGCTCTTTTAGCTGATTAGCTCGAAATTTATTTCTAGCTTTGAATTAATAACTCCGATCGCCTCATCAACCGCTAAACTAAAAGCGGTTGCTCATTGAGGCTTCAACCTAATTCATAATTTGTAATTAAAAACGGTTTGTACGGATTATCCCATCGCAAAGAAGGCGATCGCGCTCTTCAAGATTGCGGTTGTGCTTAAGGTAATCACCCACCCAATCGCAACCACGAACAAGCAGGTCGTCAAGATTTAAATTCCACAGAATTATCGTGTTGTCAGTACTTGCTGATGCTAGTGTTTGACCATCTGGGCTAAAACTGACACTTAATACCCCAGCGCGATGTCCATTAAGACTTTTAATTAACTTGCCTTCAGGACTCCAGAGTTTCACTGTACTGTCCCAATTGGCGGCGGCGAGTAATTCACCATTGGGGCTGAAAGTCACGGCATTGACGCTATCGCTGTACCCTTTTAATAAGGTTTTTAATAACGTCCCATCCCGTCGCCACAGTTTTACGGTGTTATCCCAGCTGGCAGAAGCCAGTAACTCGTCAGTGGGACTAAAGCTGACACCTGTCACCCAGCTGTTATGGGGTGAGAAAGTTTTTAACAATGTACCATCCCGTTGCCAAAGTTTAACAGTTTGGTCATCACTGGCAGAGGCTAAAACTTGACTATTATGGCTGAAGTTTACACTATTTACAGCATCTTGATGCCCCACTAAGGTTTTGAGCAACTTGCCCTCACGGTCCCAAAGTTTCACTGTTTTATCTTTGCTAGCTGAAGCCAAAAACTGACCATCAGGACTGAAATTCACGCTCATCACACTATTACTATGCCCGTGGAGAGTCATGATTAAAGTACCGTCTAACCGCCAAAGTTTCACTGTTTTGTCAAAACTTCCTGAAGCCAGCATTTCACCTTGGGGGTCAAAACTGACACTAGTAACTTCATTTTTGTGCCCCACCAAAGTTTTGTAAAGTCGAGTTTTGACCTCGCCACTGCTGGTGTATCGTTGCCAAAGTTTGACAGTGCGATCGCGACTACCAGAAGCTAGCATCCGGCCATCCGGACTCCAAGCAACGCTCAAAACTCGCTTCCGATGCCCTTGAAGAATAGACGGTCTTGGAGCATCTAAACTCCATAGTTTTATACTTTTGTCGAAACTTCCTGAAGCTAGCAATTTGTTTTTTGGGCTGAAAGCTAAACTGACAACATCATCGCTGTGTCCTTTGAAGGTTTTGAGTAAAGTACCAGTAATACTCCAGAGGTTTATGGTTTTATCTTCACCTGCAGAAGCTAACTTTTTACTATCGGAACTAAAGCTCAAACTCCACACTGTACTGCGATGCTGCCGTAAAGTTTTGTAAGGACGAAAGTCAAAACTGTGTTTAGTGCTGTTACTTTCCCTGAGCCAAAGTTTCACTGTTTTATCTCGACCTGTTGAGGCCAAGAATTTACCGTCTGGGCTGAAAACAGCTATCATCACAGCTTGTTGATGTCCCTGCAAAGTTGTAACAAGGCTACCGTCCCGTCGCCAGATTTTTACTGTTTTATCGTCGCTGGCCGAGGCGATGAATTGACCATCGGGACTAAAGTTTACCCAGTTAACCCACCCTCGATGTCCTCTCAGTATTTTTACTAGGCTACCGTCTTTGTGCCAGAGTTTTACAGTTGTATCCTTACCGCCAGTAGCTAACAACTCACCATCAGGACTGAAATTAACGCTGTCAACCGAATCTCCGTATCCTTTCAGGGTTTTATATGGTTTAGGGTCAAATTCATCTGTAACCGGGTTTTTTTGCCAGATTTGCACTGTTTTGTCAATGCTGGCGGATGCTAGAGTTTGACCATCAGGGCTGAAACTTACACAGGTAACAGCACCAGTGTGACCTTTAAGGGTTTGGAGTAAGGTACCGTCAGGACGCCAAAGTTTCACTGTTTTATCTTTACTGCCTGATGCTAGCAACTGACCATCTGGGCTAAAAGTTACTCCCCAGACAACATCAGTGTGCCCTTCCAGACGGTTAACCTCAGTTACCCCGTAAACTGCTTGTTGTAAGGCTGTTACCACCCGCATTCGGGTATCTGGCTGCACGATCTCTGCTTGTTTCAGTTTTCTCCAAGCCCGCAAACCTTCTAATAAGGCATCAAATTCTTTATTAGATGCAAACAGAGCTTCGCTAGCAGCAGCGATTCCACTAATTTTCAAGTTGGTTTCACTACGTTCAGCTCGTAGAGTTTGGCGGATTGCTGCTCTTTTTTGTAAGTCGGCTTGCCACCATAACGCTGCTATTGTTCCTCCCATAATTGCTAGGATTGCACCTGCTATCCGTGCTTCCCGCAGTCGTCGTTGCAATACCAAATTTAGTTGCTTTTGACTAAGTTGTTGGGCTGCTTCGGCTCTAGTTTTTTCAAGTTTTATTTTTTCTAATTCGGCGAGCATACCATAGTTGTTCTTTTGGCGAATTGGTTCAACTAAATAATCGTGAACCAACTGGTAGCGATCGCCTAACTCTTCTCTGACTCGCAATACCAAGCCTGAACCCACCAATATTTCTAAAATCAGTTCTCCAACTTTGTCAAAGCTTGATATCGTATCTATATCATAATTATTAACTAATGCAGCTGCTAAATCAGCTTTAGTTTTTAAAGGTCGCGTCCCCTTTTCATCTGTTAATTCAAATAATAATTTCCAACTTAAATCTTCGTTCTCTTGACCGCAGTCTTTGATAACTTCCCCTAACCAGCGTTCCACTAATTTTGCCGAGCCACCACAAAGCTTATATTCTGCAAGTGTCGTAATGTTTTCTATTTGTAGTTGAGCGCCGACTATTTGTAATTCAATTGGATGTACTTCGTCTAGTTCTCCTGTCAAATCCTGGACTAATCGGTTAATCAATTCTTCACTTAGTTCATAATGTGAACGTTGAGTAAGGCTGTGAATTATGGCTTTGGCATCTCGGCTAGAGAATTTTCCTAAATAGTAGCGAATATCCTTATCAAGGATATTTTTATTAATTACTCCTAAATCATATAAGCCAGTACTATTTTTCTGACTCAAACGTTCAAACTCTAACAAATGATGTAAATAATCTTCTCGTAATGAAAGAATAATTTTTACATAAGAAATATTTAAACATTCACTAAAAAATTTATAAAATTCTATTCTTTGTGTAGGAGGATTATTAACAAAGAAAAATTCTTCAAACTGATCTAATATGATAACTATTGTATAATTGCGCTCAGATGCTAGCCGAATTCTTTCTAGTATTATGGTAGGTGTAGAGTCAATATTAACCGATATTCCTGTGTATGCTAATGCTTGGTTGATACTGCTACTCAAGATTGTTATCCAATCAGTATAAACAGACAAAACAATCGGTATAGGAATACGTTCACCAATAACTTTTCCCTTGAGTGCTGGGACTAAACCAGCTTTGAGAATTGAACTTTTCCCTACACCAGATGGCCCATAAATAACTGTGAGTTTGTAGTCAGCGCGGGCAATTCTTTCAATTAAGCGATTGACATCTTGTTGCCGTCCAGAAGCAGATATTTCTTGAGCAATTTCTTCAGGAATAAACGGTATTTTGTGAGGTTCTAGTACTGGGTTAATTCTAGGGCGTTGTGGCTGTAATTGACTTGCTCCGATAAAGGCACGAAAGCCATACTGATGTTCTATTTTAATTTTTTCTTGCTTCAGCTTAAAGGCTTCTGTATAGTTATGACACTCAAAAAAGTAAAGCGATCGCAGTTCCTCTAAAATCTCTAAGTATAGTAATGGCTGATGTTGTAGCTCACAAACTACCCTTGCCCATTCCAAGTTATTGATAGCTTCCTCGCACTCACCCAAATGCCGTTGTGTGCGTGCTAGCAACAGAAGATACCAACTTTCTTGTCGTCGTCTTCGCAAAGCGTCTCGCAGAGAGACTTGTGTTACTTCTTCGGAAATAGAAAGTGCTGTATTTGCTAATTCATGAGCCAGTACCCAATTCGATTCCGAAGCCGCCACATTTGCCAAAAATCCATAATTTTGAGCAACTTGTGCGGGAGTTCCATAAGTTTTATGTAGGTTTAATGACTTTTGAGCTAATTCTTTTAAGTCATCCCAAGCTTGTAAGCGTTGCAGCATTTCACAAGCAGGCAAAATGAATTTAGCAACTAAGTCTTCTCTTTGTACCTCCTCCAATAGCTCTAAGCATTGTTTAAACCACAGCAGAGCATGTTCGCAATAGCTACTAGTATTCTGATATAAATCTGCCATTCGGTGATAACAAAGCCCCAAGTGGAATAGTACTATTGCTTGCTTGAGTAAAGATGAGGGGGGCATAGGATGAGGACATGAGAAGGGCAAAGAAGAATTACTCTCCCACTCTGCTATTCTCCTAGCTTCTTGCTGCCATAATGCTAGGCTTCTTTGATAATTGGCTAAAGCACCATTAATTTGATCGTTGGCGTATTTATCTCGCCCCAACACAAATTCTAAACTAGCTTCTAATCCTGGTGTTAATTTAACGTTATATAGGCGTAGTAAATCATTACGTGCTGATTCTATTTCGTGGCGGTGTTGCGACTTAGGATCTAAATCTAGGAAGGCATTAGATAAAAACGTTTCAGCACCTGCTTCTAAAACTTTTTCAAATAAAGATTCTTCCTCTTGAGATATCAAAGCAATTAAATCTGCTTTGGCCATTTCAAATTTGATAGTGGTTGCAGCCCAGCTTTTGAAATCAGGCGCTAATCTTGAAAGCAATGATGCTACTTCATCCTGTAGCCACAACACGACTGGAAATGGAAAAGTAGCAGCATAGATATCTCGTGCTTGGTTGATACCTGTAAGTAAGTTTTCTAGGTCGGTAGTTGATTCAATACCGAAAATCATTACAGCAGACGGTAAAGAGTCTGTAAGGACGGCAGGATTATCTAAAGATAGTTCTGAAATTATTGTGCTGTGTAAAGAAGTAGTTGATGGATTGAGAACGATTTCTCTGATATAAATTTCTTTAGTGTTCGAGCGAATATTCTCTAACATTTGCTCGCGTAATCGCCCATAGTTGCATCGAACTAAAATCAGAGCAAATTGACCTTCGGAAAGTGCGATCGCTCTAATCAATCTTTGTAAAGTATGCTGATTTTCTTTGGTGTAGACGCGTAGCTGTTTGTCATTAGTCATTGGATATGGGGCATTGGATATGGGGCATTGGATATGAGGCATTGGTCATTTGTTAGTGAACTAATGACCAATAACAAATGACAATTGACTGTTACTTATTTTGTTGCCAAGCCAAAACTTTTTCTGTTTCTGCCAAGGCTGGACTGATGCCAAACCAGCGCCCCACAGGATCTCGATATTCAAACAAATACATACTTCTTAGTAAGCTCTGATAGTCAGACTCACCTTTAACTCTCTGCTGCTGTACTACTTCAAACAATAATTCCCACTGGGATTCATCAATAGCTAATAGCAAATCGTCGCGGTAGTCCTTAATCACGGCTTCTAAGCAGTCCCTAGAAAAAGGCGGATCTTGTCGTTGCAGGCAGCTATAAAGTAAGCCTAATAAGTTACGAATGTGACCACCACTAACGCGACATAGACGATCCAAGGTTTCGGAGCGATCGAATAATTCTGTAATTAATGAAAGTCTGCTATTCAAAGGAACTTCTGGAAAAGCTCTAGCTAGAACTAACTGGCGCACTAGTGACATTCCTGGTTCGTAGTCACTGCCATCTCTTTGCCGCACTAATACCATCGGTAGTACTTTTGGTGCAATCCCTCCCCCCAGACGATTTTTCAGTGTCTCATACTCATTGGAGAAAATTAACGTTAGAGGAATTGTGTAAACTAGGTGGCATTTAAGTCGGCGTAACTGTTCGCCTCGGTCAATGAAGAGATATTCTGGTTGCGATCGCCCGGATGCTAAGGGACGCATATCTACTCGATCCAAATTATCTACAATCACTACCAGTCCTTTTTGACCCCTTAGCTTTAGCTGTTCAACAGCCTTTTCTAAAATCTCTTCGTTAATCGCCTGCAAAATACTATTGGTACGTGGTTCCAGATATTGCCTCAGTTGATTCCGCATCTGGGTGCTATCTTTGGTTTTGGCGGTAATTTTGGCAATACCCAAGGACAACTCTGCTTGTCCAGAAAGTTCTATAGGGCTTTGCAAAAAATCGCCTACTTCTTTAAACAAATTGGTAAAGTAACCAGGTTTGAGTTTAATGCTAATCCCTTCTAAACTGGCACTGACTTGACGGGCTACACTCAGCAAAATATCGCTGACATCAATATCCGCCATATCTAAGTCTTGACTGGACTCAAAATAAACCACATGAAATCCCGCCAATTCTAGTTCTGTCTTGAGGCGCTGCAATTCCGTTGACTTACCGCAGCCAATGTGACCCGTAAATAACTGGCAGGTTGGCTCATCAGGAGAAATCCGAATAATAGTTCGCTGCAATTCTTCGACAATCTTGCAACCACGTACATCAGCAAAATCTATGTAATACTGCCGATCTAGTACGTTACTTATATTTAGCGTGTAGCTAGGGTTACATGCTTTATAAAAACGTGACAAATTTAATGTCGTTTTCATGTATGTAGAGGTTTATGTAGATGCAGTTTAGTTTGAATTCTTTATACAATTAATCCCTATCTAGGATGTAGATAGAGGATTGACTCGCAAGGTGGTAGTGTCTTGCAAAAGACAGTACTTGTCGCCAGATTACTGTCAGTAGTATGGTAGAGATTTAATCGATCCTAATAGCAAATGGCACTAAGATAATGCAAACCCATTATCTACAAAGCTTTTGGGTGTGGGGTGTAGGGTGTGGGGTATAGTGACGAATAACTTTATTTATGTTCGCACTTATTTTTACTTTTCTTGATTTTTCAGAACCTACACTCTATTTCCTATACCCTTACCTGGCAAGGATTTCATCTTTTATTGGTGACGCTCTACCTGTCAGGTCTTAAGCATATCTGTCCTTTTTACACCTGCTATTGAAGTTTTGACAATCTCTCCCTTGTGTTTGACATGCCACAAAATTATATGGTTTAGGGAGCAAGTAAAAAAAACTACAAATTTTCATGGTTCTCAGTTTGGATGGCTGATGGGTGTAACTGGTATGAATTATAGCAAGGTATACAGAGATCCAGGAATACTCATGTATCATTTCACATTCTATTTGTCAAGAAAGCCAAATTCCACACATCTCAATTAATATTTTGTAATCTTTAAGGAAAAATCTTCAAAAATAACTTGTCAAAAAGACTACAGTCAGTTAAAAATGGACACCGGAAACTTTAATAGAACTAATTACTAGCGCCATAATCATTGTGTAGTTACTGTAAAGTGTTACTAAAAATAAAAAAAGTCTTGAGGAGAGCGGCTAAAAGATGCCAACAGTGTTTACTGAAATTAATAATGATACGAGCTTGTTAAGGAATTTAGATTGCAACCAAAAAGGGGTGTGAATGGCTGGCATAATATCAGTTTCCCGCACGCATCTAGCCCAGCGTCGCCAGAAATTGCGTCGGCAGCGGCAGATGAAAATTATTCAAGCTATTTGGCGAACCTTTGCCATTACTGGTTTAGCGGGTGGATTGTTGTGGGTGGCAGTCCAACCGATGTGGACGCTAAAGGCTCCCAAACAAATAGTGATGAAATCAGGCAATAAATTGCTGTCAGATCAAACAACTCAGTCATTGTTGGTGCTGTCTTACCCTCAGTCTTTGTGGCGGATTGAACCGTCAGCGATCGCTAACTCTTTGAAAAAACAGCCAACTATTGCCCAAGCGATCGTCAGACGCCGCCTATTTCCTCCTGGATTAATCATTGAAATCCAAGAACGAGTACCTGTAGCGGTAACTCAAACACGTGGCAACAAAAAAGTAACAATCGGCTTACTAGATGCAAGTGGGGCCTGGATGCCTTTAGAAAAATATACATCACTGAATCCTACTAAAAAATTACCAAATCTCAGAGTAATTGGTTCGCCAAATCAATATTGCCTTTACTGGACTCAACTCCATGAAGCTGTGAGTCAAAGTCCCGTGAAAGTTATAGAAATTGATTGCCAAAATCCAACAAATTTAATTTTGAAAACAGAATTAGGAAACGTGCATCTCGGTGTACCAAGTCCCCAATTGTCTGAACAATTTAAGGTACTCGCCCAAATGCGTCATTTAGCAACAAAATTTAATTCTGGTCAAATAGAGTATATCGATCTGAAAAATCCTGAACTTCCATTAGTACAAATGAACCAAAAAGATCAAAAATTAACTGCCAAAATTCCTAAAAACATCTAGCGTGTTTATTATTTTGATAGTTCCTAGTAAATTAAGAAGCTTTATGCTGATAAATATATTTATTATTTTCAGTTTTCCAGCAAATCGCCCGAAAATCGGCATTAACTTCTAATTAAAATGAGAAAATCAATCATAAAATCTCTATTGCGAGTAACAGACCCTCAATTGTTACCCTAACATCTAATAGTAGGGTGCAAAATGTCAGACAGTCTAATGATGGCCTATCGCGTATAAAACGCCTTCTGCCCATACATTCCTTGACTAAACCCAGTGCAAAAAAGAGAACATTGCTTGAGCTTTTCATTCAGATTCAGACTCGTGAGCAGAAGTCACTGATGGAACGGTTTATGCCGCCATCCAAGTGCAGAAGCAAAAAGGCTCTGGCTTTGGTCTGTTGAGGACACTTCCAAAGACAGTTTACCGAAGTTTCAATCTGTAACGAAAAATGCCAGCCAAAATTGCGTAAGCATTGCTTCTGGGCAATAAGTTTGGACTGTTCTGTGCTGTAATTCCTATTAGGTGACGAAATCTCTTAGGAAATCTTGATTTGTTGGCCGCACTAGTGAGGGTTCTTGTAAGATAGACTATTGCTTCAACAAAGTGTCCATTGAGACCACCCAAACAACAAATTAATCAGGTATAGTCTGACAAGTAAATTCTTGCTTAGTTTAACTTAAGCATAAGTAAGTAGAAGGTAAATTTTGTGTCTAAAGCTGCAATTATGCCCAATGGTAAAACTTATTAACAATATTATTATTGAGACAGAGAAGATACGCTGTAGTGTGTCTTTACCAGTTATGCCCGCCGCTGAGAATAATCAAGAGATTAATGTCTGGTTGAAGTTATACAGGTCAGTTTTAGATAAATATAGGTATACTTCTCTAGAATTGGCTGTGCGATCGGCTGTGTTAAAAGCTCATCCCATAGCAAATTTTCGCACTGCCAATTCTGTTAGGCTTGGCAGTAGTGAAAACAATAAAGAACAACGCCATATTATTGTGGCATTGTCAAACTAAAGTTGACTCTTAGGTGAATAACACCTGAAAAAGTCGTTTATCTACCCTTTCACAAATCCAATGACACTTGATAATAACCAAGGACTTAACTATAAAAATTCCCAATCTACGGGACAGCCGGGGTTCTCTCTGGCAGTTAACTCGACCAATCCCTTTAATAACTCTGGGCTGAACTTCGGGCAAAATCACGATAATAAAAAAATTTCTCCGGAAAATAGCCGAATTGGTGAGATTGTTCCTGGTCGGGTCGCCAACATCAAAGTGATTGGTGTCGGTGGTGGTGGTGGCAATGCTGTTAACCGCATGATCGAGTCTGATGTCTCTGGCGTAGAGTTTTGGTCAATTAATACTGATGCCCAAGCTCTTACCTTAGCTGGCGCTCCAAGTCGATTGCAAATTGGGCAGAAGCTAACGAGGGGTTTAGGAGCAGGTGGTAATCCTGCTATTGGTCAAAAGGCAGCTGAGGAATCACGGGACGAAATTGCTACGGCTTTAGAGGGTGCAGATTTAGTATTTATCACTGCTGGTATGGGGGGTGGTACTGGGACGGGTGCAGCACCAATCGTGGCAGAAGTGGCCAAAGAAATGGGTGCCCTCACTGTTGGTGTAGTCACACGTCCATTTGTTTTTGAGGGACGCCGCCGCACTAGTCAAGCAGAACAAGGTATTGAAGGACTAAAAAGTAGAGTAGATACACTGATCATTATCCCCAACAACAAACTGCTGGAAGTGATCCCCGAACAAACGCCTGTGCAAGAGGCTTTTCGTTATGCAGATGATGTACTGCGGCAAGGGGTGCAAGGTATTTCTGATATCATCACAATCCCCGGTTTGGTAAACGTTGATTTTGCTGATGTCCGAGCAGTTATGGCAGATGCGGGATCGGCATTGATGGGAATTGGCGTTAGTTCTGGAAAATCTAGAGCCAGAGAAGCTGCGATCGCAGCTATTTCTTCACCATTACTAGAGTGTTCTATTGAAGGCGCTAGAGGAGTTGTATTTAATATTACAGGTGGTACTGACCTGACTTTGCATGAAGTTAATGCAGCGGCAGAAGCAATCTATGAAGTAGTCGATCCCAACGCCAATATTATTTTTGGGGCTGTAATTGATGACAGGCTCCAAGGTGAGGTAAGAATTACTGTAATTGCCACTGGATTTACAGGTGAAGTGCAAGCTGCGGTACAACAAAGCGTGGCTAACGTTCGAGTAGCACCTAATACCTCGAAGCGTCCAACAACACAGCAACCGACAGTTAATACCCCAACCTCAACTCCAAGTTCAACTCCAACCCCAACTCCAATTCCAGAACCAAAGGAAAAACCTGGATTAGATATCCCTGATTTTCTGAGAAACCGACGTACACCAAGGAATTAAAAGATTTGGAATTTGGGATTTTAGATTAACTTAGCAGTCTCCGGTCAGGCTGAACGCTGTATAAAATCTGCTACTGCCACCAGGGTTTTACCAAGGGCAGGGATAAGCAATCTTTTGCCATACCCAATTTTGCCAATTGGTAAAAAAACTTGTCAAGGCTACTTTATAGAATGAATTTGGGCAGGAGTCTACTGGCTTGCATGTCCAGCTATGCTTTCAGAACAAAACAATAGGAATACCTGCCCAACTATGGATGCATCACTGATAGCGCAGTGTTAGCAAGTCTTCAGTCTTCTCCCAAAGAAAGGCGATAGCACAGCGTTAGCGAGTCATTAAGCGTCACGAGCGTTACAGGCGATCGTAGACATGAATGCATCTACCCTTTACGATCTACTAAACTCATATTCCGTACAAGTAAATATATTTACTTAAAACAAGTAGCGTAGGAAACAAGCCCACGCAAGTGTCCAAAAGAAGTCTGTTTGCTGGAAAGTTAGGACATGAAACAAAAAAATAAATGTAAATTATTTTTGGATTTTTAGTCTCTGTTCAATCCATTGAATAACCTGATGACCAAGGCGAGTACCATCTAGACGGTCAATCTCACGAATTCCGGTAGGACTAGTGACGTTAACTTCAGTTAGGTAGCCACCGATAACGTCAATACCCACAAAAATTAAGCCGTCTTGACGTAAGCGTTCGGCTACTTGGGTACAAATTTCATACTCTCTTGGGGTAATTTCGGTTTGAGCAACTGTACCACCAGTTGCCATATTATTGCGAAAATCAGTTCCACTAGAGAGGCGATTGAGCGCACCAATTGGTTCACCATTGAGCAAGATAATTCGCTTATCTCCTTCTTTCGCCTCTGGTAAATAGGTTTGTACCATTACTGGTACTTTACCTTGGAGGGTACTGAGTTCAACAATAGAGTTAAAATTGCGATCGCCTGATTGCAAAAACAAAATTCCTTCGCCAGCTTTATTACCCAACGGTTTGAGAACTGCTGCCCCCTTTGCTTCCACGAATTGCCGGATAAATTGCTTATCAGCACTGACAATCGTTTCAGGAATCGCTTTGGTAAACTGGAGGGCGTACATTTTTTCATTTGCCCCTCGGATGCCACTGGCACTGTTAATCACCAAGGTTTTATTTTGATCGATATAATCCAGAATGTAGGTGGCATAGAGGTAGGAATCATTGACAGGTGGATCTGTCCGCATAAATACGGCGTCCATTGTCTCTAAAGAAGTTAAGGAGGAATCGCTTAACTTATACCAAAGATTCGCCGCTACCCAGCGTCCCTCTACCAACTGTACTGGTACAACTTCAACTCGCTGTAGAACAGCCAAAGCTTTGCCCTCCGCCACACTCAGCAAATTTGCTTGAGTCACCCAAACTTCGTGTCCCAGGATTTGCGCTGCTTCAATTAGGGCAACACTAGTATCATGACACGGGTCAAGTAGATGGATGGGATCAATGATAAAAGCCAGTTTCACCCTTTATACCTCAATCACCAAGAAATTAAATGGTTATTCAATTATTATCTCTTGATGCTCTCACCAATTGACGTACATATGTACTGCTGAGTAGAATCTGGAGGGTAAAGTCTTGTGGACAGATTGGTTTTGTGAGGAAACCTGTAGACAAGGCAGCGTGTTATTTTTCTAGAATTGTAGCGACTACCGTGTAATTGCAGTGGTTTGTCGCTATCGCAATACCTTCTGAACCTATACGCTATTGCTAGAAGTTAGTAGCTCATCCAGCTTGCCTTGACTATCTAAAGCGTGGATATCATCACAACCACCAATATGATCGTCATTGATGAAAATTTGCGGTAAAGAACGGCGTCCATTTGCTCTTTGAGCCATTTTATTTCTGGCTGCTTCATCCCCATCAATGCTGTATTCGATAAATTCAACACCCTTGTTTTTCAGCAAACTTTTAGCACGAATGCAAAACGGGCAAGTCCTCCAAGTGTAAATTTCTACTTTTGCAGCCATGATATCCTCAACTTGATTTAATACTTTTTAATTTTAGAGCTTTGCCACTGACTGTGACTGCTTTATTCATTCATAACCTAATCTACAGAAGGCGCTGATGTAAGTAGGCAAAAATAAATAAAAGTAATGTTAAGTAATGTAAAAATATTGAGATTAATTTGTAGTGTATCTCTTTGGGAAAGCAAGCTACACGTAGCGTCTACAAACCTTGAATTATTTACGCAGCTTTATTTAAACTCCAAGGTTAAGCTAGCCAACTATTATGTAGATTATTTTTATTTTGCATCTGACCTAACCAGCTAATAATATTTCAGTTTAAATGCTAGCAATAGCAGTAATTATATTTAGATTGTTTCTGTCGCTCAAATTTTTTCGCTACTAAGCGCTAATTAAAAAGCAGGAATTATTGAGGTGAGTTCTAGTTTAGCGTTTCTTACCTCTAACAAAAATGGGTCTAGAAGAGCATAAGCATTTCTAAACCCATATTTAAGCTTTCTCCTACTAAAACTCAACAGTGTGGTTTAATTTTGGGAAATATTTTTTTTGTTTTTCTTCTTGAGTCTGAAAACACCCAAGGCAAATAATCCTAATGCTGCGGTTGTACTGGGTTCAGGTACTTTTTTCGGTTGAGGTGCAGGGGGTTGATAGTAAGGCGGTACTGATGGTACAGGTGTTGGAGCAGGTGCGGGTGCAGGTGCTGGCGCAGGTGCAGGTGCTGGAGCAGGTGCAGGTGCGGGTGCTGGAGCAGGTGCAGGTGCGGGTGCTGGAGCAGGTGCAGGTGCTGGTGTGGGTGCAGGTGCAGGTGCTGGTGCGGGTGCAGGTGCAGGTGCTGGAGCAGGTGCTGGAGCAGGTGCAGGTGCGGGTGCAGGTGCTGGCGCAGGTGCTGGAGCAGGTGCAGGTGCTGGAGCAGGTGCGGGTGCTGGAGCAGGTGCTGGCGCAGGCGCGGGCGCGGGTGCAGGGGCAGGAGCGGGTGCAGGTGCAGGAGCAGGTGCAGGAGCAGGCGCAGGTGCTGGAGCAGGTGCAGGTGCTGGCGCGGGTGCTGGCGCAGGTGCTGGAGCAGGTGCTGTGGCAGGTTGTATACTAGTTTCGCTTAGTGATGTACCGTACTGAAAACGGATGTTGCCAATCTTAGTGATGTCAAAGTCGGAGGCTAGCCCTGATAGCAGGAAAGTAGCTGAACTTTGAACAAAAGTCCCCGAACTCACGGCTGGATTTGCATCATTAGCGTAACCACTGATGATGCCGTAATTGAATTGCTGTCCACCGCCACCTTGGAAAATGCCTAAGCCAGCTGTACCCAGACCGTAGTGTTGGTCAATGCCAGGAAGTCCTCCAGTATTACTCGTGTTTGGCAATTTCCATTCCTTTAGAGCTAGAAGATCAACATTCTTTGTAGTGGTAGAGCCTGCGCTTGAGGTTACTGTCGGAGCTAGAGCCGAAACTAGCGATAAGTTGTTTAGGGCAGAACCAGCATAGTCCCAGAAAACTGAGGTCAGAACATCAGAAGGATTTGAGATTCCTACAGAAGATTTGTTAGTCAGGGTCAGTGACAATAAACCATTGTCTAGGTAATTAAAAAGAACCGACGCTGCCAGAGGATCGTTAGATTTGTCGTAGGTATTGGTTCCTGTAGCTGAAAAACTTATAGAACCCAAACTCTTGGGTGCAGGTGCTGGAGCAGGTGCTGGAGCAGGTGCTGGAGCAGGTGCTGGCGCTGGCGCTGGCGCTGGTGCTGGAGCAGGTGCTGGCGCAGGAGCAGGTGCTGGCGCTGGCGCAGGTGCTGGTGCTGGAGCAGGTGCTGGTGTATTTTTGTTGCCGTTGCCGTTACCATTACCGTTACCGTTGCCAGCCTGTGCTTGGGGTAGTTGTGACCCTAAAGCTAAGGTGAATGATAATAGACCACAACTTATATAACCAATTACTTTTTTTGAATAAGCTTGAGACATGTAAATTAAACCTCTTTGTCTTAAACAAGATATGAAAAAGCTTCCTAATAATGATGTTTATACGAGCATCATGGACATCATTTTCTTATCTAAATTGACATAGAAAAAAAAGATTTAGTACTGCTTTTTTTAAGCTTTATCAAAAATTTAATACACGATCAAAAAATGACTTATTTTTAACTAATTATACTTATTAAGTATTTATACTACGAGAAAAATTTTATTATAATTACGTAATAATTCTAGTTTTAATTAGAGAATTAAATCTTTATTTAAAAATAATAAATAAATTACTTAATCAATATTGATAAACTATTTATAAGTCAATGAAAGATATTACTTAGAAAATCGATTAGCTATGAGGTTGTAAGAAATTAGGGAAGGCGATCGCCTTCCCTAAAGTTAAATATTCATTGTGGTAGTGTATAGTGATTATACTGAATTCGCTTATCGACGCAACCAGCCATTGATAGTAAATCGACTATCTCCAAAAGCTTGAGAGGGACAATTCACAGGCAGTACTTCGTGCATATAACGGCTGAGAAAGAATACAATGCTGTTGTTGCGAGGTTCAACTGTTTTGAACGTCTCAGCATTTACATATACGTTATTTTCAATTTTGCTGTCGTAGATCAGCAACTCTCCACCAGAAAATGATTTTGGTTCTTGATAAAAGTAATAAACGTATGTTAGCTCTCTAGTAGCAGTATCTGAACTGCCATTATCATTATGAAGTTTGTAATAGTTACCATCATTATGTGCAGTGAGTTGACTTTCAATTTGTGATACAGAAAATGATGGTAAGTTTAATTTGCTCAAGATATCAGGAATCATTGCTTGAATTCTCTTTAATATCAGTTCTGAAAATTCAGGGAATGAGTAGATAACCATTGATTGGCGATAATTAATGTCGTTGGTAGAAGTATTGCTTGGCAAAAAATCCGACTCTTTTTTAAAGATGTATTCAACTAAATTCTTGTGTTCTTCTGGTTTAAGAAAATTATCTATTTGTATATAATCAGAAGCCAAAATATAATCATTTTGCAGTTGTATTTTATCTGATTGCTGTACAAAAATTGGGGGTTCTGTAACCACGCCTATAAGATGTTCGCTAGGAAAACACAAAACCGAGCGACCTTCATTGATGGGAATTTGGAATAAATTCTGTAACTCAGATTCTTGTTTGTAAGCACGAGCCACAACTGTTGTTAAAAGGCTATGCAGTATAGGTGCATCTGATTTTAAATAAACGGTGTATTGATGTCCTCCAGTTAAAAGAACCTGTACTTTGACATCTTTTGACTCAAATTGCTGTGAAGCTAATTGCATATACCTCTCTTTCTATAATGTTGATAAATGAGATAACTCTAAAAGTCATACTGAAAGGTTAATAGAGTACTTATAGCAGATTTAAAGTTGTGAGATAGACAAGCTAAATCTGTTACCCAGATATAAAGCATGTTTTACTCCTAAATTCTAAATTCTGCTGTATAAAATTAAGTAAGAACAAGTTCAATGCTTAAATCTTTATATGTAATTGAGTTTATTTAGTGATAAATTCAATTACTGTATCAGCTACGAAACAGAAAAATACCATTAATCAATTGTTCTAGCACGTCTTTTATAATATTGTCATTCAGCAAATTCCACATAAACCGATAAAGCTTTAGTAAAGTATAAATATCTATTATTTCAATAAAAAATGCCATAGTTACTATTAACTACGGCATTTTCAATTAGAAATTAAAAATTTATTTCAGTATTTACTGGGAATCAACGGCGTATTCAATGAGCTTGGCAAGGCGTTGACGTAGGGTTTCTAATCCCAAACGCTGACTCGCAGAAATAAATACCGCGAGAGGGAATTCTTCTCTAGCTAGGGCTAGTGTCTCACTATTGGCTTGATCGATCTTATTAAAAATCACTAGCGCCGGACCAGGAGTTATTGGCATTTGTGCCAAAATTTCCCTGACTGAGCGAATATGACGCAACCAAGCAGGGTGAGATAAGTCCACCAAATGTAGTAGGGCATCGGCTTCTGTGACTTCCTCTAAAGTGGCACGGAAGGCATCCATTAACGATGCAGGCAGTTCGTGTATAAACCCTACTGTATCTGTAATCAGAATTTCCTGATGTTCATTAGTTTCGCCATAAGGAATCGCCAAACGGCGGGTAGTCGGATCGAGAGTGGCAAATAACTGGTCGGCTGTATAAACTTCTGCATTAGTGAGAGCATTCAGCAAAGTGGACTTACCAGCGTTGGTATATCCAACTAAAGCAACTGAAGGAACTTCTCGATGCTGTCTTCGTTGCCGTAACCGCGAACGATGAGCTTGCAACTGAGTTACTTCTTTTTGCAGTCGAGAAATGCGCTGCCCAATTGCACGGCGCTCAGTTTCCAGTTTGGTTTCACCAGGGCCACGAGTCCCAATACCACCACCCAATCGGGACATGGTGCGACCTCTACCAGCTAGTCGCGGTTGCATGTATTCTAACTGTGCTAGTTCTACTTGCAACTTACCGGCACGGGACTGAGCGCGTTGGGCAAAAATATCCAAAATTACTTCGGTGCGGTCAACCACCCGGATACCAATTTGCATTTCTAAGTTGCGGACTTGGGAGGGTGAGAGGTCGCGGTCAAAGACAACGAGATTGACTCCTAGTGTTTGGGCAGTTAGGGCAATTTCTTGCACCTTACCTTCGCCAACTACGGTTTGGGGATGAACGCGCGATCGCTTTTGTTGTATTGTCTGTAATACATCTCCCCCAGCAGTATCAACTAAACGTGCCAATTCTACTAGAGTGTCTTGGAATTGTAGGGGAGTCATTTCACTAGTCATCAGCCCCACAATCAGCACGCGATCGTGGTCAGCATCTACTTCCTGGGCGATAAATTCACGCTGGAATTCCGCTTCCAGATTTTCTACCAAGTCTACTAAATCCTGGTCTGCCAGATCGTCTAAATCCAAAGGTGGCGATATATTCCAACTTGGGGATTGGATTTGGCTTTCGCCTATCTTGGGAGCCGCAGGACTAGTAATCAGGGTGCGAGACTCTTGCGGTGTCAGATGAGCTAGATAAGCTTCTTTGACATATCCAGTCGAACCGCCTCCCCGCCGTGTAAAGCCGGTTCCGGTAATATTTAGGACAACTAGGGCATCTAAGCGTTGCAGTGCCATAGCCGTGAGTGTCGCTTCGTTGGGAGGTTCTGGCTTTAGATGAGTGGCAATACAACGAATACCACTGAGTCGTTCTGCACCGTAACGGGGCAATTCCATCGGTGGTATTTGCGTTTGGCGTGGTGTGCCTACCCCGACGCGAATCACTTGTCCGCGACGGTTGATGTAGGCGCACACAGGCTGATTGACTTCTGTGCTAATTGCTGCCAGACGCTGGGAAAACTCAGGCGTGGTGATGCGATCGCCTGGTATGCGCTGGTGATACAGCCGCTGTAGTTGTTTCAGCTGGCTGGACTTCAGACCTTGGAGATTTCCAAAAATAGTTTCTATAGGCGTTTATGACCAGTGAAATGGCCCCCCGAATTCTTATAAGTCTATTTTACAACAGGGTTTAGGCTCCTATCTCTCTCCTTTGAGGGATGCATTAGTAATTAGTTCGCGAGGGAATATATTTAGTAATGTATCGGCATCGCTTTTAATTTCAGTTAGTATTTTCAGTGAAGGTGTGAAGGCGATCGCTAGATTAATCGCTACATTAGTTTAGTCTTTCTAGCGGTTATTGAATTAAAGCTTGAAAGCGTTCATCTTCGCGGATACTATCAAAATCTGAGTTGGTTTTTGCCCATTCACGGCATTCATCAGGACTTAGATTAATTGCTTGTTGTAGATTTTCCAGCGCCTGCTCAATATTACCTTGAACGGCATAACAGCAAGCTTTGTTGTACCAAGCTTGGTGTAAATCTGGTTTAAATTTCAGTGCTTGGTCGTAGGATGCGATCGCTTCTTCAGTGCGTCCTAAATTTCTTAGCGCATAGCCGCGATTGTTCCAAGCTTGGTGTAAATCTGGTTTAAATTTCAGTGCTTGGTCGTAGGATGCGATCGCTTCTTCAGTGCGTTCTAAATCATCTAGCGCATAGCCGCGATTGTACCAAGCTTGGTGTAAATCTGGTTTAAATTTCAGTGCTTGATCGTAGGATGCGATCGCTTCTTCAGTGCGTCCTAAATCATCTAGCGCATTGCCGCGATTGTACCAAGCTTCGTGGTAATCTGGTTTAAATTTCAGTGCTTGGTCGTAGGATGCGATCGCTTCTTCAGTGCGTCCTAAATCATCTAGCGCAATGCCGCGATTGTACCAAGCTTCGTGTAAATCTGGTTTAAATTTCAGTGCTTGGTCGAAGGATGCGATCGCTTCTTCAGTGCGTCCTAAATTTCTTAGCGCATTGCCGCGATTGTACCAAGCTTTGTCTTTATCAGGTTTAAATTTCAGTGCTTGGTCGTAGGATGCGATCGCTTCTTTGTAATCTTGTCCAGCAAGCTGCAAATCTCCCAGTTTAATTAGTAATTCTGCTTGGCTACTAGTTCTTTGATAATCTGCTGCAATTAATTCTTGAATTGCTAGTATTTCTTGAGTTCTTTCTTCTGGTGTTAGCGTGAGATATTTTTCATAGTCTCCATCCTGAAGTATACGTGATGATTCCTGCTTGAGAGTTTCTGCATCTATAGGAAAGTCAAACAACCCCGAACGCCAGTCAAATAAGTCTGGAGCGCGTTGAATAAAATATTTAATAGCAAATAGAGGTAAAAAGAAAACAAAACAAATATTAAAACTATCTCTAAAACGTTCTCGCTGTTGATTCAGATTAATTAAAACAGGCGGTACACTCTTCCAACTATATGAATAAATATCTCTACTATTCCAGTCTGTCAATCTTTTAGACTCTTCATATTCATAAAATGAATACTCTAAACCTGTAATAAATAAAATATCTATTTGTTCTTTATTATCTAATTTGTCTAGAATTTCATATAAATTAATAACAGCTTGCTTTAATCGCAAAACTTCAATATTTTTATTTGTAATTTCTTCTTTAACTTTGCCAATTAACTGCTCACCCTCAGCCGGAGAACAACGAGCAAATAACAAGCCAAAGCCTTCTGTAAAGTTCAGAGTACGGACTAAGGCTTGATATTCTTCATTTGGTTCTGTTGGTAAATCTTTATCCCAATCAGTCAGTTCCAGTTTCATCAAGCTGTGTCTCACTAAGGTTCAAACTAGCAAAAGCATCTTGAAATTCTTTAATTCCTTTAATTAAAGGATGAATATCATACCAACATTGAATTTGTTCTTCTTTATCGCGATGGCGATATTCCAAAATACAGCGATTGAATAATAAGTTACGGTGTTGTTCATCATTTACTATTTGTTTAGAATAATAAACTTTGGCTAGTGCTTACCATTCATTTGCATAAACTGTATTGCGGTAGGTAATTCTAGTTTCGCTAATTGACCGTTGTAAAGCTCTAGTCGTAATCGGTAGATTATTAGTATATTTAATTGCTTCTTTCATTAATAATAGCAAATTCCGCACATGACCTCCACTCATTAAGCATAGTTGCTGTAAAGCTTCTGGCTGCTCAAACATATTTCTGATAGAAAGGTTAGAGTCAATCTGACTCACCCGCTTTTGCAACAATTCCTGGACTTTATTAATTCCTCGTTCATAACTTTTATTTTCAGGAGTTTGCACCATAATCATTGGTAAAACTTGAGCATCACTACCATAGATATCTCGTAAATCTGTAGCGCGGTTAGAGAACACCAATGAAATCGGTACTGTATAAATTAGATGGCAATTTAAAGCTTTGAGTTGTTCGCTACGATCTAAAAAAATATGTTCGTGATTGCTGCGTCCATCTTCTTGGGGTATGGGTACAATCCGATCTAGATTATCAGCGATGACTACTAGTTGAGAATATTCCGAAGGTAAGCGTTTTTTTGCATCTTCAATAAATTGATTCAAAGCCAAAATCAAAGTTGTGGTGTGCGGGTTAACTCTTTCGCGGATTTTGTGGCGGAGACTGGGTTCAGTTCTCAATTTGGCTGTGATTTTGGCAAAAAGAGGAATTTCCTTCTCTACCTCCAGACCTTCTAAAGATACGTCAGGTAGCAAATCTTTTAAATCATGCCAGCGGCTTTTCAACCATGACACCAAAGGTTCAGGATTAGCGTTATCTTTTAATGCTTCTAATAAACGTCGTGTACAAGCAAGGAGAATATCTGTATATTGGGCATCTTCTGGCTCGATATCTTGTTCATCAGCCGCAAAATAGACAACAAAACAACCTTCCTCGTTTAAATATTTCTGAAGACGCAGCAATTCTGTTGATTTACCTGCACCACGATGACCTGCATAAAGTTGACAAGTCTTTCTGTCTGAGTACAAAATCTCTCTACCCACCTCTACCAAAATGTCGCCATCTCCTCGCACTTCCTGACAATCGACATAAACCGGATCTCCTGCGGGCAAAGGTCGAAATGGGTCAAAAGCGTTGTATATCTTTTTTAAAGTTGCGAAATCCTGAGCCATAGGTAGAATTTACTAGATTAGTGCGATAATAACGCAAGTTTACATAGGGATTGGGTAATCAGCAGCCCTAAAATTCATTAATGAAGCTCAAAGACTCGTCGGCGAGTATCAAAGACTCATTCACGAGTAAAAAAGACTCGTCGGCGAGTATCAAAGACTCATTAACAAAAACACTAAGCTAAAAAACATCTAACTTCTATAATCGAGTTAAGTATAACTCTTGTGGGGTGGGCATCTTGCCCGCCCAGTATATGCAATTTAAATGTAGAGCAGCTTAACAGGGAAGGAAAAAATCTTTACTTGTTTGTCATTACACAAGAAAAGCCGGAGTTAAAGTTTTTCGCCACCGATTCACCAATTTTTGCAACTCCCCCGACAACCAGCCATCAAACTGGGGATATACTGGTAAACGCGCCATCAACTCCCACCCCGCAGGCTGTAAAATTCCTCTCAATGTTTGCTCCTGAACATGAGGATAATTAGGATTTACCTCATCTTTTGGCCCGATTCCGCCCAAATCTCGCGCACCAGCTTCGATACAAGCGAGTAACCATCGGTCATCTTTAACTAAATTCGGCGGAATTTGAATAGTAATATCTGGCGGTAAAATCTGACGTGCTTTAGCAATTACTTCTGGTAACTGATGAGGGTCAAAAGGTGGTGCATCAAAGGTTTGCTGATGTCCTGGACTATGAGGTTGTAAAATAACTTCTTGAATGTGGTGATAACGTTGATGCAGTTCAGATATAGCTGTTAATGTTTCCCACCAATCATCAACTGTTTCCCCAATTCCTAACAGTAACCCAGTTGTAAAAGGGATCTGCAACTCTCCCGCCCATTGCAATTGCTGTAAACGGACTTCTGGTAATTTACTCGGTGCGTGCCGATGTACACTATTTAACAATGTTGGTGTTAACTGTTCCAACATCAGCCCCATCGAAACATTCACATGCTTGAGCTTTTGCATTTCTTCAAAACTCAGTGGCCCCGCGTTTGTATGAGGTAAAAACCCCATTGAAAGCGCTAATTTACACAAATCATAAATCCGTGTAAACCACGCCTGGCGCTTTGGCGAATGAGGATGCACTTCACCACTGAGTATAAGAATTTCACAGACTTTTTCGCTTTGAAGTGGTTTTAAAATACTGTCTGCATCTGAAATACTCATCCAGGGACTTTTACCCGGTTCGCTGCGAAAGTTGCAGTAACTACACTGATTAAAGCACTCGTAAGTGGGAACGATTGTATAAGCAGGGCTATAAGTGACAAGACGAGAATTATTAATTGGCATAAGCAGAATAAATTTGCTCTAGTAAGCAGCCCCAGACTTATTTTAGGGGCTGGAGATGCTAACTACAAACCTTTAATTATTCACGCCCACTTATTTATTAGATAAACAAGAACTATTTTGCTTTGTAAATTTCTGGTAACTGCCACCAAGAAACATGAGGATACTCGTGATGTTCTTCGTGATAGCCGAAATGATAGCACGTGAGAAATGACCACCAAATTGGACGGCTAATCGTTTGGGCACAATGAGGCTGAATATACCCTGCAATTGGTTCGCTATGTGGAAGGAAAGTACCAAAATAAAATAATTGGAATGAACTTAAAAGCGAAGGAAGTACCCAAAAAGTTATTAGATTAGCATGGGGTATATGAAGGATGCGATTAGCAAACTGATATATAAGAGTTAAAGCAATAACTTGTCCCCAACTCCAGTAACCTTTCATAAAATGGAAATACCAAGCAAAGAAGTTTTTGTGTATACCATTATGAAAATCTGGGTCGATTTGAGTTGCTGGATTTTGGTGGTGTAACCAATGCTTTTTTAATAATTTTTTATATGGTAAAAGACCATAAAGAGATAGAGTTAATGTCCCAATAAAATGATTAATCTTATTGTTTTGGGAAAACACTACCCCATGCATGGCATCATGAGATGTAATAAATAATCCCGTATATAAAAATGTTTGCCATAGTATAACGGGCAATAGCATCCAAAATTTTAACTTGGAGATATCAAGGGAAAGCAATAAACTCAGGCTAATGACCCATGCGCTAACAATGACAATAGCAATGAAAAGTCCTTTAAAGTGAGATTTACTTTTCACTACTGAAGTCAATTTTGTTTGATGACTGGGTGGTTGTTCTAACTCGATCACACTTTTACTCCGCCTAACATTCAGATGAAAATTCAAAAAATAAAATATAGTAATTACATAAACTACTAACTACTAGCCGGAAAACTGTGTTAGTGGTAAATGTTTTACACTGGACAATGCCGACAAACAAAAATATATAGAAATATTAAGATACTTGAACTATTATTACATAACTAGATGCTATTTTAAAAACCGTTTTCGGTTAAAAGGTTGCGTGTTATGGGTGAAGACACTGGTAAGATTAGTATTTATTATAACCAGTGCCTTGTATTTGATACTTTGGACAGAATCTAAGCCTGCAACAAAAACACTCAATAATTAACGGGAGTTTAAGAAATCAGGTGAAGTACGTCCCGGACTACGCTATAACCATTTAGATCCCAAAGTAGGTAAGCTAGAAAACCGATCATAGCCAAGCGACCGTTCCAAAGTTCAGACTGAGGAGTTAGCCCAAGTTCACCAGCATTGCGGTCTTTGCCATTGTATGCAGTTTCAGTTTGATCGCTAGGATAAGGTGCCATTGTGAAGTTTCCTTAAGAAGCTAATTACATTGTTCATATTACTTAAATTACCCATGTGACGCTATCTGTCTCTAGTCCTAAAGTAGAAACAACTCTAAAGAATGAGATTTTGAAGATGTTTAGGAAATACTTATCTAGCAAAAGTTCAATAATAGTTTTTATTACCCTTTAGAGTAGAGGTATTTTTACCAAACAACTGCGAATAAAAACTTATAATCTCGCTAAATAACTATTTTGGATATCATAAAAAATCTAACGAAAGTTAGAAGGTTTCTGGAATGTTATTGCTCAAAATAATAATAAAGAAAGAGCAAATAATATTTTTAAATTTACTACTTATATATAATAGTATGGCTCCTACGGTATTGATTACAGGTGCTTCTGAAGGTATTGGTAAAGCAACAGCTCTTTTATTTTCTCGGCAAGGATATGACCTTGTAATTACAGCTCGTCATGCTGACCGTTTGGAAGCTGTAGCGCAGGAGTTACAAAGCCTTGGTCGTGCAGCACCATTGACTGTTACTTGTGATGTCACTGACGCATCTCAAGTACACACCTTGGTACAAAAGGCATTGGAGCATTATGGTTATATCGATGTGTTGATAAACAATGCAGGCATCTTCGCATCAGGGCCCGTAGAACAGTTTTCTCTCAGTGATTGGCATCAAATTATAGACACTAATTTATGGGGATATATCCACACAATTAATGCCCTTCTACCTCATTTCCTCCAGCGGGGTAGTGGAACTATAGTTAATTTAAGTTCCATTGGCGGTAAGGTACCAACTGCTTACTTAGTACCCTATTGCGCTAGTAAGTTTGGGGTGACAGGGTTGACAGAAGCGTTACAAGCAGAACTACAGCCAAAGGGGATTCATGTTTGTGGGATTTATCCGAATTTAATTAAGAGTACTTTAATGGAACGGGCAGTTTTTCGGGGCAAGGATAAGCAAGATGCTGAAACTCGTCGTGGACAGCTTGAGGTTGTGCTGAAAAATCCGGTAGTGGAGAAGCCTGAAGATGTGGCAAATGCTATCTGGGATGCAGTCAAGAATAATAAATCGGAAGTGATGGTTGGTTCGGCGAATTTCTCGCAAGCTTTGTATCGCTTGTTTCCTGGTTTGATAAAGTGGGTTTCGCGGCAAGGGTTGAAAAATCAGGATAATTAATTTTTGCTGCCAGCACATTCTGCTATTGTTACTCACATTCTCGTTTCGTTACATAGTGGCGATAGCGAAACATAGCTTCTAGTTGCACTTGCACTAACCAACCACTGATAAATTCAACTGTTCCTCCACCAGGCATAGAGAAGGAAATAGCGTCAGTTAATCTGGTTTTGCCATTTTCCGGTTCAAATTCATGTCGATGTACCCAAGATTCAAAGGGGCCAGATATTTGTTCGTCAGTAAACAGGCGATATTTTTCACATTCAGTATGACGGGCTAACCAAGTTAAGGGTAATGGGCCGAGAAACAAGCGAAATTCGGTGATAGCATTCACGTTCAGCCCTCCTTCACGACGAACCACTTGGACTGGCTGCCAAGGTGGATTCAACAGTTGCAAAATATCTGGCCTTTCGTGAAATTTCCAAACTACTTCTGGTGAGGCATTAATGATTGAAGAATGTTTAAAGTGCAGCATGGAAAGAAAAACCTAAAATTCAGCTTTCAGATTCAGTATCTATCTCGATATCTAGGGTATCTTCATCAACCCGCACATACAAAATATTTGGGTTACAGCAAACTTGACAATCTTCTACATAAGATTGCTGTCCTCCAGCACTCAAATCAATAAAAGTTAAGTTCGGTTCGCCGCAATAGGCGCAGTAATACTCAGCTGTGTTTTGCATCAAGTTTTCAGCTATGAATTCAATGGCTGTAATTCTTTTGGAGATGGATTGATATAACTTTTAGCATCAGCCAAATGCTTTAGTAGTGTAGACTGTGGCAGAGGCCCTTGCAAGTGGCTCCAGGGTAATACTTGTTCTGTTGACCACTCGGTATGGACGTAGAAATCTAAGTCGGGGATTTGTCCTTTGAGTTTCTTGAAAGCACGTTTGTAACTACCCAAGGAATCGCCAAAGTCACGAGTAAGTTCTAGGAGTTGGGAGAGTCTGCGATCGCCTCTCGATAACAAAGCCTGTATAATCGACCAATTATAGCTTTCTGGGCGAAATTCTATCCCCTGCGGTTTTAACTGTTTTTGCAAAAACTGCAACCGTTTTTCTGCTTGACGATTCACCCCAAACCATTGAAACGGTGTGTGTGCTTTGGGTACAAAGGTGCTGCATCCGTATGTTAACCGCAATCCCGGCGCAGCTTTTTTGATATTACGCATCATTGCCACGGTTTGCTCTAAATCTTCTGCTTCTTCACCAGGAATTCCTGCCATTCCGTAGAGTTTCAAGCTTTTTAAGCCGCCTGCTTTGGCATTTATCGCTGCTTGGATAATTTCGTCGTTATGCAGCTTTTTGTTGACGATTTGCCGAATTTTTTCGGAACCACTTTCTACAGCAATGGTAAGCGATCGCGTGTCTCGTTTAGTCAAAGTTTCTGCTAATTGGACTGTCACAGTATTGGTTCGCACTGAGGCAATACTGAGACGGACATCATCGTACTTTGGCTGACTGATATAATCTAGCAACGCCTCAAATTCTGGATGTTGAGTTACTGAAGCCCCTAATAATCCTAGCCGATTTGTGACTTCTAAACCTTTGGCGATCGCTGGAATTAATGAATCTTCCAGACTGGCTGTTCTAAAAGGCAGTGTGAGATAACTCGCCAAACAAAAGCGGCACATTTCTGGACAGCTTCTCACCACTTCCACCATATAAATATTTTCCCATGCCGCTTTTTCGGTGACTACAGTAGAAGCCGATAGGGTATTTCCTCTATAAGTTTGCTTTTGCACCACTGCGGGAATTTCGGGAGAAATTGGTTTAATAGACTTTACTTCACCATCTCTTGTGTGATATTCCACCTCGTACAAACTGGGTACATAAATTCCTGGTATTTGTGCAAGTCTTTTTAGTTGAGTTTGTCTTGAGGCATTTCTGACTTCTTTATAAGCCTCAATAAAATTCCCTAACAGGGTTTCGCCATCTCCCAGTAAAATGACATCAAAAAAATCTGCAAAAGGTTCGGGATTAGCAGTGAGAACTGGGCCACCACCAAAAATTATCGGATGAGAATCATCACGAGAGGTTGCCCAAATCGGAATTTCTAAAGATTCCAGCAAATTTAGAATATTTACATAATCCAGTTCCCACGAAATAGAAAATCCCACAATTTCTGGCGTTCTAGGGAGTTGTTCGTGAGTATCTGTAAACAGGCGACTCACCTGCACATCATCACGCATTGCCAAGGTTGCCCACACTACCTGATAGCCAAGGCTAGTGATACCTACGCTGTACTCGTTGGGAAAGGCGAAGATTATGGGAATAGCGTTGGTGTCTGGGGTAGTAGGTGTAAAGAGAAGGCGTTCAGAGTCAAATACAGATGATGTCACAGGTGTTTCTTAGAGGCAAGTTTATCTATATTTAATTTTAAGCCATAGAATAATTAAGTTAAAAACCAATGTTATGGCGTTAGCAAGAATAATTGGCAAGGATTGTAAATAAATTCCATAGATTAGCCACAAAAAAACACCACTTATGAATGTAATCAGGGTAACTAAAGAAACATCTTTTGCTGATTTTGTTTGCCAAGTTTTAAACATCTGTGGCAAAAAAGAGATTGTGGTTATTGTGGCGGCAGCTAATCCTATAATTGTCAGAAAATCCATGCGATGTAACCAGAGCAATTTATTTGTAGTGTAACGCTAGAGAAACACTTGCATTACATTAAATTTTACCTAGTTTCTCTTTTAGTTTTATGATGTGATTTTTTTAATTCAGATATTATCCTTTGGCTTTTTGATATAAGACTTCGCCCAAGCATACCGTTGTGGATCTTTGTTTAGTAGGTAGTTTATCACTTGCCGACGCTTATTTTCATCCTTAGCATTTTTCACTACTCGCTTTATTTCAGAATCCATATCTCTAGGATTAGCACCACGTTTAATTGCTTCCTGAAACCAATACTCACCATCTGAATATTGATGTCGTTCAAAACAAATAGCTCCCATTAAGGTGTACGGATGATGGCTTTTTGGTTGATATTTAATAGCTTGACGGGCGCAATTTTCTGCTTCATCTAATTTTCCAAAATCTCGAAAAGCTCCACCTCTGGTAGTTAGCAAAGCTGATTTGAGTTTATTTTCTTTAATTTTGTCGAGTTGTAAATTATTCGTCAGTTGCAATGCCTGTTCTGGTTCATCTGCTTTGCGCCAATGACTGCTGGCATTTGCTAAGTTCCATTTGTTATCAGTGCGCTGAAACTCCTGCTCATAAAAATTTGCTTCAATTGTGTGGTAAGTAATCCAAATCTTACCAGAAAATAATTTAGTCCCTTGATGCTGAAGTTCTTGTTGCCACCTATCATAACTATATGTTGCTTGAGGCACTTCAATTTTAGTCTCTTGAAGCCAAGCAACATCTGTTGCTTCAAGTCGCTCTTTTAACTCCAGCTTTTGCAAAATTGTGTATAAAAGACTGGTGTGTGATTTATCTTGATAGCGTAAAACATCATATTTTGATTTCAAAGCTGCGAAGTGCTTCTGTTTAGCAAAGATAATGATATCTTCACGTTTATTATTTTTCAACCACTCAATTTCTGACTCATTAAGTAGTTCTCCTGAATCTATTTTAGATTTTAGGCTGGAGACATATTTTTCATTTGCAACTTCTATAATATTAGTCAGTTTGCGTTTTTTGAGGAAGTTAATATCCTGTTCACCTAACTGATTGGACAACTCGAGTCTTTTAAGAATTTTATACAGGTGACTCTTGGGCGATGAATCCTGATACTCAGTTACTTTATACTTAAGTCTCAAAGCGGCAAATTCTCGTGTTTGTTGCAACTCTTGAGCAATGGCAATTGTTTCGCTAAGTTCTTGCTGTTTCAACCAGTTAATCTCGGAATCACTCAAATTATTTTTGGCATCAATATTTTGCAGTATTGGATATAGTGGACTTGATAATGATAAATCAGAGTGTATATTCGCTTGATATTTATCTCTTAACTTAGCAAATTGAGCTTCTTTTTCTAATTCCTGTTGCTTAAAAATTTCTGCTGTTTCCAAAAGTTGGTTATTGAGCAGCCAATTATATTCAGAATCACTTAAACGTTCTGTAACCTCTAACTTTTTTAGTATTTGATACAGTAAACTATCAGGATATGAGTCTTGATATTGACTAGCTTTGTACTGAGATTTAAGTTGAGTAAATCGCTTTACTTCTTGAGCAATTTGATTTGTTTCATATAAACCAGTTCTTCTCAGCCATTGAACTTCTAAATCAGTGAGTAAATTTCCTGATTCAAGTTTCAAAAGAATGAAATAGAGATGACTAGATTGCCAGGAAACGTTATAATTTGTGGCTTTGTACTTAGACTTTAATTTAGAGAATTCAGATTCTAGATTTCTGAATTCTTGTACTTTAAATTTCTGCTCTTGCTTGATAGCTTCTAAAGTCTCCTCAAGCTTAGATTCTCCCAACCAAGTAGATTCTAAGTCAAGGAGTTCAATTCCTAAGTCAAGTTTTCGTAGTATGAGATACAGCAAACTAGCAGGTAATGAATCTTCATATTGAGTCGCTTGGTATTTGGACTTTAAAGCAGCAAAGTGTTCTAAGCGATTTGGAGACTCTTTATCCATATTGAGAGTAGATGCGATCGCACGTACTTAAATGTGTTATCCGCTACTATAACAATACAGATAAAAAAGGGCGAGTCAGACACTCACCCCCGAAGCATAAATATTTTATGAAAGTCCAAGTATAATCCCTACAACACCTTACACTGTCCATGATGCCGCAACAAATGGTCACACAACACCAGCGCCACCATTGCCTCCACCATTGGAACTGCACGCGGTAACACACAAGGATCGTGTCGTCCTTTTGCCGCTAATAAGGTTTCTTCTCCTTCACGAGTTACTGTTTTTTGCTCTTTTCTAATTGTCGCCGTTGGCTTAAATGCAACTCGTAAAATGAGATTTTCACCATTGGAAATTCCCCCCTGAATACCACCAGAACGGTTAGTTATAGTGCGAATTTCACCATTTTCATCAATATAATATTCGTCGTTATGCTCAATTCCGGTTAACAGCGTCCCGCCAAAACCGGAACCGATTTCAAAGCCTTTGCTAGCAGGGAGAGACATCACACCTTTAGCGATATCAGCTTCCAATTTATCAAATACTGGTTCGCCCAAACCTTTCGGCACATTACGAGCTACACATTCTACGACACCGCCGATAGAATCACCAAGCCTCCCAACTTGCTCAATTAATTCAATCATGCGATCGCTACATTCAGCATCGGGACAGCGCACGATGTTGCTTTCCACTTGTTCTAAGGTGACAGTATTTGGATCGACTATACCTTCCAAGTCTTTGATGCGCTTGACGTAAGCGATAACTTCGACATTGGCAACTTGACGGAGAATTTTTTTAGCGATCGCACCTGCTGCTACTCTGCCAATTGTCTCACGCGCTGACGACCTGCCCCCGCCTTGCCAATTGCGAATGCCATATTTTGCATCATAAGTTGCATCCGCATGAGAAGGGCGATACTTCTCGGCCATTTCGTCGTAGTCTTGCGATCGAGTGTCCTTGTTCCGTACCAAAATCCCTATAGGCGTTCCTAGTGTTTTGCCTTCAAATACACCCGATAAAATCTCGCAGGTATCGGCTTCTTTGCGAGGTGTCGTAATTTTACTTTGTCCTGGACGCCTTCTATCTAATTCTACTTGGATTTCTTCTGCCGAAATTTCTAGTTGTGGAGGACAACCATCAATCACAACCCCCACACCGCCACCGTGAGATTCACCAAAAGTAGTTATACGAAATAGATGACCAAAAGTGTTGCCCATGATCTTAAAGAAAAAGGATGAGGCTTATGTATTTTACCTAGAGTTTGTGCAAAAGTTAATTTTTATGCTTTGGCACTTGGAATGTTTGACGTATAGCCTTTACCTATACAAATAAGAAAGCGCCCTCCGTTACCAGAGGGCGCTTTCTTATTTAACTAAACTTCAGAATTAACCGTTGATAGCAGGAGCGCTTATTGCTACAGGAGCAGAATCGCCAGCAGCCAAATCAAGCGGGAAGTTGTGAGCGTTACGCTCGTGCATTACTTCCATACCCAGGTTAGCGCGGTTGATTACATCCGCCCAAGTTGA
>NZ_JAVRCC020000035.1:0-79708 GCF_034530975.2 Nostoc sp. DedQUE07 | reverse complement strand
CCGCCGTTTAGCTGTTCGTTGGGAGCGTCGGAAAGTATGTTTTGATGCATTTATTGACCTTGCTACTATCCATATCTGGGTTCAAAGGATTTTATTAGTGGGATAGGTTCTAATATTCGCAAAAATCTAGCGTCAAACGGGCGTTTTGTTGCCATGACGGTTAATCCGAATTTCTCTTGGAAGAAATCAAATTCAACAAAGTATGGACTTACGGTACTCAAACAAGAACCTTTGTCAGAAGGCTTTTATTCTGAAACTGAACTTCACACAAATCCACCATTTATGATTAAATACTTTGGGTGGAGTCAATCTATTTATGAATGGGCTGTAACAGAAGCTGGGTTTAAGAAGTTTTCATGGCATCCTATAGAAATTCCAAAGCAAGCAATAGAACAGTACACAGAAGATTACTGGCAAGATTTTTTAGACAATTGCTTAATCATCGGTCTAAGTTGTGAGAATTAACATGATTTTTCATGGTAACTTCTCATCCTAATACTTTGTCACATCAACTTTAAATAAAATTCAGATTTAGCAGTGGTCAAGTTCAATGTGTCGCTCAACGATGTGCTAGCGAGAATCGAGTCGGGTAGTACCGATGGTGTAAGCCTATAGTTTAGCTACCTTGCTAACTGAATAATCTAGAATCATATTAGCGCTGTCGCGCCCTATATCGGATAGCGCAATCTTAATCTCTTTCTAGAAAGAGAACTATTTCTTTATCAATGGTTTAAATTACGATTATGAACCTTAAAGACATATCCTCAAAATTTCCCCGTCGTCAAGTTCTCAAAACTGCTCTCACTTTTGTGACTGGCTTAACCACGACATCACTATTATCTTTTGCGATTACCAAATCCACTAAGCCAGCACAAGCAATTGTTGTGCAACGACCAAATGAATTTGAACTTGAAGGTAAAGATACTAACATCAAGTATTCAATTATCAATGGAGTTCCACAACTTGATTACAAAACTCAAAAAATTTCTGAGGATTTTAGTGGCGATCAAATTCAGACATTAGCTAGTGATATCGGTACGCTACTGACAATAATTATTAGCAAACCACTAAACCCTGATTTGGGAGGAAATATAGTTAAACTGAGCTTACTCTTACCAATTATCAACCTAGCGATCGGAACACGAGAAACTCCTGTCCAAACTGAAGCCATTTTAACTACTCAAAGAACATCAGGATTTATTCGTACTCCCCTATTTGGACAATTACAGTCATATCAAACTCTAGTACTCACCGGAACTGCTAGATACCGCTAGATACGGTCTAACTTCTGAAATTAATTCTTTTGGAAAACCAATTACCAATTATCCTTTAACTTGCAATACGATTCAGTTAAAAATATTTGTAGGTTGAGTTAAATGTTCGCATCGCTTCAAGTAGAAAACAGTATTTTCAGCATTTTGTAAAAATCCAGAATAATTTATCCAAGAAATGCGAATTGCCGCAGCAGTTAAATGGTATGAATTAGGTGACATTTCACAAGTTAACCCAGCAATTTCTGCTGGGTTAACTCGTTTTGGGAAAGGGAGAATCACAAGTATTGAGTTTGGCACTAAAAAATTCCGACTATGCCGCTATTGTTGACGATAGAGCAACACGGCGTTGTGGTCAAGCTTTAGGTATTAATACTATCGGAACCGGAGGCTTGCTGATATTAGCGAAAAGACGTGGACTAATCCCAAGCAATATCTCCTGGAATTCAAGCTTGGTGTGACGCTGGTTTGAGGTTATCCGATACTTTGGTCAATTTACTCAAGCAACAAACAGGAGAATAGCGATCGCTATCAATTGTAACTTCAAATAGCTTTTGCTTCCTTTTCTCTCTTCCTTCTTGCCCTCTGCGACTCTGCGGTTTGATTCTCATATTAAATAACAAAATACGTAGCCACTAAATTTAAATATTTTTATACAAATGGTACTTTTACCCCAAAGATAGAAGATTTCCTAATGGAGACAAAGCTACAATAAAAATAAATTTTACAAGCTGTTTATGCAATGGGCTAATTTTATAGCAAAAGAAGCTGCTACGAATGGCTTATCTCTGGAGCAAACGGCAGCTTTTACAAAATATTTTCAGACAAAAAACTTAGGTAAAACTAAAGCTAAACTTGCCAGCGAATTAAACGTTGATATTGCCGCTTTCACAAAGTGGGTGGGTGAGGTATATAACAAGTTTGCTCAGAATAATCCTGAGTTAGCGACTTTCAACAATCAAGACAAACTAGAAAAGTTACAAGCTTACCTGAGCGCAAAATATAATGGTAGCAAATTGGCTGTACTCAAACCATTGGCGGCGATGAAATTATTCAAATCGCTAGTAGTTCGGGAACGACTGCAACAAGAAGCTTTGGTTGCGAGAAGAATTTGTAAATTTTTGGGATATTTACCTTTAGCGTTAGAGTTAGTGGGACGATATTTGGATAAAATGCCAGATTTGTCTCTGGAAACACTGCTGAAGCGGCTAGAGAAGAAACGAGTGGAACACAAAGCAATAGCTAACGCTAACTCATTGATGCCTGATGAATACGGTATAGTTGAAGCTTTTGAATTGAGTTGGGAACAGTTGGATGAAAATGCCCAAAGCTTCGGCTGTTTGCTAAGTTTGTGTGCTTTAGCTGACATTCCCCTATCTGTTGAGACAATAGAAGATGACAAAAAACAACAACTCAACGAGAAAGCCATAGCCGATTTACTAGAATTACATTTATTACAACAGAAAAATAAAGGAATTTATCTTCTAAATCCACAGATTCGACAACTTTTCCGAATGAAGTTGGATAAATCAAGTGAGGCGGATGAAGCAAAAACTAAATTTGCAACCATGATGTTAGAGGTAGCAAAGCTAATTCCGCAACAGCTCAACCCTGAAGATATTCTCAACTTCACTCCACATATCCCGCATATTAAAGAAGTTGCAACTCACCTATCCGAATATCTGGGCGATAAAAATCTAATCACTCTGTTTACCAAATTAGCCTGGTTTTATCAAAGTCAAGCACTCTATCAGCAAGCAGAACTTTGGTTGCAACGGTGTGTAGAACTAACTCAAAATCGTTTTGGTTTAGAACATATCGATGTCGCCACTAGTCTGAACAATTTAGCAGTACTTTACGAAACTACAGGACGCTACAGAGAAGCCGAACCCTTGCTTGAGCAAGCTTTAGCACTGAGAAAACGTCTGTTAGGAGAAGAACATACCGATGTCGCCACAAGCCTGAGCTATTTGGCATTAATCTACGAATATACAGGACGCTATAGCGAAGCCGAACCTTTGTATCAGCAAGCTTTAGAACTGTGGAAACGCCTAGTGGGAGAAGAACATCCCCATGTTGCCACGAGTCTGAACAATTTAGGAGCATTGTACTGCTATACAAGACGCTATAGTGAAGCCGAACCCTTGTTCAAGCAAGCATTAAAACTGAGAAAACGCCTGCTGGGAGAAGCACATCCCGATGTTGCCACCAGCCTGAACAATTTAGCACAACTTTACGAATCTACAGGAAGTTACAAACAAGCCGAACCTTTGTATGAGCAAGCTTTAGAACTGAGTAAACGCCTGTTGGGAAATAACCATCCCGATGTCGCCATTAGCCTGAACAATCTAGCGGCGCTCTACCGTCATACAAGACGCTACAGGAAAGCCAAACCCTTATTTGAGAAAGCTTTGAAAATTTGCGAACGGACTTTAGGTATAAGTCATCCGACAACTATGACGGTTCGGGCAAATTATGCCAGCTTTTTAAGAGAAGCATATCATTAGCGATCGCCGACCGTAATTCGTAATTCGTAATTCGTAATTCGTTAAAAAAATATATCCCTCTCCATTAGCGAAGAGGGGTTAGGATTTACTTACATCCTAAAGACTTGCGAGTTTCCACACCAGTTTTAGAATTCACACCACTTGCGTTAACACAAAGCTTTTTCACTTGTATTCCATCTAAAATTGCATTCGTAAAATCGGTACCTGTGATATCCACGCCATCAAAAGTAGAACGCAGCATCATTGCATCGGTCAACAGTGCATCACTTAAATCAGCATCCTTAAACCTTGTTAGATAGGCTATGCCTTCACTAAAATCAGCACCATGCAGATTTACTCCCTCCAATACGCTACCGTTAAATACGCCACCACGTAAGTCAGCATTGCTAAAGTTAGCATTCTCTAATTTGAGATTGGTAAACTCAGTACCAATCAAACTTTGGCCAGAGTAATCCTTGGCCTTGAGTTCATCATTACCCACAGAACGGGTAATACTAGAAGAACTTGCAGCTTGCGCTGATAGGGGAAACAAAAAAAGAACCATAGCTAAGACAAAGCTAGCTAACAGTTGCCAATATTTCATAATCTCTTCTTAATAAATCTCAACATTTCCACCATTAACTATTAAACCTTACAGAAGGGGACAAGGGAATGAAGAAGGGAATAGGTTACAGGGTAGAGATTATTCCCTATCACCTGTCCCCTGTCCCCTGTCACCTCTTCCCTAATCTCTCGTAGGATGATAGATGTTGAGGTGCGATCGCAATAATTAACTGTGGCTAATCAAGAAGACAACGCCCAATTTCTGGCGCGAACTCCTTTATATCAATTGGGTGTAGAACTCAAAGCACGCCTTACCAGCTTTGGCGGCTGGGAAATGCCTGTGCAATTTAGTGGAATTAGCCGCGAACACGAGGCTGTAAGAAATACAGCCGGAATGTTCGATATTTCCCACATGGGCAAATTTACCCTCCAAGGTAAAAACCTGATTTCCCAACTCCAGCCACTAGTACCTTCCGACTTGAGTCGTTTGCAAGCTGGTCAAGCACAATACACCGTATTGTTAAATCCCCAAGCGGGAATTATTGACGACATCATTGTTTATTATCAAGGTGAAGACACCAGTGGTACACAAAAGGCATTCATCATAGTCAATGCGGCAACTTCTGGTAAAGATAAAGCATGGCTATTGCAACATTTTGACTTGGATAAGGTGCAATTCCAAGACCTTTCACCAGATAAAGTCTTAATTGCCGTCCAAGGGCCAAAAGCGATTAAATATCTCCAGCCATTAGTGCAAGAAGACTTGCAACCAATCAAAGCCTTTGGACATTTAGAAGCAACTCTACTAGGTAAACCTGCCTTTTTGGCCCGCACGGGTTATACCGGAGAAGATGGCTTTGAGGTGATGTTAGACCCGGATGTGGGAGTAGAATTGTGGCAAACTCTCCATAAAAGTGGTGTTATCCCCTGTGGACTCGGTGCGAGAGACACTCTGCGCCTAGAAGCAGCGATGGCACTTTACGGACAAGATATCGATGACATCACCACACCCTTAGAAGCAGGTTTGGGGTGGCTAGTTCATTTAGATACCAAAGGCGATTTTATTGGTCGGGAAGTTTTAGCAGAGCAAAAAGCCAAGGGAGTGCATCGCCGATTGGTAGGTTTGCAAACCCAAGGACGCAACATTGCCCGTCATGGCTATCAAGTGTTATCCACAGGTAAAGTTGTGGGAGAAGTTACTAGTGGCACCCTGTCACCTACACTTGGTTATCCTGTTGCATTAGGCTACGTTCCCACCCAGCTAGCAACTGTTGGTCAGCAGCTAGAAATCGAAATTCGCGGCAAAGTTTATCCAGCAGTTGTAGTTAAACGTCCCTTTTATCGGTCAAAAAATCGTGTTGCCAACTGATAAGCGCTGAGGTTTTTGAGGAATAATGTGTTGTGAGTTATTCAATCTACAGTCAGGTTCATTACCAAATATGGCTTGGATAACTATTGGGGCAATAATTTTTTTAATAAGGGAGAGGAAGTGATATGTCTTTTGAATATCCTCAAGATTTCAGATACCTGGATTCTCATGAATACGTGCGAATAGATGGTGAAATTGCCACCATTGGCATTACTGAGTTTGCCGTACATGAATTGGGTGATATCGTCTTTTTGGAACTACCAGAAATTGGCGATGCTCTTACTAGGGGAGAAAACTTTGGCACAATTGAATCAGTGAAAGCCGTTGAGGAACTTAATTCACCAGTAACAGGCACAGTTATAGAACGCAATGAAGCCTTAATTAGTTCTCCCGAAGAAGTGTCAGAAGACCCCTACGGGGAAGGGTGGTTTTTGAAAGTGCGCGTCAATGACCCTGGCGAAGTTGAAGATGCCTTGACAGCAGATGAGTATCGCGCCCAAGTAGAAGGGGAGTAAAAGTGCTGTTAGCGGAAGCGGGGCGTTTAGCCCGTGGTGTTAGCGGATAGCTAGGGTTTAGCCCGTGCTGATTGCTGAATAGAAGAGTAAGGGAGTAGGTGAGTGGAGAAGGTAATTAATAATTACTCTTATTCACCTATCCAATATCTTCCGAATTCCCAGTCCCCAGCCCCCAGTTTAAGAGTATTTATTGCAAAATATGAAATAGTACCATCTGGAGAGTAATTTGTGGTATTGAACGCCCCTATTCTCAAGTCTCATGAGCAGCAAGTGCTGGACGAAAAAAGTCAAAATTTCAGTAGTTTTGTGCCAAGACACATTGGCCCTAACTCCGATGATATTCAGCAAATGCTTAAGGTTTTGGGGTTTCCCAGCCTGGATGCCCTAATCGACCAAACAGTTCCACAGGGAATTCGGCTGAAGCAACCGCTAAAGTTACCAGCAGCAGAAAGCGAGTATGCAGCACTGGCATCGTTAAAAAAAGTTGCTGCCAAAAATCAGGTTTTCCGTTCATACATTGGTATGGGCTATTACGACAGTATTACCCCACCTGTGATTGGGCGTAATATCCTAGAAAACCCTGGTTGGTATACTGCCTACACTCCTTATCAGCCAGAAATTGCTCAAGGGCGACTAGAAGCGCTACTGAATTTCCAAACTTTGATTATCGACCTTACGGGTTTGGAAATTGCCAATGCTTCGTTACTCGATGAAGCCACAGCCGCAGCTGAAGCAATGAGCCTAAGCTATGGTGTCTCTAAAAATCAGGCAGATGCCTATTTTGTCTCTCGTGATTGCCATCCCCAAACTATCGACGTGTTGCAAACACGTGCTAAACCATTGGGGATTAAGATTATTGTTGGCGATCATCAAGCATTTGATTTCGATCGACCAATTTTTGGCGCTGTTCTGCAATACCCTGCAAGTGATGGCACTATTTACGACTACCGCGCTTTTATCGAAAAAGCCCATGCTAAGGGTGCATTGGTGACGGTAGCAGCAGATCCTCTAAGTTTAACTTTACTTACCCCTCCTGGGGAGTTTGGCGCTGATATTGCTGTCGGAAGCACTCAGCGGTTCGGTATTCCTTTGGGGTTTGGGGGGCCTCATGCGGCATATTTTGCTACGAAGGAAGAGTATAAGCGGCTAGTTCCAGGGCGAATTGTGGGAGTCTCAAAAGATGCCCAAGGGAAGCCTGCATTACGTCTCGCCTTGCAAACCCGCGAACAGCACATCCGCCGTGAAAAAGCTACTAGTAATATTTGTACTGCACAGGTGCTACTGGCGGTAATGGCAAGTATGTACGCGGTCTATCATGGCCCTACTGGACTGAAGCAAATTGCTGAGAATATCCATCAGCTAACTTTAATGTTGGCAGCAGGACTTAAGCATCTAGGTTACAAAATTAGTTCTGAAAATTTCTTTGATACACTGCGGGTGGAATTGGGAACACGCAGCCTAGAAGTAATTCTTGAAGCTTGTCAAGCAAGGAATATTAACCTGCGAATTTTTGATGACACTGCTGTTGGTATTTCTCTAGATGAAACAACTACAGTAGATGATTTGATAGAGATTTTGGAGATTTTTGCAGCGCCTGATAGTCTATTTCTCGGTTTTAAAGAAATTGGAGACTTAATTGCAGCACAGCGCAAATCACCTCTACAAAACTCAAGCCTTGCCCGTACCAGCACCTATCTCACCCACCCAGTTTTTAACCGTTATCACTCAGAAACGGAGTTGTTGCGTTATCTGCACAAATTAGAAAGCAAGGACTTATCGCTAACGACATCGATGATTCCCTTGGGTTCTTGCACAATGAAGTTGAATGCAACTGCTGAGATGATTCCGGTAAGTTGGGAGGAATTTGGCAAGATTCATCCATTTGCCCCAGCGTCGCAAACGCAAGGTTATCAAATCCTATTCCAGCAACTTGAGGCATGGTTAGCTGAAATTACTGGGTTTGCGGGAATTTCTTTACAACCAAATGCTGGTTCTCAGGGCGAATATGCTGGACTTTTAGTAATTCGTCAATATCACGAAAATCGGGGTGAAGCACATCGCAATGTTTGTTTGATTCCCACCTCCGCACACGGAACAAATCCAGCAAGTGCGGTGATGTGCGGGATGAAGGTGGTGGCTGTTGCTTGTGACTCACAAGGTAATATTGATGTTGCTGACTTGAAGGCGAAGGCAGAAAAACACAGCAATGAATTAGCCGCCTTAATGGTGACATATCCCTCAACTCACGGTGTCTTTGAGGAGCCAATTCAGGAAATCTGCGCTGTTGTTCACAGTCATGGTGGACAAGTTTACATGGATGGGGCAAATATGAATGCCCAAGTGGGAATTTGCCGTCCTGGAGATATTGGCGCGGATGTGTGTCACTTGAATCTGCACAAAACTTTCTGTATTCCTCATGGTGGCGGTGGCCCCGGTATGGGGCCCATTGGCGTTGCATCTCATCTTGTGCCTTTTCTACCCGGACATCCTGTTGTTACTATCAACGACTCAACTCAGCACTCACATATTGGTGCTGTGGCGGCTGCGCCTTGGGGTAGTGCGAGTATCTTGGTGATTTCTTGGATGTACATCGCCATGATGGGTGCAGATGGTTTAACCCAAGCTACTAAGGTGGCGATTCTCAACGCTAACTACATTGCCAAGAAACTGGAATCATACTATCCGGTTTTGTATCAGGGGAAAAATGGTCTAGTTGCCCATGAATGTATTTTAGATTTACGATCGCTCAAAAAATCGGCTGCGATCGAAATCGATGATGTTGCCAAGCGTCTGATCGATTACGGTTTCCATGCGCCGACTGTCTCCTGGCCTGTAGGGGGTACAATCATGGTGGAACCTACAGAAAGTGAATCTAAGCAAGAGTTGGATCGTTTCTGTGATGCCTTGATTTCTATTCGTCAAGAAATTGCCGAAATAGAAGTTGGCAAGGTGGATATCCAAGATAATCTTTTGAAGAACGCACCCCACACTGCCGAAAGTTTAATTACCGGAGAATGGCAGCATCCCTATTCTCGCGAACAAGCTGCCTATCCCGCGCCTTGGACTCGTGAATATAAATTCTGGCCTGCTGTTGGTCGCATTGATGCAGCCTTTGGCGATCGCAATTTTGTTTGTTCTTGTCTGCCAATGGATGCTTATTAAACTGAATTAGGGGCGCACAGCTAGCTGTGCGCCCTACGATAGATTATTTTTTTCGCTGGAATTTTTAAAATTGCGATCGCGTTGCTTTAATTAACTTACGTTGTCCAATAAAATCGCAGTTGACGAAGGCGATCGCTGCTGGTTAATTTGCAGTGGAATATTTTCTTGCACGAGTTGCCAAAAATGTTTAATGGGAGGAATTTGCAGACGATCTTGAGTTGTCACCATAACTACCCGTCGAGTCAAACTGGAACCATCTGCTAAACCATTAGTATTATTACTGGCTAAAGAACGAATCGCCAGGGTAGGGTCAAGATGTGCTTCCAGTAATGCTGATTGAGGTAGCAAAGCTATCAATTTCCCTTGGCGCACAACTCCCCGGAAGGCATCTAGGGTATTTACCTCTAAAGCCGATTGGAGTGTGGCTTCCATCCGCTCAAATTTATCTTGTATTAAGCGTTGCATCCCATAACCATCTTTAAAAACCACTTGGGGATAACGAATTAGCTCCGACCAAGGGACGCATTCATATTGTGCCAGGGGATGATTGGCTGCGGTTAAAAGTTCTATAGGTTCATCATAAAGTACTTCTACCACCATTTCTCTACTGGTGGTTAAAAAACGATTATTCATCACAATTGCTAAATCTACCAATCCATCTTTGAGAACTTTCAGGGCGCGATCGCTTCCCAATGAAGTCACCCGCAATTGCACATCTGGATAATCATGACAAAATTTTTGCAACACTGGTGGTAAGTAAGATCCACAGAGAGAGTGAATCACGGCAATGCAAAGCTCTGGTTGCTTTCCAGCGATTAAATCGGCTAATTCTTCTGTAGCAGTCTGCCACTCTTGACAAATTTTACGAACGCGGGGTAACAAACGTTCGCCTCCTAGTGTCAGTTTGGCATGAGTGCTTCTGTGAAACAGTTCTATCCCCAAATCTGCTTCTAATGCTTGGATTTGGCGACTAATCGTCGATTGGGTAACACCAGATGTTCGCGCTGCTTGTTGAAAGCTGCCGGTTTGGGCGATCGCTAGAAAGGCTTGCAACTGCTCTAGGCGCATTTTTATGTAGCCTGAATTACATTGATCAGTTTTATAAAGTTAACGGATTTTTATCCACAATTTAGTAGAGTTTGTTACAGCTTTTTTTCTCTGATTGACATTTAAGTAAATCAGGTTTGACTGCCTTTGTCGTCAATGATGCGCTTTGCATCGATTTTTTCGGTAAATTTCGCCCAAAAAATAATTGACTATTTTGTACTGAAATAATATGAATTTTTAGATAATATTTTTAACGGTATCGTTCTGAGCCATTCTCTTGTGATTACAGAAGCTGATAGTTGAACTGTAGCGAACTATCAGTGTTTCACTTCATCATTGTGCTACAGATTATCTAGCGGTTTTTAATTGACATAAAGTAATCATTTCAACTTCGCATCTCAATTACCTGAATGTTACCGTTGGTCAAATTGGTTTTGTACAACTTACGGATACAGCTGCGATCGCGTCATATTTCCAAAAGATGTAGAGGGCACAACCTATGGCTGTGCCCTCCTAGAGGCTACGGTGTATACACAAATCTGAAATAGCTGAAAAACCCAAGGTTTTACCCCACCCTAACCCTCCCCGTATGTATTGGGGAGGGAACTAGATTTTCCTGTTTCCCCCCTTTACAAGGGGGGATTAAGGGGGGTAATTCACACTTTAACCTAGAGTGTGGTGAATACTATCTAGAGCGAGAACCTGTTACTTCATCGGGATCTCTATAAGCCCGGACTTTTTCGCGATTACGCAGTCCAGCTAAACCAGCTAGACCAAGTAAACCTAGCCAACCAAAATTGAAACCGCGATCGCTAGTTCTTTCGGAAGCTGCGACACCTGTATTTCTGTTAGTACCTGTGGCATCAGTGCCAGTGCCTGTTGTTCCACTACCTGTGGTATCAGTACCCGTTGTTCCACTGCCTGTTGTTCCACTACCTGTAGCATCAGTGCCTGTTGTTCCACTACCTGTGGCATCAGTGCCTGTTGTTCCACCGCCCGTTGTTCCACTACCTGTAGTTCCACTACCTGTGGCATCAGTGCCTGTTGTTCCACTGCCTGTTGTCCCGGTTCCACTGCCCGTTGTCCCAGTTCCACTGCCTGTTGTGCCAGTACCTGTAGTTCCAGTACCTAAGCCAGTGCCTGTTGTCCCAGTTCCACTGCCTGTTGTCCCGGTTCCACTGCCCGTTGTCCCAGTTCCAGTGCCTGTTGTGCCAGTACCTGTAGTTCCAGTTCCAGTACCTAAACCAGTGCCTGTTGTCCCGGTTCCAGTGCCTGTTGTCCCAGTTCCAGTACCTGTAGTTCCAGTTCCAGTACCTAAGCCACTGCCTGATGTCCCAGTTCCAGTGCCTGTTGTTCCAGTGCCTGTAGCTCCAGTTCCAGTACCTGAGCCAGTGCTACCACTGGAGCTTCCGCTACCGGAGCTTCCACTGCCGGCACTTCCGCCACCAGAGCCTCCACTGCCGGAACCTCCACTTTGGGCAGAAACTAAAGTAGGTAAGGATACAGAAGCGAAACTGATGGCAAATAGAGTAGCTAAAACAGCTTTAGATAAATTGAAAGGCTTCATGCTTATGGTTCCTTTTATGTTCTAGATTTGTATCGTTGATTGATTTACAAAAGCAATGTTGTCTCTTCAATCCACTGCTAAATTAAGTAAATTATGGCGAGGCAGATTGCAGAGTATTTTACTTAACTTCTTCTGGAAAAGTTGAAAGGATTTGAAAATACCACCAACAACTTATTCTTTGTCACATTAAGCAAAATAACTCATAATCAGTAATTACTACTTTAGGATTAAGAATTCACGAACAAAATCGCTTGTTCAAATCTAGAAAATAAATATTATTACACTTACTTTCTATCTATCCTATTTTTACTAATTACTTATTGTGAATCATTTTGTTACTGTTAAATAGCATAAGTGTTAGTTTTTCGCTGGACTTCTACCATAAGAGTAAAATCACTTATATCCCAGGAATTAATTTGGCATTCAAGTTAGGTTAGTTTATATAGGACTCCGATTTTATTTCTGAAAACATACTGAGACTGAAAAGCCTGTTATATCGGGGTTTTATCTGAAATCTTGTTCAAAAATCAGATATGAGTTCTATAAGTGTGAGAAAACTCTACATTATAGAATAGAGTTTGTAATTAGATAAACAGACTCACCTAAGAAGTACAAGCGATCGCTAAGTTAAACAGGATTTTCACCTGAATAAATATAATTACTTTTTTTACATTAGCTTTTAGTTATTTTGATATAAATGAACTAAAAACTCTATACAGCCAGATGCTGCTCGCAGTTGAGACTCTATTAAGAATACTTCACAATCTTATTTCACCTGAAAACTTATAACTTCATACTCCAGATGTGTCTTACTTTAGACTTAAGGAATACTTTTATTATCAGTTCAGTAGGATGGCATAAATAATTAAAGGTTTGTAATAAGGATTTTAATCTTCTCTTATCTAAAAGAGGCAGCGCCCTAAGCGTAGCTATGCCGCAGACTTTACGAGACGCTACGCGATTAAAAGTTGACACTGAAATTTACCATTCGGCTAAAGCGATCGCTATTCCTTGTTTTAAATCTGGTGTGATTGCGTCATTATTCGCTAACTGCTGCAATTGTTGATGTGTGGCTTCCTCATTCAGATTTTTCAGTGCTGCGATCGCATGTAGTCTCACCGATGCATTAGGATCGGCTAACAGGGAAATCAATGGTTCAATTGCCTGCATTTCGCCTAACTGTCCTAAAGATAAAGCGATCGCACTTTTGATGCTAGCAACCTCTGGGGCCGGATGTGGCGATCGCAGTATTTGCAGTAAGATTTCCGCAGATGGTGTAGTTAACTGCGGTTTTTGGACTCGTCCCAAAACTGTGACAATTTCTTGCCACACTGTCTCGGATGTACTTTGATTCAGTGCTGTTTGCAAATATTCCAAACTCGATAACGTTCCCACCCAACTTAAAGCGCGGATGGTTTCTAATTGCAGCGTTATTGGTGTCTGGGGTGAAATCAGCAAATCAAACAAGTGTTTGGCAGCGTCATCACTACCAATCCGAGAAAGGGTAACTGCGGCTGCACAACAAACATCAAGGTTAAAGTCGTAAAGTTTGGGTTGCAGTCTCGTTATTAAATCTAATGCTTGATGTAAATCGGGGCGAAAACCTAAACCAAGCACTGCTGCACGCCTCACTGTGGCGGCGGGATCGTCCAAAGCTTTTAACAATACTGGCGGTACGCGTTCGTCATGAAAACTGCTGAGGGCTTCAATTGCGGCGGCGCGGATTGCTGCTTGTGGATCTTGCACTACACTCAACAGCGGCGTGATGGTTTCTGGTTGCCGAATACAACAAAGCGATCGCACTGCTAACAATCGTGTATTTTCATCTAATAGAAGTTCAGTTAGTGAAGCAATCGCAACAGTACCCATTTGTCCCAGTGCTGTAGATGCGATCGCCTTGAGTTCTTCATCCTCATCATTTTTCAACAATTCAACTATTGACGCGATGACTTCGCCAAGGCTTTCAGCGTACGCTTCTGGCTGTTTAAATTCGCTCAAAGTCCTTGCCGCATACCAGCGCAATTCTTCTTCTGCGTCTTCATCTTCTAATATCTCAATCAGAGGTGAGATAGCAATATTTCCCAAGCGAGTCAACACTTTGGTAATTTCCCACCGCTGCTGAAAATCTCCCATCTCTAACATTGAGAGTGTTAATTTCAGGAGATATTCTCGATTTTTAACTATTTCTGGATCTTCCGAGTCTGCCCCTAAAACTAATTGTTGCAAATATTGAATTAGTGATGACCAATCAGCGGCATTATGTGCTGCCTCGGCTTGTACCAAAAGCTGTTTGATATTACTCACAATATCTTGCGTAAAAGGGATTGGGGACTGGGGATTGGGGACTGGGGACTGGGGATTAGGGACTGGGGATTAGGGACTGGGGATTAGGGACTGGGGATTAGGGATTGGGGATTAGGGACTGGGGATTAGGGATTGGTTATTCTCCTAGTACCCAGTACCCAGTACCCAGTCCCCAGTCCTCAGTCCCCATGCGCTATGCTGCCTCCACTAGCTAGGCTTAACTACAACCGAATTGCCCTCAATCTTAGCGGCGTAAGTTTTTAGAGGATCGGTTGCTGGGCCTTTTTGCACTTTACCATCGGCTCCATATTCCGAACCATGACAGGGACAAGTGAATTTTTTGGCATCTGCTTTCCATGCTACAGTGCAACCTGCATGAGTACAAGTAGGGTCAACAGCAGTTAGATTTCCGGCTTTAGATGTGCCGACTACCAGCACAGGCCCAGCAGGTGAGTTTTTTACCAGCAATTGACCTGTTTTATCTAAATCTGCTGATGTACCTACTGTTTGCCAATCTTTAGATGCTGGAGTTGTTTGAGAAGAACAAGCTGCGATCGCTACAGGTAGAGAACTCGCAATCCAGCCCAAACCTACCCAATTAATAAAGTCACGACGTTTCATAACTGCTGAAATAATATCTAAGTTTTTGCTAACATCTCCCATTCAATTTTGGATTTTAGACTTCGGCTACGCCCTTCGGCTACGCTCAGGACAAGCTCAGTCGAACGATTTGAGATTAGTCTATGGCGATCCAAAATTACTTCAGTCTTCTCAAATACCGTTGATTAAGGGCGCTAGATCGCTTATGGGTGACTTTAATGCAAGTAATGCATACTATTCATGCATTTTTTGAAAAACTTTTCGGAAATTCGTAACAATTTATACGATTTTAACACAAAAGTCACATTAAGTTATGAGTATCGAAATTGTTACATGAACATTATCTAAACCTGCTTGACAAATTCCCAAGATGTAAAAGGTCACAAATTTTCTTTAACTAATCACGGATTTGAAGTTTCGCGTTGGAATGTTCTTCAGTAAAAATAATCAGCCGTAGTTAAATATTAAATTTTTATTCCCTAACCTTCGCAGATACAGCACCTGATGTAACTACGGATTGATTGGAATTGGGAAATTATGACCACAGTTACCGATCGTATCAGTAATTTGCAACGAGATTCAAACTCATGACAGATACAGCAACTACCACTAGTCTTAATAAGTTCGAGAAATTAAAAGCAGAAAAAGATGGACTCGCCATCAAAAGTGAGATAGAGAAATTTGCCGCCTTGGGTTGGGAGGCGATGAACGAAACAGATCGCGATCATCGACTCAAATGGGTAGGGGTATTTTTTCGCCCAGTTACCCCAGGAAAGTTTATGATGCGGTTGCGGATGCCTAACGGTATTCTTACCAGCAGCCAAATGCGTGTTTTAGCGCAAGTAGTGCAGCGTTACGGTGATGATGGTTGCGCTGATATTACTACGAGACAGAATATTCAATTACGGGGGATCAGGATTGAAGATTTACCAGATATCTTTAATAGATTTCACGCAGTTGGTTTAACCAGCGTTCAGTCAGGAATGGATAACGTCCGCAATATCACAGGCGATCCCGTGGCGGGGTTAGATGCAGATGAATTGTACGACACGCGAGAGTTGGTACAGCAAATTCAAGATATGCTCACCAATAAAGGCGAAGGAAACCCAGAATTTAGCAACTTACCACGCAAGTTTAATATTGCGATCGCAGGTGGAAGAGACAATTCCGTTCACGCTGAAATTAACGATTTAGCTTTTGTTCCAGCATTTAAAGAAGCAGGGGAGCAAAATTTCCCTTCTGCTGATTCCCACGACAAAATTTTTGGCTTTAACGTTATAGTTGGTGGCTTTTTCTCAGCTAAACGTTGTGAGGCGGCGATTCCTTTAAATGCTTGGGTGGCTCCAGAAGATGTAGTAACTGTATGTAGAGCGGTTTTGGAAGTATTTCGAGATCATGGCCCGCGTGCTAATCGGCAAAAATCGCGCTTGATGTGGCTAATCGATGAATGGGGTTTAGATAAGTTTCGAGCAGAAGTAGAAAGCCGTTTGGGTAAATCATTAATATCCGCAGCACCTAAAGACGAGATCGACTGGGAAAAACGCGACCACATCGGGGTATATAAACAAAAACAATCAGGATTAAATTACGCAGGCTTGAACATTCCTGTCGGTCGGTTGTATGCCGAAGATATGTTTGAAATTGCCCGTCTAGCAGAAGTTTACGGCAGTGGTGAAATTCGTTTCACAGTTGAGCAAAACATTGTGATCCCCAATATTGCTGACTCGCGTTTAGCAACATTTTTAACTGAGCCTTTGCTGGAAAGATTTTCTATCGATCCAGGTTTGCTGACGCGATCGCTAGTATCTTGCACAGGCGCACAATTTTGCAACTTTGCCCTCATTGAAACCAAAAACCGCGCCCTGGCAATGATTAAAACCTTAGAAGAAGAGTTAACCTTCACCAAACCAGTGCGAATTCATTGGACAGGTTGTCCCAACTCCTGCGGACAGCCCCAAGTTGCAGACATCGGCTTGATGGGAACTAAAACTCGCAAAAATGGCAAAACCTTAGAAGGTGTTGACATATATATGGGCGGCAAAGTTGGCAAAGATGCCCATTTGGGAACTTGCATCATCAAAGGCGTACCCTGCGAAGACTTGCAGCCATTATTGCAAGATTTATTGATTAAAAACTTTGGGGCAAAACTCAAGCAAGAAGCCTTACTAGTTGGTAACTGCTAGTTGGGCATTGGGCATTGGGCACTTGTACTGAGCGGAGTCGAAGTATTGGGCATTGGGCAAGACTCATACTTCAAACTTTAAGGCTTAATGTTCAAACTTTAAGGCTTAATGTTCAAACTTTAAGGCTTAATGTTCAAACTTTAAGGCTTAATGTTCAAACTTTAAGGCTTAATGTTCGACCTTTAAGGCTTAATGTTCGACCTTTAAGGCTTAACCTTCAAACCTTAAGACTTAACCTTCAAACTTTAAGACTTAACCTTCAAACTTTAAGACTTAACCTTCGACCTTTAAGGCTTAACCTTCGACTTTAAAGGCTCAACTTCGGCTACCTCTTTACCGTATTTTATTCAATTAGAAAGATTGGAATGCTTAAAAACTTATTTTCATTTAGCGATCGCTACCGCATCTTACATCAGACTTGGTTTGCTTTCTTCCTCACCTTTGTTTGTTGGTTTAACTTTGCCCCCTTCGCTACAACCATTGGCAGAGAACTACATTTAGCACCAGAACAAATCAAAACTTTAGGCATTTGTAACCTTGCCCTCACAATTCCTGCACGACTAATTATTGGGATGCTTCTGGATCGTTTTGGCCCCAGAATCACCTACTCAATGCTGCTAATGTTTGCGGTTGTTCCTTGTTTAGCGACGGCGCTAGCGCAAGACTTTAATCAACTAGTCATCAGCCGTTTGCTGATGGGAATTGTCGGATCTGGATTCGTTGTGGGTATCCGTATGGTGTCCGAATGGTTCCAGCCGAAGGAGATGGGAATTGCTCAAGGTATTTATGGCGGTTGGGGTAACTTTGGGGCTTTTGGCGCAGAGTTTGCCTTACCGATACTTGCAGTTTCTACGAGCTTTTTCGCTGGTGGTGCTTCTAACTGGCGATTTGCGATCGCATTTACAGGGATTATTGCAGCTATCTACGGCGTAATTTATTACAACAACGTCCAAGATACGCCCACAGGTAAAGTTTACAAGAAACCTAAGAAAAATGGTTCTCTAGAAGTAACCAGTGTTAAAAGCTTCTGGGCGATGATTGTCTCGAATTTTGGTTTAATTTTTGCCTTGGGTTTATTGGCTTGGCGTTTGGAACAAAAGAACATTCACTTCCTAACTTTGAGCCAAATGTATTTGATTTGGTTACTATTAGCAGGATTATTTGCTTACCAAAGTTACAAAGCTTGGCAAGTAAACCGAGAACTTTTAATTGGCAAGAAAACTTATGCTCCATCCGAACGCTTTCAATTTGGTCAAGTAGCCATACTCGAATTCACTTATATAACTAACTTTGGTAGCGAACTGGCAGTTGTTTCTATGCTCCCGGCATTCTTTGAAAAAACCTTTGCTTTAGAACATGTTGTCGCTGGAATGATTGCCGCTACCTATCCATTCTTAAATTTGGTTTCTCGTCCCAGTGGTGGCTTAATTTCTGATAAATTTAACTCCCGAAAATGGACAATGACAATTATCAGCGCTGGCATTGGTGTTAGTTATTTGATAGCACATTTTATTAGTAGTAGCTGGCCGATTCCAGTAGCGATCGCAGTGACAATGGTTGCCGCTTACTTTGCCCAAGCTGGCTGCGGTGCAACCTACAGCATCGTTCCCCTAATTAAGAAAGAAGCCACTGGACAAATTGCCGGCAATGTGGGAGCTTACGGTAATTTTGGCGGTGTAGTTTACCTAACAATTTTCAGCTTAACCGACGCTCCCACACTATTTTCCACAATGGGTTTAGCTGCACTAGTCTGTGCTTTTATGTGTGCCTTTTTCCTCAAAGAACCAAAAGGTTCCTTTGCCCCTACATTTGAAGGTGAATTACCAGAAACCGCAACAAAAAACCCTATCTTCTTAACTGAAGAATAGACCTGTCTTGAAAATAGAAAGTAGGCAATAAAGCAAATAAATTCTCATAGTTCGTACTCAGGACTTTAGTCGAATGGCACTAAGAAAAGATACATGACTGGTTCCCAGCCTCTAGGCTGGGAACCCATTCTGGGAGGCTCCGCCTCCGATCGTTCTTGACAAGAGGCAGAAGCCCACTTTAAATATATTCCCAGCCTCCAGGCTGGGAACAAGACGACAAAACCCTTTGGGCTTCATTCGTTTCAAAGAGTTTGCCTAAGAGGATGTTTGAAAAGTGCTTGGCTGTGATTTTAGGCACTAACCGATCCCCCCTAGCCCCCCTTAAAAAGGGGGGAACCGGAATCAAAGTCCCCCTTTTTAAGGGGGATTTAGGGGGATCTAGAACGTTTTGTTACCGAGAAGAAAACTTTTCAAACAACCTCTAACATACAAATTTCTCAACCTGGCGCTAAATCTGAGGTTGCAAAATCAAAATAACAAAATGGTACAACAGCCATGAGTGAATTTACCAAAACTCTCTGTCCCTACTGTGGCGTTGGCTGCGGTTTAGAAGTTTCACCTCCAGCCCAACTTGGCAAAGCAACTAATCGAGATAGTCAAGGAAATCCGACTTGGCGGGTGCGGGGTGACAAAGCTCATCCATCTAGTCAAGGAATGGTTTGTGTCAAAGGTGCAACGATCGCAGAATCTTTAGATAAAAATAGATTACATTACCCAATGGTGCGAGACTCATTAGATCGAGAGTTTCGCCGCGTTAGCTGGGATGAAGCTTTCGATCTGATCGCCAAACGCATTCAAACCGTGCGTTTCACCCAAGGGCCAGAAGCCTTATGTATGTATGGTTCCGGTCAGTTTCAAACTGAGGATTATTACATCGCCCAGAAACTCATGAAAGGCTGTCTGGGTACTAATAATTTTGATGCCAACTCTCGTTTATGTATGTCTAGTGCTGTGGCTGGGTACATTCAAAGCTTTGGCGCAGATGGGCCGCCCTGCTGTTACGATGACTTGGAGTTAACCGACTGTGCATTTCTAATTGGTACTAATACAGCTGAATGTCACCCCATCGTTTTCAATCGACTGGAGAAATATCACAAAAAGAACCGCAAAGTCAAAATGATTGTGGTCGATCCCCGTCGCACACCAACCGCAGAAGCCGCTGATTTGCATTTAGCCATTCGTCCCGGTACAGATATCGACTTGTTGAACGGCATCGCCCATTTGTTGATGCGCTGGAACTACATTGATACGATGTTCATGGAGGACTGCACCAGCAACTTTCCCGCTTATGCTGAGGTTATTCGCCACTATCCCCCAGAAGTGGTAGCTCGTCAATGTGGAATCAGTATTGAAGATTTAGAAACAGCAGCACGTTACTGGGGTAAATCTGAGCGAGTACTGTCTTTGTGGTCAATGGGTGTAAATCAATCTTCAGAAGGGACAGCTAAGGTTAGAACGATTATTAACCTGCACCTGATGACTGGACAGATTGGCAAACCTGGGGCTGGCCCTTTTTCTCTCACAGGTCAACCGAACGCGATGGGAGGACGGGAAGCCGGAGGTTTGGCGCATTTATTACCGGGTTATCGGGTGGTGAAAAATCCCCAGCACCGCGCAGAAGTTGAGGAGTTTTGGGGACTCAAGCCAGGACAAATTTCGCCCAATCCCGGTTTGACTGCTTGGGACATGATTACTGGGTTAGAAAATGATGCTGTAGGGTTACTGTGGATTGCAGCTACTAATCCCGCTGTGAGTATGCCAGATTTAGAGCGGACTAAAAAAGCATTGTTGCGATCGCCTTTCACTATTTACCAAGACGCATATTATCCCACAGAAACTTCTGCTTACGCTCACGTTCTACTACCAGCAGCCCAATGGGGTGAAAAAACTGGCGTGATGACAAACTCCGAACGGATGGTAACTTTATGTCAAGCATTTCGCCAACCACCAAGAGAAGCGAAAGCCGATTGGGAAATTTTTGCCGAAGTTGGACGTAGATTAGGTTTTGAGAAAGAGTTTGCCTTTGCTAACTCTGCGGAAGTTTACGCTGAGTTTGTCAAACTAACTAAAAATCGCCCCTGCGATATGACAGGTCTTAGTCACGCGCAATTACAAGTAGAAGGCCCGACGCAATGGCCTCACCCAGAAAAAAGTTATGAGTTAAGAGTTGGGAGTTATGAATTAGAATCTTCAACTCCTAACTCCTCACTCCAAACTCCTAACTCCAAACGCCTCTACACCAATCTCCGCTTCCACACCCCTGATGGACGCGCTCGATTTGGGGCATATTACTCTAAGGGATTGGCGGAACCACCAGACCCAAATTATCCGTTTGTGTTAACTAATGGAAGACTTTACGGACATTGGCATACGCAGACACGCACCGGTCGAATTGAAAAAATTTGCAAAATGCATCCCGAACCGTTTATCGAAATTCATCCCCGTGATGCTGCTCGGTTAGGTATTGCCGATAGTATGTATATAGAAGTGCGATCGCGTCGTGGTAAAGCGAAGTTTCCTGCTAAAGTAACAAAAGCGATCGCACCTGGTACAGTTTTTGTCCCTATGCACTGGGGTTCGCTGTGGGCAGATAATGCCGAAGCCAACGCCCTCACCCATCCAGAATCTTGCCCCAATTCGCTGCAACCAGAATTAAAAGCCTGTGCTGTGCAGCTGATACCAATTTCGGTGGAAGTTCCCATCAAAGATTATCAACTCCAGTCTTCACAATATAGCAATCCGATTTGATTCGGAGAATTACTCGTAAAGGCCGGGGACTAGGGACTAGGGACTGGGGACTGGGGACTGGGAAGAAGGAATAAAGGTGTACTGAGTTTTTTTCACGCAATCAAATATGAGTCCTATAGATAAGCTGCAAAGTGTAGCTCGGAAGTGGTAATTTATAACCAGCAACAGGTAATTTCGTCAATAATCAATAGTCAATAGTTATTATCATTTTTTCTAACTCTCTAATTTTGACTGTTACCAATTACTATATTTAAAGAGCTAAATTTTTAGTAACAAGGGATTTTACTAAAGTTTATTTTCGCTATGGATAAAGAATAAAAAAGCAGAGATATTTACAAAAAATTGTCAATTATTTCCAATCCTTTAGATTTATCTATGGGATTTTCTTTTATTTGAGAATTGGGTGCAGCAGATGAAAAAGCTAATGAAGCGAATTCTAAGAGCTACCACAGATGAGAACTTCATGCACATCATTGAAAATATAGAAGTGCTAGTTTCTAAAGTTCTATCTATTTTTATGGTGGTCGTAATTTTGGTAACGATCGGAGATTTAGGAATTTTTATTTTTAAAGAGTTATTTACAGTTCCTTATGGGAAATTTAACTCAACCTTGTATAAAATTTTCGGTTTATTTTTAAATATTTTAATTGCTTTAGAAATCTTAGAAAATATTACCGCCTATCTCCGACGACATGTTTTTCAGGTTGAATTAGTTATTGTCACTTCTTTAATAGCTGTCGCCAGAAAAATTATTATTCTTGACTTAGAAAAAGTTCCAGGAATTGATATAATTGGCTTAGGTATAGCTATTCTTGCTTTATCAATTAGTTATTTAATAATTCGTCTCAGTAATTCTAAAGATGCAAGCTAAATAAAAAGCCTAACAAACTATAGCGGTTCTCAATTGCGTGGAATACAAACCACTTTTAAAGGTACAGCAATTTTGGGTTTGTTAAGCAACAATATAAATTATTAATTTTGAATGCGTGAATTTTGATTCGGAGCGAAGCGACGTGACAGATTTCTTTCAATTTGAAGCAGACTTTGTTGATTCTCTGCGTTGCATCCCCATGCAGGTGCGTTGTAAATTAGATACTTGTGGCATCAAGCTAAAATTGCCTGATTGGAATCAAATGACGACAGATGAGCGTCAAGCTTTAGTGGAATTACCTTGCACTACAGAAACAGAAATTCACTCTTACCGCGAATATATCGAGCAATTAATCATACAACGCACAGGTGTACCAGCGGCAAAATTGCCCATCGAGCCTCATCCTGCATGGCTAGATTCTGCCACTGTACCAGCTAGCCTTCAGGGAAAAGCTCAAGAAATAGGTGTAACCCTGACACCGCAACGTTGGGCAGCTTTAACACCCTTACAGCGTTTTGCTTTGATTAAACTCAGCCAGCCAGGACATGAAAACAAAAATTTTCCGAGAGCGATCGCAGAATTTAATCTGCTTTAATTTGCGATTCGATCGTAATCGTTGAATTATCGTCGTGTTCCTGTAGAATGTATTAATTTTTGTTAATTTGCAACTCTGAAATGATACATGACACCACAGTGATTGATGTTATGTATCAAAAACTCGTATATAAACTAACCCCGAAAAAAGCTGACTCTAAATTAATATTTACTTTATAAACAACTATTGATGACTAATAGGTAAGGGTAACAAATATATGGCTGCAAAGAAACTTTTGATGCTTGTTGGCGACTATGTAGAAGACTATGAAGTGATGGTTCCTTTCCAGACATTGCAAGTACTGGGACACACTGTCCACGCAGTTTGCCCCGACAAAAAAGCTGGCGATCGGGTGCGGACAGCAGTTCATGATTTTGAAGGAGACCAGACTTACAGCGAAAAACCCGGACACAATTTTACTTTAAATGCAACGTTTGCAGAAGTAGAAGCCACAACCTACGATGCCTTAGTCATTCCTGGAGGAAGGGCACCAGAATATCTCCGCCTCAATCAGCAGGTGCTAGAAATCACTCGTCACTTTGCCCAAGCGAATAAACCGATTGCTGCCATTTGCCACGCCTTGCAGTTATTAGCAGCTGCTGATGTACTGCAAGGCAAGAGATGTACTGGCTACCCTGCTTGTAGCCCAGATATCAAGAGTGCTGGAGGAATCTATGTTGATATCCCTGTCGATCGGGCAATAGTTGATGGTAACTTAGTGACAGCACCAGCTTGGCCTGCTCACCCACATTGGCTAGCAGAATTCCTCATAGTACTTGGAACTAAGATTGAACACCTAGAATTGACTACAGTTGTTTGAGACAAGATACTAGAAATCTTTTGGTTCACTTCATAACAGTTTCTTTCCCTACTCCCTACTCCAAAAGAGCTTTGCCAAAAACAACTGACAACAGACGACTAATAATTATATATTTTTGAAATGGAACTAAATGCAGTAAAAAATACTATTTTTTAATAAATTGCAGTGGGTTTAATTTGCAGCTACGATGTCAAAAGTACAGCATCAAGACAATCTGATTGAGCCGCCAAACAAGCCAGTTTTAGGGCAAACTCTCAGCAGATGGAATACTTCTTTACATGAGATGAAACAATTTGAAATTTTGCACCAATAATTTTAAATTTCTTAGCAGTAAGTGAAGCTATAGTGGATTTAGCAATGCTGCTGCTAATGTGGCTAAGGTTAGTCCTGCTGCCAAATTATGTGAAGAATTAGTTTAGAAACGTACTTCTTATCGATGACAGGCAAAAACGCAAGACATAATGCATTTCTGCGGCTAGTGTCTGGTAATGGGGCAGCTTTGGGAGCAGAATCTCGCTACTCGCTGCCCCCCAGTAAAGAGATGGTAATTGGACGCGACCCCAGCTGCCAAGTTGTCTTGGATGCCATGATGTACCGAATGGTATCTCGTCGTCATGCAGTGGTTCGTCCCCTCTCTCTATCCCCAGATAGCAAATTTAGCTGGGTGCTTTGTGACTTGAATAGTGCTAATGGCACTTATTTGAATGGACAACGTTTATATGAATGTCAGGAATTGCACCCAGGCGATCGCATTTCTCTAGGTGCTGATGGCCCACAATACATTTTTGAATGCGAGTATACCTCACTGACTCCGGCGACGACAGTCAACCAAGTTACACCACTGCCTTCAGCGACGGACTACCACAACCACACGCAATTAAAGCAGCCAGATTCTGTTAGCTTCACCCAGCTTTTTCCAATTATTTCCACTGGTAAAGATTTAACTAGTAAAGCTTACCTCGTACCGGGAATACTGACCGTAATTTTTGTGGTGCTGATGTTCGCTACAGTCGGTCGCCCTCAAGCTAATCAAGTGATCGTCGCAAGTTACATCGCCTTTGCTGCCTACTATTTTGTTTACCAACTTTGCGGAAAACAAAAACCTTGGTGGGTGCTAATGGCTACGTCATTGGGGACAATCCTGATTTTGCTCAGTCCCCTGTTGGATCTATTTATTTTCGTATTTCGCGGCATCCTGCCTGGAAGCTTGCCCACACCCCAAGAATCTATCACCTTCACAGAGTTACTGGTGCGGATGTTTTTTGGCGCGGGGTTGATGGAGGAATTACTCAAGGCATTACCTGTACTAGGGGCTTTTGCCATCGGTAGAATGTTGTCTTCACCTTGGCGAGAACGCATCGGCATCTGGGAACCTCTAGATGGTATTCTCCTGGGTACGGCTTCTGCTGTAGGCTTCACTCTCTTAGAAACCCTCGGTCAGTATGTGCCTGATATAACTCAAAATGTCACGCAACAGGTGGGTATAGGGGCTGCTGGTCAACTTGCAGGTTTACAACTGCTAATTCCGCGAATTTTAGGCTCTGTAGCCGGACACATGGCTTATAGTGGCTACTTGGGTTATTTTATCGGGTTGGCTGTCCTTAAACCGAGTAGAAGTTGGCAAATTCTGTCTATTGGTTATCTGAGTGCTTCTGCGCTTCACGCTCTCTGGAATGCTACAGGGTCAATCAATGCCTTGCTGTTGGTAGTTGTTGGAGTGTTATCTTACGCCTTTTTGATGGCGGCAATTCTCAAGGCACGGGCGCTGTCACCAACGCGATCGCAAAATTTTGCTACCCGATTTCTTGGCCCAAAATAGAAGAAGCAGGGGAGCAGGGGAGCAGGGGAGCAGGGGAGCAGGGGGGAAAATAAGCAATTTGAGTATTTACCTCTTAGGATAGATGTCCTAATTTAAAAATCAGCGTACTGTTAACTTATTATGGGGTAAATATACTTACAAAAATAAAAATCATTAAACTTTTTCTTGCAAAAGTGTTGATTTTCGACTCTACATCTTTGCGTAAGGGAAACCAACATCTTTGCAAAAGACACCTCTTAATAAGGTGAACGCAAAGCGCGGGTTAGACGAACACAACGTGTAATGAAAACTTTTCTTATTCCCTACTCCCTACTCCCTACTCCCCATTCCCCATTCATAGTTCTGGCTGAGACTTGTTAAGTTCAGTAAAAGCATAAGAAGCGATCGCTAAACTAACTTTTGCTTTATCTACTTCTGATAAAGATGTCCACTCGCTATTTTGAAGATTACTGAGTGCGGATGCCGCATTTTGCGATTCGCTACTTCGCATAGCGTAAGCAAAAGGACGAGCCAAAACGATCAGATCCTCTGTTCCCCAAGCTGGTAGTACTGTCTGAACGCACTCAACCAGTTGCTCGCTGATTAATTGGCGAGCAGCAAATATCTCAGCAGCTTTGGTGGCGATGGTGTTGAGCAATATTTGGGGGACACAGACAGAAAAATTTGTACGTAATGTTTCTTGAAGGTTAAGCACTACTGCCTGTTGTCGGTTATAATTGTGGTCAGGTGTCGGAGTAATACTAGACCAAAGTGTATCTAGATGTCCGTAAAAATCTTGCGATCGCCTCATTAGTTCAACACCTTGCAAATCTTCCATTCCGAACTGTTGTTCTAGTTCTTGAAAATAAGCTTCGGAATCTTGATCACTTGGATTCCAGGGATAGTTAGCATCCTCTGGTTCTAGTAACGCTTCTAATAACTCTAAATCTACTTGAGATGGCAAAGATGAGAAAGTGTCTGAGCCATTAATTTTGTGAGCCATATTTTCTTCCCTCATGATTATTTGGTGGTATTGACAGCTACAAGTTCTCAGAGGAGATTTCCGCAAAAAATGTTGATTTTTTCTCCAAAAAAACAGATTTTAAAAGCTAATGCTAAAGACTCAAATTCATTTATGCAATAGCTCTGCTAGGAGTCTTCAATTACAAACTCCCAGGTTTCACCTCTGGCACTTCCAAACTTTAACTGCATCCCCGATTTCAAAGGGACTTCCTCTCGGAGGATTTGTTGCCAGCCATTAGGGCCTAAAAACCAGGTTGTCCCATAGGTGGAAAAATCTTGCAAGTAATAAGTTCGCATCAGTGTAGCATCTGTAAGAGTATTGCGGCAGAAGATTTCGGCGTGGCGTTTGGATACAGATGGTTCGGGGATGACAATATCATTATCTTTCGTGCGGCCGATGCGGGTAACTCCATAACGCAGTAACCAGGTTTTACCTTTTGGAGTCAGCGATCGTAAACTTGCAGTCGGAAGCGAGGAACCGACCTCAGGAATGGCTGTATCTGGAAGTTCGGTAATACCTTCATCCAGATTCTTAATAAGTTCGCCATTAAAATCTGGATGCAGGTAGAGAACAGGCAAAGTCCAAGCAGGTTGATTAAATTTATACAGTGTTAACAACTCTTGCCTAGCTTGTGCTACGGCTTCATCAATTGGCTTGTGCGATCGCAAAGCTTCGGTAAAGGCTTGAATAAAACTGTGGCTTTCATGGTCAGCGATTTCATCGCGCATCCCCAAAACCGCAGGTACACCATGACGAATCAATACTTCTGCTAAACTGCTGGCAGGGATAGCTTGACGATCGACAGCAGCTGGTTGTGCGCCCCAACAGGCGTTGAAAACTGCTAGTTTCACACCTGTACGAGTCAATACTTGCGCCAATTCTATGCCATTGAGGGGCATATCTGGTCGCAAAAACAGTAACCCTCCGTCTGGGTCTGGCAAACCATGTCCAGCGTAAAAGAAAACATTGTATTCTTTGGTTTCTAATTCATCAATCAATTGTTGTGGAGTTGGTTGAATGAGTTTATTCACTACACAAGGCGCATATCTTTGGGAGTTACCAGGCGTATCTGCAAGAGCTTGTTGTAAGATAGCGGCTTCTTGTTCTAGTTGCAGCTTGTCATCATGACCTAAAACCAGCAAAATACTTAAAGCTTGGTCAGTTCGCAAATACGGTAAAGCGTCAACTTCAGTGCTGGTGCGACTAAATAGCAAATCTTGTGAGAGAGACATCGCCGATTGACCAGGCTCACGCTGCATAATTTCCCAAGGGAAAGCGATCAGATCCGGGTCGCGAATTTCTAGTCGAAAGCGCAAACGTGTATGCTGACCCATCGCAATACCGCGACTGCGTTCTAGACTACCAAGAATTTGCCCGTCAAATACCCAGCGCCATAAATTCATTCCCAAGTATTGCATCAGACGACTGCTGTAGGGGCCAGTAGGTTGACCTGAAGGAGGTGAAATCCAATCTATGGGGAATGGGTTGCTCTTTTGAGATGTTGAGTTTGGGGAAATATCTAGGCGACCATGACCAGCAAACATTTGCTGCCATTCTTGCCAGACTTGGGTGAGTTCAACAGGCCATACACAGTCGTGTAAAACGTAGCCACTGGGATATGGAGCCTTGACCACCCAAATGGCGAAGTTGTCAGTGCCAGTATTTACGAGACGGGCGATCGCCAAATTCAGGGATGGCATGGATTCATTAAACTAAAAGCTAAAACAAATAATTTCAAGAGAAGAAAACAGATACGCCAGAATTCAGAATTCAGAATAAATGAGTGAGGGATTTAAACCCGACATTAATTGTGTTGCACCAAATTAGAGAGATGGTAGAGGTTTTGAACTCGGTTATTCATCCACCAGTAGTACATAATTCATTCTGAATTCTGACTCCTGACTCCTGACTCCTGACTCCTGAATTCTGTTTTGATAACAATTCTCCAAGGTGAAAATTTTCTATTTTTTTGACCTTGTAAGTTTTTTACTCTGATTGTTACCTGTTATTATTCCAGGTTTTTACCAGTTTATCGAGTATTTGATTAACTTGGGCTGGTGTCAGATGGTTCGGTAACTGGCGGTTGCGTCACAGTTCTACATGGATTTGGTGCGTCTGATTGTAAAACAACGCCAAAACGGTTGACTTGGGAGGAGTTTAGCAATACTGTTGCTGGCAAAGGTTTTGAATTTGGGGGAACTGAGGTAGTTACAGCTGGGTTTTTAGGATTAGCTGGAGTTTGGGTACTTTTATTGGCACAGACTCGCATAGACACCAAAAAACTGCCAGAAGCAGGATTTGGATTTGATTTTTTCTCAATAACTTCTAAAAAAGTCCCACGGGGGAGTGATTGGTTGTTTCCCAAGGATATGTCATTATTGGTTTTAATTACCCAACCAGAAGAAAGATTAGCTAGCGATCGCGGCGGTGCGGGTGTCGTTTCAATGCCAGGGTTTTGAGTTTGTAAGGGATTGGAAAAAATTGGAGAGGTTCCTCGCAGTTGCTTGACGAACAATCCTAAAAAACCTGCTGCTACCACAAATATTAATGGAACTATCCACTGTAGGGGAAATTGACGAGTTTTAGCCTGTTCAGTGTCTGGAATCACCTGAGTTTTGTGGTTTGGGCTGCCTAAAAGTGTCGCATCTGTCGCCTTGGATGCTAAATCAACAGTTTTGGCAGAATAGCTCTGGGGAATCACTGCTTGGATGGTGATTTCTGGTTCCCAATATTGGACTTGATAGTGAACTAAAGCGACGGTGACATTATCGTGTCCATTTTTAGTATTAGCAATTTCGACTAATCTATCGGCAACAGTTGCTATATTGGCTTCCCCAGCTAAAATCGGCAAAATTTCTGTTTCCCAGTACTCCTCTACGCGATCGAAGTCACTCAAACCATCGGATGTGAGCAGAAAAACGGCATCTTCATCGAGCATAAACCGTCCCGATGTGGGATGCAATGAAGTGCTAGAACCCATCCCCAAAGCTTGGACTAGAGAGCCAGCAGCACTTTGTTGTACTGCCTCGCGGTAAATGGCATAACCTAGCCGCACTTCGCGGGAGGCAACATCATCATCGAGAGTAACTTGATAACAGCCGTGGCGTGTAATCCAGTAGGCACGACTATCGCCGACGTGGGTAATGTACATTTCATGAGCAACAGGCAATGCCATGACTAAAGTCGTGCCCATGCGTTGACGCCCTTGGCGATTTTCGCTGTCATTGCGTTGACTGATTTTGTCATTGGCCATTGCCACTGCCTTATCTAGGTCATTCAGCAGCATTGCAGGGTCTATGTGGTCGTAGGGAACCTTTGTTAGTTGCTGTACCTGCTGCTGGATTGTTTCAATGGCTAAATTTGAAGCGACATTGCCACCCTCGTGTCCACCGATGCCATCACAGACAATTGCTAAGGCTGTTGGCTGGGGTGGTTTGCTCACTGGAGTTCCACTGGGAGGACTACAGGCATCTTCGTTACGTTGACGACTTGGCCCGGTGTCGGTTTTGGTGATAATTTGGATCGTGGGTGTTTGCGATCGCCCTAACCCAGCCAGTCCCCGATCTAAAACTCCGATTAATTGATCGGTTGAATTAATCTCTCCCTGAATTAAAGCCAGGCTAACGCGATTAACAAATTCCGCGATCGCTGGTTTGGCAGTGCTGACCAACTGCTGCCAAAATTCACCTAATTGCGGCAATTCTGGTGATGTGGCGCTGTCAAAACGCAATTCCAATAACCGGACTAACGATCCTTCTACCCGTAATACATTAGAGTCAAGTAAGCTAGAGGCGACACCTTCACTTACTAAAGGTTGCCACAGATGAGCTATTTGCCACAACCAATTTAGTTGGCGCATTGATGTTGCATTACGCCAAGCGGTGGTTAACTCGCTGCCCAAATGAACTTGTTGGATAGTGTCATCTACTAATAGTGGCGGTTTTTCTAAGAGTAATATTTCTCGGTGGAAAGACCCGTCAGCAACAAAAAGCACTCCATATACCTGCGGTACGTGTAAACGGTAGGGAATCAGTCTCAGGTAGGCTTTTAGAGGCTGCAAATTATCTAACTCAGGCGTTAGCGCTAATAAACCAGGCTTCGTATCTAAAAGAACAAATTTATCAACGATTAAATAGCGATCGGCTAATATTTCTCCAGGGCTACCCACGCTTGGGCTATCTACCACAGCCCAGAGATAATTTTTGGGTAGAGGCGTCGAACATCGCTGGCAAAACTTATGAGTCAGGGGGTTGGCAGCCTGACAATTTTCGTTTGGACAGTAGAGCGTTGCCGCGTCATTTTCCATAGTTTTCGCACCGATCAGCGATTGGCAATTTCTTTAATAGCATTAGTAGGGACAATCTAGACCGCTCATCTTTCTTAAACTTGACATACCAAGACTTTAGATGATGATTTTAGCTGGCGGATATCAGCAGGTGCTAATACAAAACTTATCCAAAAAATACGCTCCTAACTCAACCCTACAGCCTAATCATAGCTTCTATTGCCCTGTGACTCTCCATCGCCAAAGCAACTAACTCCAACCCTGTCACCACAGCATAACCCAAGCATAACTGCACGATTTGCTTTTGGTAAATTACCCCATCATCAACAGGCAGATAATGTTGGTATTTATTTAGTTTATAAGTAGGATAGCAAGATTTAACTTTAATTTAATAATTAAGAATAGCAAATATTAATTTTGGCAAAAGTACCCGATCGATGCAGTGACTTTAAATATTTCTTTCGGACTGCTGTTAGTGGCAGGGGGAGGTAGCCAGTGCTGAGTTAAGCAATACAGATAATCGTAGGGGCACAAACATGTTGTGCCCCTAACCATGTACTTCATTTACCTGAAATACGCTGGATGAATTTTTCCACTTTCAGCCGAGACACTTTTAACTCAGCACTCTTTGTAAAGAAGGGTTCAGGCAGCCCGCTACCAACTCATTGGCTTATTGCTTGTCGTCAATGGCAACTTGAGGGATTCCCATGCTGTAATTAGTAACACGGGCAGAAAGATTGTAGCTGACTTCGCCGAGTTGCAGAAGCGATCGCAGATAATGCTCTAAATCTGATCCTACACGGCGCAAGTTATAGTCTGTGAGGTCTGCGCCACTAGATGCTTCTACTAGTTCATCAAATTTTCGATAAATTTTTTGTAGTGCATCTTCATTCCAATTAAATTCGTTATCTGGGTCAACATCTAAGGTTAAGACTTGTTGACTAGGAACTAGATCGCCATCCCGGTCAATTTCACCTGCAAAAATGCGGATATGCCGGGTTGTGGACTTGAGCAGCATCGGGTTATCCATAAAAAGGTGTAAGATTTGCGTGAATTACACTGAAATTATTGTAGACGTTATATCCGAGCTTGAATGCTCTCAATTTAAAAGCTTTGAATGCTGTTTTCAAAGGGTACATTGAATGGTCATAAGTAAAAATATCACCTTTACTGATGAGTTTGCTACTACTGTTATGAGTTGAAGATATATTTAACTGCTAGTACTGACAGTAGTCGAATTATTTTTCTGTAAAAATTAATTGATAAAGTATTTTCATTTAGTCTATAAATCTGACTTACTGCTAAGATTTTTAGATTCAATTAATCCCAAATGGCAGTAAAACAAGGTACTCAGCAGGAATAATTTGATCTGTGTACTTTTTTTATGAAGAACAAAAGTTTTGACATTAATAATTATGCCGAGCAATTTATCCTGAATTTTCTATTGCAAAAAACGTACATCAAGTAATTTCACGCAATAGCGCTACATCGACCGCTGGCTGTAATAAACTCCAAAAATTTCAGCGGTTTTACTTACGTATAAACACTAAAATTTGAGTAACAAGTCAAACTGTTATTGACGTTCACATAAAGTTGATGTAAAAACCTTTAAAAAGGTTGAACAACTTCTTACAGAAACTTTATTGTGTAGAATCTTAAAAACTGAATAATAGTTATGGCTTACCATAAGCTACATCTGGCACAGAAACCTGAAAATCTAGACACTGAAAATCTAGCTTGAAAATACACCACAGGAGAGTGAAATGGAATACAAAGGTGATTGATGAAGAAAAATTCTTAATTCAAGCACTTTGGATTCAAAAGAGATATAAAGAATTTTGCTGGACATCTACCTCCTTACCCTCATGACAACCAAGTAAAGGAATCTCAATAGTTATGAACTCCAAAGCATTACCACGCCAGATAAATAATCTCGAAGTAGGTGTTTATGAGTGTGAAATACATCTCAAATTCCGGTTGATTGAGGAAAAGAGTCTATTGAGCGATCGCGAGCAACTCTTACAGGTGCTACTTGATGCTTTAACCGAAGGTTCTGATGACTTTCTAGAAACGCTACAAGCGTCCGTTAAAGCCCAAGAAGTATCGGAGTTTAAAGCCTCGCCTCAAATGCGACGTCAGCTAATGCGCTTGCGTAATGTCGCGGAAAATTCTCCAACCTAAAGGTGTAATTTCAGTAGTTAAAAACGTGAATTGGGCATCAAATCAAATGTTGATCCCATACCCCCGTTGCCATAAAAACTGAGCAGTCAGTAGATTTCATAAAATATTTTGATTTCTACCTTGTGAAAGTCTTATTTAGCAACAGAAAGTCCCAGGAACAGTTTCCGCTATTAAAAACTTTGTAGCAAAGAATACTGGTAGAATCTGAAAGCAAATTCAGCCGGGTGCATTTTACCGAGTTTTTATCAAAACATTGCAGAATAATAAAACCTTGTGTCTTTACAGATGGGGAATTGGACAACAGGCGCAAATCAAATGAAAACCTAAAAGATAAAAGTAAAAATAATAACCTTTCTTTTAGCTTTTTGCTTAAGCTAAGTGCCTGATTTGCTAAAAGACTTATGTTTTATCTATTACTGGTAATAGGTCACGGTTTAGCAGCCAGTTACCTATTACCGATTACCCAGGAGTAGGGGAGCAGGGGAGCAGGAAAGTGAGGGAGAAGAATTAATAACCAATTACTAATGCCCCATGCCCAATGCCCCATGCCCAATGCCCCATGCCCAATTACGAGATCCACCACCAGGAAATTGGGGTAACAGAATGCCCAATGCCCAATGCCCCATGCCCAATCCCTATTTAGCAAGACCGTGTTCTAGAGCAAAACGAACTAACTCTGTACGGCTATTGGTACCGGTTTTACTAAATAAACGGCTGACGTATTTTTCTACATTGCGGACGCTGGTTTCTAAGCGACGGGCGATTTCTTTGTTCATTAACCCTTCTGCGACCAAATTTAAAACACTTTGTTCTCTGGGAGTCAAATCAATTTTAAAAGGGGCTGGCGATTGGGAAATAGCATTTCTTTGAGTTAACAATGCTTTAATTTGGGAAATCTGATTGGCTAGTTCAGCAAGATCGGGGGTTTCAGCTTCATCTGCCGAACTCGCAGCCTTAGCGGCGCGACGGGCTAGCAAATTTTCGACTATAGCCACTAACTCGTCTGGGTCGAAGGGTTTGGGTAGATAGGCATCAACACCAGCGTGATAGCCTTGAATGCGATCGCCTGTCATACCTTTAGCAGTTAAAAATACTACTGGGAGTGCTTGGAAACGGGGGTCTTCCCGTAGTTGCTTCAGGAATTGATAGCCATCTACTTGAGGCATCATCACATCAGAAATCACTAAATCAGGTGTATTCAGCTGCATCCATTCCCAACCTTCAAGGGCGTTACTGGCGACTTGAACGCTGAAACCGCTCTCTTGCAAATAGTCTTTCACGGCTTCCCGTATCCCTGGTTCATCATCCACCAGTAACAATTGTGCTGACATTTAAAATTCCCTTGAGTTTTCCTTTTTCCAATTTAGCGAAAGTTGGTAAGCATTGAGCAACTTGAATTCACCTCTACCGCCTCAAAAGCTTTTAAAGTTCACAGCTGTGCCTCCATCAACTCTGCTGCTGCATTAACGATTGTGCCTTCATAAGGACGGGGTGTCCGCAAAGTTTTTCAACATTCCCCTATAGCAAGATCCCAACAGTTGATGGTTTCATGTTGGCTACCGCTAAGGAAAGTTGGCTCGTCTTGAATCAAACTAAGCCACCATGTAGTAAGGCAGTCTCTAGTAGCTATGATTCATGATTGCTATGAGAATAAAAAAAGCGTTCTTCTCAATTACGAATTTTTTAATAACCCTTACCATTGAGGATTTTCCATAATTAATGCTTCTGCTGCCGAGCTATTTAACGGAACTGAGAAAAAATGTCCTTGGACATATTGACAGTTTAACTTTCTTAGAACTAATAGTTGCTCTTTTGTCTCTACCCCTTCGGCAAGCACATCCACACCTAGCTTGTGTGCCAAAGTGACAATTATCTCAATAATTTCTAAATTCTTACTATTAGTGCCCATCATGCTGATGAAAGAACGGTCAATTTTCAACACACTAATCGGAAAGTTATAAAGACCACCTAATGAAGAGTAGCCTGTACCAAAGTCATCAATTGATAACTCAATGCCCATCTCTCGAAGTTCTAAAATTGCGGCAGTTACCTTATCGCCATTTTCCACAATTGCCTTTTCAGTAATCTCTAGGATTAGAGTACCAGCATCCAGGCCAGTTGAGTGCAAAATTTGCCCAATCTGCTCTATCAAGTCCGGCTGAGAAAATTGCTTGACGGAGAGATTAACACTAATTTTCTTTAGTAATTTAGAACGATGACATTCCCGCCAAACTTGCATCTGGCGGCAAGCTTCATGCAAAGCCCATTTGCCAATGGAGAAAATTAGTCCAGTTTCCTCTGCTAGGGAAATAAAATCTGCTGGATTAAGTAGACCACGCTCTGGGTGCTGCCAGCGCAATAGAGCCTCAAAACCTAAAATAGAGCCATTAGCGAGCGAAACAATCGGTTGATAATAAACCCGAAATTCTTCGCGTTCAATTGCTCGCCGCAAATCAGTCTCTAACTGCAATCTCGCTAGAGCATCAGCATACATATCTGAGTTGAATAGCTCATAACGCGCTCTGCCTATCATCTTGGCTCGATACATTGCTGTATCTGCATCCCTCAACAGTTCTTCTGGGTGTTGATAGTCTACTGTCGAACTCAACGCAATGCCAATACTTGCCGTGATGAAGACTTCTTGTCCGTCAAGTTCAAAGGGTAATGCCAGTTCCTTCTGAATCCGTTCAGCGACTTTGATAGCATCTGACATATCCTGGATTCCTTCAAGCAGGATTGTAAATTCGTCTCCCCCAAGCCGTGCTGCTGTATCTATGGAGCGTACACATATTTGTAGTCTACTTGCAACAGCAAGCAGCAATTGGTCTCCATTTAGGTGTCCAAGGCTGTCATTGATCACCTTAAACCGATCTAGGTCGATAAATAGTACAGCATATAGATAATCTGAATGCCGTTTTGAATAATTTATCGCATGTTTTAGGCGGTTCATAAATGCAACGCGGTTTGCCAGACCCGTCAGTGTATCGTGAAAAGCAAGGTGCAGTAGTTGTGACTCGACTCTTTTACGTTCTGTAATTTCATTTAGCAATTTCTGATTTGCTTTTACCAGTTCCGCTGTCCGTTCCGCTACCCGTATTTCTAACTCACTGTAAGCTCGGTACAACATTTCTTCAGCTTGTTTGCGTTCACTGATGTTGCACAACAGCCAACGCCACCCAAGGTAATTAAACTCAAGATCGTATACTACAGACGCTTTCACATTAGCAGGGAAAGGCTTTCCTTTCCGTGGCTGTAAGTGAATTTCCCAGTTCAGTATCTCTTGCAAATTGTTTATTTGATAGTTAAAGGACTGGCGGTCTTGTTGAGCAATAAAAAGAATTAATGGTTTACCTACTAAATATTTTTGTTGGACACCGAGCAAAGTTGCTGCTATGTGGTTAGCCTCTTGGATTATTCCGTCAGTATCAGTTACCAAGTAACCATCTGGAGCAAACTCGAACAAATCTTGGTAACGCTGGCGCTCTTTCTCTACTGCCGCTCGTGTTACCTTTAACTCCTCGGAAGCTGTCAATAGTTCTTCCATTGCGGTGTTAAGTTCCTCGAAAGCTTCTGTTATCATCTCCGGTTGTGAGTTCAGCTTAGTTCCATAGCATTTTAATAGTTCCTGTATCTGTGAGTACAATTTATCTATCTGTTGATTAAATCCATCCACTTTCATGTTGCTCAACTCACAAAACTATAAAGCGTAAGTGTGAATGAAGAAAGCAGTGAAAGCAAACTCCATGCTTTCTTCAAGACTTCAGACGCTATTGAGCAGGCAAGGAGAGAAGGTTACTTGAAAGAGCGGACACTCTATAAATAAATATTAAAGAAGTTGGTTTTTTGATTTACTAATTTATCTTTCAATAATCACGAAGCAATCAAATTTGTGCAGCCTCAATCAACTTTTAGCCTTATTTAGTGCCAACCAGCCCTACCTAGTGAAATTTTTATTTTATTAAATACAAGGTACTAAAGTTCAAAGATTAATAACAGCATATTTGCTTTACCTACTTTTGAAAATACTTCTTAAGATACATTCGCTTTTGTGAGCTAAAGAAAGCATAAGGTTCTCAGTCAATGCTTCTAGACTGACAAGAACGTTTTTGCTCAGGTGTTACTGAATTCAGCTATGAAAATGATTTTGCGTAATTTCAAAACCTTTGTAGAGACCAGCAATTGCAACGTCTTTATACCAAAATTTACACATCTAAATCAGCAACGCCTTTTTTCTTAATTACAGTCGAGCAATTATCTTGGCATTCTCTGGTAGCTTGGCCTCTCTTTGTCCAGCAGTACGCGCCCTAGCTGTGAATAAACCAATGGGGGTATTTAATAAATCTACAAGGCTGGCTTGACTAGCGATGCCTGCGACGGGCTTCGCCAAAGCCTTTTTAATATCTCTTGGTACTTCCTTCAATAACCAACGTGCCAAGCGATAGCCGTATTCTCTGGGTGTCATCTCTCGCATTAAATCTACACCGTACAGTTCGTGCAGATAGCGATTTGAACGTCCATAACGCCGCCATTGACTTTGCAGTTCTTGAAGTGTAGCGCGGTGGCGGTGCTGAACGATCGCACTTGGAGCAAATTCCAAACGCCCGATGTTTTCTGCCAAAATCCGCCAACAAATATCAGCATCACCACCAGTAGTTAGATAGGGACGAAATAAACCCACTTTTTCAAAAGCAATGTGCCGAATCGCCAAATTAGCTGTTTGACCATAGGGACGAAAGGAATGGTTAAGGGTATGTTTTTGCGATAAAGTTTCTTGACGGTCTGCGTGTTGTTCTAACAAAGTTGTGCCTGGTAGTGCCAAAATTTCACCAGCAACAATTACTACTTCTGCGTTAACAAAAGGCTGAATTAGTGTGTCTAACCATTGCGGTTGTGGGCGACAATCTGCATCGGTAAAAACCATAATTTCACCCGTAGCGGCGCGAATCCCGGTATTACGAGCAGCGTAAGAGCTTTGAATTTGGGTTTCGCTTAAGGGGCGAATTGTAATTGGGGAATTTTCGGCAGATGTTTTCAGGATGGTGAGAGTGCGATCGCTACTGTTGTTGTCCACCAACAAGTATTCTACCCGGTCTTTTGGGTAAGTTTGAGACAACAGACAATTGATTAACTCTGGTAAATCTGCCTCACCGTTATAAATAGGAACAACCACCGATACCATTGGTAAAAAGCTGGTGGCGGTGGTTGCATCAACTGGTTGATGATTCATAAATCTGAGATTTTGGAGATGGGATTAGTAGTTAGTATTCCCAAACCAAAATCCTGGAACGGCATATCAAGCAGTTTTCATAACTCCAAAAATCTGGATTTGGGAATACTACTATATAAACACCTGGTAACAAATCATTCGCGTCAATTTAAAATTTCAGGTTATCGGCGCGGCTCATGGGTCGAGTCGGTTGATTTGCTGGTGGCTGGGCAAAGTTATTATTTGATAGAATTGCGATCGCTCGAGCATATTGGGGATCGCTCTTAGTTCCAATTAAATTGGGATTAGAAGCCAATTGACGCTCTTGTGCCTCTGTCAAGTCTAGCTTGATATCAGGTGTAATTCCTTTGTGGTTAATATCCGTTCCTGCTGGGGTGTAGTAATGGGCAATGGTGACAGCCAAGCCGGAACCATCTGCGAGTTCATGAACTGACTGGACTAAGGCTTTGCCAAAGGTTTGACCCCCCACGACTACCGCCCGTTTATTATCCTTGAGTGCCCCTGTAAGGATTTCACTAGCACTAGCTGAATTGCCATCCACTAAGACTGCCAAAGGACGATTTGTTAGAGCAGTGCGATTGGCTTTAGTTTCTTCGCTGCTGCCTACACGGTCTATTGTCTTGACAATTCCGCCGTTGTCATACCACATCCGAGCAATTTCAATGCTTGCCTGCAACAAACCGCCAGGATTTCCCCGCAAATCCAAGACATAAGAATCAACTTTCTTAGTGTTCAAATCGCGGATGGCTCGTTGCATTTGGTCTGCGGCGTGGGCGCTAAATTCCCGCAAACGGATATAGCCAACGCGGCGATTCCCTTCTTGTCTGAGGGTATAGCGTACCGTTGGGACTTCAATACTTGCCCTTGTCAGCTTCAAATCAAAGGCATTTTGGCCTGCGCGTCCTAATCTTAGCTTAATCGGAGTACCCGCTTTGCCACGGATGAGCTTAGAAGCATCATCCACTTTCATTTTGAGAGTGGATTTGCCGTCAATTGCTAAAATTTGATCGCCTGCTTTGATTCCAGCTTTCAGCGCCGGAGAGTTTTCTATGGCTTCGACAACGGTGAGCTGCTGAGTTTTTTCGTTCACTTCCATCCGAATGCCGATACCAGAGACTTCCCCAGATGTTTGGCTAGTTAGAGCTTCAAATTGTTGGGGGTCCATGAACCGAGTGTAAGGATCTCCTAACTTTTGTAAAGCTTCGCGGATGGCAGTGTATGCTTCTTCCTTAGAAGAGTAGTCTTTGCTCAACAAGCTTTGCCTGGTTGCTTGCCAATCTTGTTGATTAAATTTGCCATCAACATATTCATGATTTACCAGTTGCCAAACTTGGTCAACTATCACTTTTGGGCTGTCTTGGAGGGCTAGAGCAGCACGGACACCACGAGTCCAAGCGGGGCCGAATACAGACATGGTAGCAGTTGTGGCGATCGCTCCACCAATCAAGGCTACTTGGAGCGGTGAGTAACTTTTCGCAGATTGGTTCATGTATACTTAGCTGGAATAATTGTGTTGTTGACAGTTTAGCAATCAGGCTTTCCAGAAATTTTTAAGTTTTTATACCCCAGAATCAACTATGCTCCTTCATCATTTTTATCCTTAAATGATGCCCAAAATGCCGCATTAGTTATTAACAATCATTTCTCAGTTTGTTAGTCTACTCCGGAAGGCTATACTGAGCGTGTGACACTTTAATTAGCGTCATATTTGCATTCTAGATTACTTTTATAAGATAGCACTTTGCTCACTGAATTGCAGTACTGTTATACAGCAATAAAATCAGTTTTTCTTACTTAAGTCATGAAACGCAAATTTACCAACAAATCATTAATTTCTATTAAAAAAAAATCTGCTAATCTGTGGCAATTGTTACAAAAACTCAGTGGTGGATTGTACGTTGTCCTGGGTGTTTGGCTGATTTTCACTACTATAACCTTAGTTTTTGCTTCTTCGCAGCCAGTAGATGCGTTCTTTGTGCTTGGTGGCAGTATTCGTCGAGAAACTTATGTTGCCCAACTAGCAAAACAATACCCGCAAACCCCAATTTTAATTTCTCATGGTTCCCCAGATCCCTGTATACGGTTAATTTTTGAGGCAGAATTAGCAGAGTTACAAAACGTTTGGTTAGAAAAATGCGCGAATTCTACCTTTGAAAATTTTTATTATGGTATTCCAATTTTGCGCCGTTGGGGAGTGCATAAAGTCATGTTGATTACCTCGCCAAGTCATTTACCCAGAGCTAAATGGATGGCACAGGTTCTTTTTGGCGCTCATGGTATTTGGGTTGAGCCAGAAATTGTTCAGGAGTCGGGTATTCCTGGTAATCGGGAATCTTGGACAAAAACTGGATTAGATGTAACGCGCAGCTTATTTTGGGCGATTTTAAGTCAAATTATTCAACCGCAATGCTCAAATGTGACAAAACTTACTGATGTAGATATGCAAGCTTGGGAGCATCGAGGTTTCCATTGTGAACACCAAGGAGGGTTGAGGAGGTAACTTACTCGTAATGCGTCCACATCCGAATTATCTTGACTACTTGCTCGGATTCAATGACCTCATATACCAATCGATGCTGTATATTTATCCTACGAGAATAAGCACCTGATAAGTCACCAACCAGCTTTTCATAAGGTGGAGGATTTTGAAAAGGATTTTCTTTAAGGACTGCGAGTAATTCCTCGGCCTTTTCCTTTAAGTTACTAGAAGCTAATTTCTTTGCGTCTTTTTGCGCTTGTTTTGTATAAATTCAACCTCCAACTCGCTCCTTCGGGGTTTGCAAGTGGCTCCTCAGAAGCTTGCTGACTCACCAATCTAACTCCCCATCACATTCTTGGATCGGGGTTGCTAGTCCTTCTTTTATAGATTCTCGCATTCCAGGGACAGATAATAAGTAAAGAGTCTCTTGAATTGCAGACCAATCTTTTTCCGCTAGCAGAATTGCATTACCACGATCGCCTCGAATGATCACAGGTTTACCCTGCTCTGCAACTTGGTCGATGATCTCTTGCAAATTATTTTGAGCGTCGTTGACAGGAAGCGAAGACATCATAACTTTTTTAACTCACGATAACTTTAATTTAGTTTACTCATCCTACAAAAAATCACTTTGTTTTTTTGATAGCATGATAACCGTGTCATCATGCTAATTATGATAGTATCATTTAAGGATCGAGGAACCGAAGATATTTTTGATGGCAATGACTCAAAGGAAGCTCGAAAGCAATGTCCTATATACTGTTGGGAAGTTGCACGGAGAAAATTAGATCAAATCAATGCAGCGTTATCTCTAGATGACATGAAAGTTCCACCAGGTAACAGGTTAGAGATACTAAAAGGTGAGCGTAAAGGTCAGCATAGCATTCGGATTAATGACCAATATCGAATTTGCTTTATATGGACACTCCAGGGTGCATCAGAAGTTGAAATAGTCGATTACCATTAGGAGGTAACAACAGATGAGAGTTCCAAAGTATAGACCTCCATCACATCCAGGTGAAATATTACTTAAAGATTTTCTAGACCCAATGGGAATCACCCAAAGAGAACTTGCAGATGCACTTCACGTTCCTTATCAGCGAATAAATGAGCTTGTAAATCAAAAGCGAGGTATTACACCTAGTACGGCAGTAAGGTTATCAAAATTTTTCGGAAATAGCTCAGAGTTTTGGTTAAACCTCCAACAAAATTGGGAACTTTACCACGTTCTCAAGGAAGAAGAAGAGGAACTAAAAAGTATTTTGCAATTTGGAACCACGAAGTAGCGATCGCTTGAAAAATTAAGCAGTATATTTGCATAAAATAATCACAATTAGGCAAAGGTGAAGAAAATCTTACTCTCCACCTCTGAGCTTGTTATTAAACATCGCTTCTGCTGATTGCATCCAATGGAGAATCAATGCAAAAGTTCCCAATCTTGCAGCATCAAAATAGCATCTCTATACAAAGACAAATCTACCTGGTTAACTTCTATTCCCTCTCCGATTCCTTGTAGAAGGGTAATTGTCAATTTTCCTCCCAAATGTTCGCGGAATTCCGTAAGCCCCCTAAATAGACAATGCGGATGGTCTAGTCGATCTAATTGCTCTGTCAATGCCGATATGTACAAAGTAAAGCCTAATTTTTTGAGTGTAGTTAGAACCCTTTGCCACTCTGATTGCAAGAGTTGCCCTGTTAAATATGAATAGGTTGTATCTAAAGCGATGCCGATCGCAACAGCTTCACCGTGACGTAAGCTGTAATTAGTTAAATGCTCCAGTTTGTGAGCAGCCCAGTGTCCAAAGTCTAAAGGACGCGATGAACCCATTTCAAAGGGATCGCCACTACCAGCAATATGCTCTAAGTGCAACTGAGAACAGCGATAGATCAGTCTTTCCATTATGTCCATGTCTCGATTAGCCAATTTATCGGCATTAGTCATAATGAAATCGAAGAAATCTGCATCTTTAATCAACGCTACTTTTACCGCTTCTGCAATACCCGATCGCCAATCTCGATCGTCGAGGCTAGTAAGAAAATCAAAGTCATTCAAGACAGCATAAGGTGGCATGAATGTACCCAAAAAGTTTTTCTTACCAAAGGCATTGATTCCATTTTTTACTCCTACACCCGAATCATTTTGCCCTAATACTGTTGTCGGTACTCGTAGTAGCCGAATTCCTCGGTGAGCTGTTGTTGCTGCGTATCCTGCCATGTCTAGGACAGCTCCACCTCCAATTGCTAAAACGTAGGAGTGACGGCATAATCCAGCTGTATTGATCCGCTGATGAATTTGCTCTATAAATCTAGAATCGTTCTTGACTGCTTCTCCACCTGGAACTACTATCGGCTCACCGCTCAGTGTTAATATATCTTCATAGTATTGGGCATAGGCTGATAATTTTTTTAACAGCCCATCTTGATACTGTAAAAATCCTCCATCTACCACTGCTAGTATTTGTTTTGGGGTTGTCTCCCCATCTGTGGCGATCGCTTGTGCAAGTAAAGGATTATCTAAGTGAAACAGACCTCTAGTGAAGTGAACATCATAATTGAAGCTAACACGAACACATTGGTTAATTGGTTGTAGATTAAGAGTGTTTTTTTGTTGAATAGCCATTTGAATATTATTACTTTCTAAGTAATTGTAAATATATACACTATCGCAATTAAATTAACAGCAATATAAACAGAATAAATCTATCACGTAATTCAAAATTTAAATGAACTACTAAACGAATCTATTTACTAAATTAATCATACTTTTGAAGGATTTCACCTAATAGATAAAATTTAAAATAACATGAATTTACAATTTATATTAATGCCTATCCTTTATATATGAGGTTAGTAATGGAGATCATTATTACATAAAATTCTAATTTTTTTCCGTAAGATAAATTGAGTATTTATCTAATCAAAATGGTATCTTTACAGTATCTTCTTTAAAGTCAGGAGATTTTTATAGATTCAGTGAAGTTATGATCCCAGTAGTATATTACCTAACTGCTTTAAACCCAAAATATCAAGTTTAGTGCTATATTTTATACTTGGTTGTCACAAATAAGTTGGGCAACTTATCCTGAATTTATCATGAGTAAAGTAAACAAATTACTGCATCATTGGCTGTTAAAGTCTGTTTCAGAGAAAGCTTTTACTTGGTTGGAACAGAAGCAAGCACAGATTGCTAGCGGCACTGCTGAGAGAGTGTTTTTTACGGCTTTTAGTGCTGTGCCGCGTTATCTAGGTAAACAGGATTTGCAGCTAACATTCCAAGACTTGGAAGCAGCAGAGGATCTGATCCCCGGCTGGTATCCTGGTAATTGGAGTGTAGATCAAGCGGGTCGCACACTTTTGCTTTTAGCTTTGCCCCACGATGATGCTGAGGTCTATGTGCGATCGCTCGATCGAGTCTTCTCCACTGCCGATATGGGGGAGTTAGTTGCCCTTTATCAAAGTTTGCCGCTACTACCACATCCAGAGTTACATCGCCATCGTACTGCTGAGGGAATTCGCAGCAATATGAGTAATGTATTTCAAGCCATAGCACTACGTAACCCTTATCCAGCGAATTATTTAGATAATGCTGCCTGGAATCAGATGGTTCTGAAGGCTGTGTTTGTCGGCAGTCCGTTGCATTTAATTTGGGGTCTAGATCGGCGTGCTAATCCAGAATTGGCGAGGATGTTGGCAGACTATGCCCATGAACGTTGGGCAGCTAAACGCACAGTTACGCCAGAACTTTGGCGACCTGTAGGACGATTTGCCGATAGCGCCATCATCACAGATTTGGAAAAAGTACTAGCTAATGGGGATATACACGAGCAAGAAGCAGCAGCCTTAGCTTGTGCTGAGTCTCCTTTACCGCAAGCGCAAGCATTACTTTCTCATTACCCAGATTTACAGTCATCCATTCAACAAGGTAATCTGACTTGGAGCAGTTTTAGCCGCAAATGAAGGGAGTGGGGAGTGGGGACTGGGGACTGGGGAAGAAGCAAGGGAGCAGGGGAGAAATCAATTCAAAATTCACGCATTCAAAATTCAAACATTGTAGAACTTCTGCCTCCTGCCTCGTCTTTCCCAATGCCCAATCCCCAATGCCCAATTCCCAATTCCCAATCCCCAATCCCCAATCCCCAATCCCCAATTATTAAAACTATGATGTTTATCGATCCTCACATTCACATGTGTTCCCGTACTACTTACGATTACTTAGTAATGCGGGAATATGGAATTGTTGCCGTTATTGAACCAGCCTTTTGGTTAGGACAACCCCGAACTAACGCTGGCTCATTTAAAGACTACTTCAGTAGTCTTGTGGGCTGGGAACGGTTTCGTGCTAGTCAGTTTGGCATCCAACACTACTGCACAATCGGCCTAAATCCGAAAGAAGCTAACAATGAAGCGCTAGCAGCTGAAGTTATGGAACTGCTACCACTTTATGCCTGTAAAGAAGGAGTTGTTGCCATTGGTGAAATTGGCTATGACGATATGACAGAAGCAGAGGATAAGTACTTTTGTCGACAGTTAGAATTAGCCAAAGAACTCGATACATTAGTACTAATTCATACTCCTCACCGTAATAAAAAGGCGGGTGCTAGTCGGAGTATGGATCGCTGTATTGAATATGGCTTAGATCCTTCACAAGTAGTTATCGATCACAACAACGAAGAAACTGTTGAAGAAGTATTAGGGCGGGGTTTTTGGGCGGCTTTCACGATTTACCCACAGACGAAGATGGGTAACGCCCGAATGGTAGAAGTTGTCCGCAAATATGGATGCGATCGCATCATTGTAGATAGTAGTGCTGATTGGGGTATTAGCGATCCTTTGGCAGTCCCGAAAACGGCTCAGCTGATGTTAGATAGGGGTATCCCTGAAGAACACGTGCGAGCAGTTTGTTATGAAAATGCTCTAGCTGCTTACAGTCAAACTGGGCAGATGAAAGCTTCAGATTGGCTCAATCCTCAATCTATCGATCAACGTCAAATGTTCAGTGGTAATTCTGTGCTACGGGGACAAGAACCAGGAATCAAATCAGTTTCAGATTTTGTATTGATTGAATAGAAAATTGGCAGTGAGGAGTGTATAAATATCTGGTTCATTTGTAATATGCGGTTTATTTTGAGAAATACTTAGGCACGGAGGCAGATAAGTGAATGTTGCAAGCTTAAATTTTCAAAGCTGGCGGGGTTATCTGGAATTGATGCGTCCTGCTAATATTGTTACTGCTTGGGCGGATATTCTTCTAGGCTTTGCTGCTTCTGGTTCTGGAATTATTTTTACCAAATTAATTAATGGCGAAGCAACTTTTGCCATCTTAATTCCATTAGCTTGGTTGTTATTGGCGACAACTGGTTTATACGGTGGCGGGATAGTTTTTAACGATGTTTTCGATGCCGAATTAGATGCCAAAGAGCGACCAAATAGAGCAATTCCTAGTGGTCGCGTATCTCGTCAAAATGCTACTTTCTTGGGGAGTATACTGTTTGCAATTGGGATTATAGCTGCTTTTCAAGTATCGTTGTTGAGTGCTGCGATCGCAACATTTATTACTCTTTCATGCCTCCTTTATAACTCACTCGCCAAACATCATCCTTTTTTCGGCCCTTTAAATATGGGTTTGTGCCGTGGCAGTAACTTATTATTAGGCGTAAGTGCTGTACCAGAAATAATCGGAGAACGTTGGTATTTAGCGCTGATTCCTGTTCTTTATATTGCTGCTATCACGGCAATTAGTCAGGGTGAAGTTCACGGAGGAAAGAAGATTACGGGAGTACTCGCGCTACTTCTAATTGCAATAGTTTTGACAGCAGTTTTAGCTTTAGGATTATTAGAAAAGTATAGAGCGATCGCAGCCCTACCATTCGCTATTTTCTTAGCTATCAGAATCTTGCCTAACTTTATCAAAGCAGCGCGCAAACCGATAGCTGAAAATATCAGAAATGCTGTGAGAATAGGTGTTTTATCTCTAATAGTATTAGATGCAACCGTTGCATCTGGTTTTGCTGGTTTGTATTACGGTTTATTTGTTCTAATTTTGCTACCATTTTCTATGAAGTTAGCAAAGGTATTTGCTGTTACTTAAATTTGAATGTATACACCCAGTAATACCATTAATCGGCTGTAGGGGCGCACATCTATGCGCCCCTACCCATGAATATGTAGCAAGTATTTTGTGAAATAGTTGAAGCCAAAGAAAACAGATTAAAAATATACAAGGCATATAACTAGAAAATGAAAATTACAAAAAACAATAATCTTCACTTAACTTATTGCAGCAATATTCATCCTGGTGAAAGTTGGCTAGAGGTTTTCGCCAATTTAGAGAAGTATATTCCCGAACTAAAATCACGTTTATCGCCTACAGAACCTTTTGGGATTGGCTTGAGGTTAGCAGATGTTGCAGCAAAAGAACTTTTAGAAAATAATAACTTGGCTCAATTCCAAACTTGGCTAACTCAACAAGATTTATATGTTTTCACCTTAAATGGATTTCCTTATGGTGGATTCCATCGACAGGTGGTAAAAGACCAAGTTTATGCACCAGATTGGTCTACACAAGAACGGGTTAATTATACATTAAATTTGGCACACATTTTAGCTAGTCTATTACCCCAAGGACTTGATGGCGGAATTTCTACACTACCATTATCCTATAAACCTTGGTGGATAAAAGACCAAGCAACTTTTGAGACAGTTATAAAAAAGAGTTGTTTGAATATAGCATCAGTTGTTATAGAAATGATTCGCATCCATGAAGAAACAGGCAAGATCCTTCATATTGATTTAGAACCTGAGCCTGATGGTTTAATTGAAAATACTTCGGAAGTAATTGACTTCTATCAAAATTGGTTATTGCCAATAGGTGGTAGTTATTTATCAGACAAGTTAAATATTGAGCAGGATTTAGCAGAGACTAAATTGCTAGAACACGTTCGAATTTGCTATGACACCTGCCATTTTTCCGTTGAATATGAGCAGCCAAACTCTGTATTTGGACGTTTGCAATCGGTAGGAATTAAAATTGGGAAAATTCAAATCAGCGCTGCAATTAAAGTAAAAATCCCTGCTGAGGTTGAAAAGCGTAGTTTGATAGTTGAACGCTTACGTCCTTTTGCAGAATCTACCTATCTTCACCAGGTAATAGAACGTCGTAGCGATGGTACACTCCACCACTATCCTGATTTAATAACTGCATTACCAAATTTAGAGCAATCTCTAGCTGAAGAATGGCGCACTCACTTTCATGTCCCAATTTTTATTCATGATTATCAAATTTTGCAATCTACCCAAGATGATATTGCTACTGTTTTACAGCTACTTCAGACAAATAATGCTTGCTCACATCTAGAAATTGAGACTTACACTTGGGATGTATTGCCATCAGAAATGAAGATAGATTTGCTGACTTCTATTCAGCGTGAATATGAGTGGGTATTAAAAATAATTCGTAATTTGTAATTCGTAATTCGTAATTAATAAATTAAGATTTTCACTGGTTTTTCTGGTTGAAATCTGTAGAGATATACCATAGCGCATCTCTAGTTATTTCTTCAAATTGGTATAAGAGAGAATTGAATGTATGCAGAAAACAGTTGTTTTAAATGTCGTAGGATTAACGCCCAGTTTACTAGGAGAAAATACGCCGTTTTTATCTTCTTGGGCTAATAAAGGACAAGTGGCTCCCATTAAAAAAGTTCTACCTGCTGTAACTTGTTCGGTTCAGGCTACTTATTTAACAGGAAAATTGCCTGATGAACATGGAATTGTCGCTAATGGTTGGTACTTCCGCGATGAGTGTGAAGTGAAGTTTTGGCGACAATCTAATAAACTAGTACAAGCTCCCAAAGTTTGGGAAATAGCTAAATCAATCGATCCAAACTTCACTTGTGCCAACCTTTTTTGGTGGTACAATATGTATTCTTCAGTAGATTATGCGATTACACCGCGCCCAATGTATCCCGCAGATGGGAGAAAATTACCTGATATTTATACCCATCCTAGTGATGTGCGATCGCAAATTCAATCTGATTTAGGAAACTTCCCTCTGTTCGATTTTTGGGGGCCGAAAACTACCATTAGTTCTAGCCAATGGATTGCCAATTCCGCAAAATGGATTGAGGAACGTTATAGCCCGACATTATCACTAGTTTATCTACCACATTTAGATTACTGTCTGCAAAAGTTTGGTAACAATCAAACACAGATTCAAGCTGATTTGCGAGAAATTGATGCTGTTTGTGGCGATTTAATTGAATATTATCAAGCACGAAATACTCAAGTAATTATTCTTTCTGAGTATGGCATTACTCCAGTTTCTAAAGCGGTGGATTTGAACCGCGTACTACGAGAAAATGGTTTAATTGCTGTGCGCGAGGAATTAGGGCGAGAACTACTGGATTTTGGTGCTAGCATTGCCTTTGCTGTTGCCGATCATCAAGTTGCTCATGTATATGTGAACGATCCGGCGTATATCCCGAAAGTGCGATCGCTCCTAGAAGCGACTGAAGGCGTGGCGCAAGTATTGGATGAAGAGGGTAAACAAACGTACCATCTCGATCATCCTAGATCGGGAGAGTTGGTAGCGATCGCTGGGTCTGACGCTTGGTTTACCTATTATTATTGGCTCGATGATGCAAAAGCGCCTGATTTTGCTAGAACCGTAGATATCCACCGCAAGCCTGGTTACGATCCTGTAGAACTTTTCCTCGATCCGCAAATAAAATTTCCTCAAGGAAAAATTGCTCTCAAGTTACTTAAAAAACAACTGGGCTTTCGCTACTTAATGGATGTGATCCCTCTGGATGCTTCGCTGGTGCGTGGCTCTCACGGTAATATCACCACTTCTGTTGCTGAAGGGCCTCTATTTATCACCCATCAAACTCACCTAGTTAATGAACATCAAATTGAGGCGACAGATGTTTGCTCGTTGATTCTCAAACATTTAAATACCTGAAAGGCAGTATAGAGGCGATATATCGTCTCTACATCTTACCAAAATACAAAAAGATTTCTTGTAATTCATAATCATATCGAGTATGCTTTACATATAAACTCGTTATGACTATGAATTAACTTGAGTTCGACAAGTCTTATTTGACCTCTCCCCCAACCCCTCTCCGACACGGAGAGGGGAGCAAAAAGCTGAATTTTTCATTGCTCCTCCCTTTCCGTTTCGGAGAGGGAGGCTGGGAGGGAGAGGTTTATCGAACTCACGTTGAATTAGATTGTTCTATCAGTAGATAGATACCTACTGACTAAAATGTACTGTGGGCAATCTGAGTAACTTACATGGAGAGCTTCTTGAACCATGACTGAACCCCAAAACTTGACAACTGCTGACGGTATTCCTGTTGCTGATAATCAGAACTCACTCACGGCTGGATCGCGTGGGCCTGTATTAATCCAGGATTTTCATCTCTTAGAAAAGCTGGCTCATTTCAACAGAGAACGTATTCCTGAAAGAGTTGTCCACGCTAAAGGTGCGGCTGCTTTCGGTACTTTTACTGTCACCAATGACATCACCCGCTACAGTAAAGCTAAACTTTTTTCTGAAATTGGCAAGAAAACTGAAGTTCTCCTGCGCTTTTCTACAGTCGGGGGAGAAAAAGGTTCAGCAGATGCCGAGCGCGACCCTAGAGGTTTTGCTATCAAGTTCTACACTGAAGAGGGCAACTGGGATATCACAGGCAACAATACCCCGATTTTCTTCATCCGTGACCCCCTGAAGTTTCCTGATTTTATCCATACCCAAAAGCGCAATCCTCAAACTAATTGCAAAGACCATAATGCAAGATGGGATTTTTGGTCACTCAGTCCAGAATCGCTTCACCAAGTGACAATCCTATTTTCAGATCGGGGAATACCCAAAACCTATCGACACATGGATGGTTTTGGTAGCCACACCTTCAGCTTAATTAATGCTCAGGGCGATCGCGTTTGGTGTAAATTTCACTTTAAGACTCTGCAAGGGCATCAAACCTTGACAGAAGAAGAATCGGCTAAGATTAAGGGCGAAGATCCCGATCATGCGACTCACGATTTGTTTGAAGCGATCGCTAACAAAGATTATCCCAAATGGCGGATGTGTATTCAGGTGATGACCGAGGAGCAAGCGGCCAAACATCCTGATAATCCTTTTGACTTGACCAAAGTTTGGAAGCACTCAGATTATCCTTTAATCGAAGTCGGGATATTAGAGCTAAATCGTAACCCTGAGAATTATTTCGCCGAAGTAGAGCAAGCCGCTTTTAGCCCTAGTGCAGTGGTTCCTGGCGTTAGTTTCTCTCCAGACAAAATGCTGCAAGCTCGAATTTTTTCTTACCCAGATGCTCAACGGTATCGCTTGGGTGGTAACTATCAGCAACTACCAGTCAACCAGCCCAAATGTCCAGTGATGCATTATCAGCGAGATGGCTTTATGGCATCGGGGAACAACCACGGTAGCGCTCCTAACTATGAACCGAATAGTGCTGAGGGTACGCCTAAAGAAAATCCAGCTTATGCAGAGCCACCTAACCATTTGGGCGATGTCACAGTCGATCGTTACAGTCATCGTGAAGGAAACGACGATTACACCCAAGCAGGTAATTTGTATCGGTTACTAACTCCTGAGCAGCAAGAGCGTCTTACTCATAATATCGTCGGCAGTCTCTCTCAAGCGAGACAGGATATCCAAATGCGCCAACTTTGCCACTTCTTCCGGGCAGATATTTCTTATGGTCGTCGTGTAGCTGAAGGATTGGGCATTTCAATCGATCCCTCAATGTTTTCTCCAACTGCTCAACCTGTAGGTAATTGGTAGCCTTATCCAAAATTTTGTGGGGTGGGCATCCTGCCCGCCCAGAAATACAAGGGACGGGCTTTTCGGCCCATCCCACAAAACTAGTAAAATCATCCCGCAATTATGCAACGCCCTAAAACGAATTCGTGTAGCGATGCATCTAAATACGCATTAATAACGAATCAGGCGTGGAAGGATTAGGCGATACTTACAAGTAGAAGCACTCCAAGTCACCTACCCGGATGCAGAAGTTCAGTTGTAGCGTGAGGATGAACAGACGCTCGTTACGAAAGTTTATGCTTATGCACTTTGCCAAGTGAGAGTATCTTAATAATGTAAGAGTTTGCATTCATGATATTCAAAAATTTTTTAGACAAAATCATCCAAAGATATGGGTAGTAGGAAATCAAAGCATTTTTGCTACACACAACTGTTCACCTAAGTTGAGAGAAAAATTAAATAATTATTCTGTGGATAAGTAAGATATGAATATTAGTAAACATTCCGATTTAGAAATAGAAATTTTACTTTTGGGAAAATGGCGTTTTAATACTGGTTCGGAAAAAATAACTATTGAATTTAAAGATGATATGACTTATGAGCAAACCAGGATTCAAACATTACTTTTATCTAAACCTAAAGAACTTCTAACAGGTAATAAATTTACTGGAGTATGGTACGTTAGTCAAAAAAAGTTGTATTTAAATGTTAAAACTATGCCAAAATCATTTTTTAATTTTAAGGTTCCATTAGTATTTAAGATTTCTATTGCAGATATGGTAGCTACTTTAGGTTCAGTGTTTGTGGCAGAAATGTATGAGGTTATTAGAATTAATAGCTCTAAATTTCTCATAAAAGATAAAGAGCAATCAATTCTTGGGACAAAAATAAATAATACTAGGAAGTACTAGAGAATCTTGACAAGCGCGAACAGATTCGATGGCATATTTATTTGATAATACATTGTCATACCCTATGTTTAATTGTAATACTAATTATTTATTAAGCTGCGCTAAATAAGGCTTCAAGAATATGGAATATATGCTGAGATTTACGAGAGAATCAAAGCTAGGATCGGAAGGTTATCTGTCGCACGCATACTAACTATATGACATCTACATCGCGTGTTGTTCATAGTGACCCTGATATATTGGGGTAACCCCTGTTTTTGTTGATACTCGTGTGCCGATAAAAACCTTAGTCGATTATCTGGAAGCGGGTGACTCACTGGATGAGTTTTTAGATCGCTTTCCCAGTGTCAGCCGTGAGCAAGCAATCGCCGCTCTCGAATTAGCAAAGGAAATGCTGACTGCCTATGCGAATTCTGCTTGATGAATGTGTTCCACGACCCTTGAGGCGTGAACTCACTGATTATATTGGTATTAGAGCGATGTAAATTTTATGGCTCAACGCTTAGATTTCAGAGTAGATATTGAAGAAGCTATAAAAACGCTAAACCTTTCTTCTGAGTCTATGAATGAAAAGATACAATTTTTATTCTAAGGTCATTGGTAAGGCGATCGCGCCCAAAATCAAGATATTGAGTTGTAAAGGGAATTTGCAATGAATCATCAAAAACAACTCACTGCAATGCTTGTTCCGTTCTACTTAGGCGAGCAACGCGATTCAGAAGGTCGGACAATTCAAGAGATGTGGACTTGGGATTTTGAACAATTGGAGTGTACCCATGATTACATTCAGTGGTTGTTCCCTTTGCCTGAGCGAAGTGCATTCAATTCTAATGCACCCATCGTTGATGAGGAAGTAATTCAAGCATTTCAAAGCAACCCACACCTACGTCAAAATTTGCTGCGTTCCTTCACAGTTATGCTTAAATTTTATGGGTTGCAACGCCACGAGAGTAATGACGGAAAAATACTTATCAGCCAGTCAGAAGACTATCTGAATCGTAAAGGCGAATGGGTGTATATCTTTAACCACAATTATCTTCGCATCACCCGTATTTTAAAGTGTTTAATAACATTTGGATTGGAGAATGAAGCCCAAGCGTTTTATGAATGCTTGCGGCAAATCTACCGTGAGGATAGCGATCGGATTGGGGGAAAAACATTTCAGTATTGGACAATTGCAGTTAAACCCAATGCGACATCTTAAAGTATCTGCCAGCAAGCTAAATCTTGGGCAGGGCAGTATAGGTTATCGATCCAGTCTAATCTGAAAATTCCTTCGGGGCGGATGTTGTCAAAGATAAGTTCTTATACATCAATTTCAATAGCGATCGCTTTATGCAGCAACTCTATTGTTTTTGATGATGAAATCTAATTCCTAAAAAGATGTCGTAAACAAACTCAAAAAAGTCCTTTTTCTGCAACAATCCTGAAGTTTGATAACATCCTTTTTCATCTAAAAGCGGTTTCATTACATAATATGCAGGCTGGTAATTATACCAAGGAATAGAAGGCCACAAATGATGAATTAAGTGGTAATTCTGTCCCATAATCAAGATATTCAGAATCGGGTTAGGATAGACGCGAGCATTTTTCCAGCGATCGCGCTCCGCAAAAGGACGATGGGGCAAATAATCAAAAAATAATCCTAGTGCTATTCCCACCACAAAAGCTGGTATAAACCAAAAATTCAAAATGTAACCTAAAAAGTGGTATTGCACTGAGATATAAACAATCACACCGACAATTAAGCGGCTAATGAACCATTCTAATAACTCATATTTACGCCATAATCGCCGTTGAAAGAAAAACACCTCGTGATACAAAAACCGCACTGCAATCAACCACAACGGCCCGCCTGTAGAGACATAATGATCTGGATCGTCTTTGGGATGATTGACATGACCATGATGCTGTAAATGCACTCGCGTAAATACAGGAAAAGCAAAAGCTAGCATCAGAGCGCTGCCATGCCCTAACATCGCATTTATCACCCGGTTGCGATGGGCAGATTGGTGACAGGCATCATGAATTACGGTTCCAGCACAATGCAAGGCAATAGTGTTAACGATAAAGCATAGCCAGTGCGGCCATTCCCAAAGCCAGTAACCAAAATTAGATAACACCAGCATTGCTACAGCTACCAAAAACAACAGTAGCGTGGGATTAAAATCACCAGGAGGCGCTAAAAATTCCTTTGGCGGGATTGTCAGTGGCTTTTTTGCCTCCGATGCGATCGTCTCCAACATTGTCTCCTTCTTAATCAAACATTACGAATATACGATAAATATTAGGGACAAATAAAGTTTTGTAAACTTTTGTATAGCAAGATTTATCGACAGCTTTGCATATCAGCAGATGAATAACGCTATGATTCCAGACGAAGCCTAGTCTTTACTGATAAGTGGGGTATGACAATCGGCAAGAAGTTGATGCAATAAACTCCTTCGTTGGGAGGATAGATACAAGATTGATGTACTATATCTAGTCTATCCCACAGCCCCCACTCTCCCATAAACCCTCATCTAACTGCTTATATCTAATTGATATAGCAGTGACTGAAAAGGAGATGCCACTTAAGTTACGATGACTTCCCAGATAGCTCCCTAACTTCAGCCCTTATGCAATTACGAGATTCTCTGCGCCGGACAAAAATTGTCGCTACTATTGGGCCCGCCACTAGCAGTCCTGAAATACTCAAGGCGATTATTGAAGCGGGAGCCACGACGCTGCGGCTAAACTTCTCCCACGGAACTCATGCCGACCATCAGCGTAGTATTCGCTTAATTCGGCAAACCGCTTTTGAATTAAATCAGCCAGTGGCTATTCTCCAAGACTTGCAGGGCCCAAAAATTCGCTTGGGGAAGTTTGATAACGGGTCTATAGTTTTAGCAAAAGGCGATCGCTTCACCTTGACAAATCGTCCAGTAGTAGGCACGCAGGAAATTAGTTGCGTCACCTACGATTATTTAGCTGAAGAAGTCCCAGTTGGGGCAAAAATTCTCCTTGACGATGGACGAGTAGAAATGCTGGTGGAGGAAATAAACCGGGACAAAGGTGATTTGCATTGTCGCGTCACCGTACCTGGTAAACTTTCTAACAACAAAGGCGTAAACTTCCCCGGCGTTTACCTGTCAATTAAGGCAATGACCGACAAAGACCGAGAGGATCTAATGTTTGGTCTAGATCAGGGTGTCGATTGGGTGGCACTTTCCTTTGTCCGCAATCCCCAGGACATGATCGAAATTAAAGAACTAATTTCTAGTACAGGCAAGCAAGTGCCGGTGGTTGCCAAAATTGAAAAGCATGAAGCCATCGAACAAATGGAAGCGGTTCTGGCTTTGTGTGATGGCGTGATGGTTGCCAGAGGCGACTTAGGGGTGGAATTGCCAGCAGAAGATGTTCCGGTACTCCAAAAGCGGCTAATTGCGACAGCAAATCGCTTGGGGATTCCCATCATCACTGCTACTCAGATGTTAGATAGCATGGTGAGCAATCCCCGTCCCACTCGCGCTGAAGTTTCGGATGTGGCAAACGCGATTTTAGACGGCACAGACGCGGTGATGCTCTCCAATGAAACCGCTGTGGGTAGCTTCCCTGTAGAAGCAGTGGCGACGATGGCACGAATTGCCGAACGTATGGAGCAGGAAGAAGCCCAACACTTAAACTTACGTTCTTTGAGAGATTCCCGCCGCTCCATTCCCAATGCGATTAGTCAAGCTGTTGGTCAAATTGCCGAGCAACTAGGTGCAGCAGCAATTATGACCCTAACGCAAACTGGGGCAACAGCTCGCAATGTCTCTAAGTTTCGTCCTCACACACCAATTTTGGCAGTGACACCCCATGTAAATGTGGCGCGGCAGCTACAGATGGTGTGGGGAGTCAAACCGCTGTTGGTGCTAGGATTACCTTCTACTGGTCAGACATTTCAAGCTGCGATTAACGTGGCTCAGGAACTTCAGTTACTGTCCCAAGGAGATTTAGTAGTGATGACCGCTGGTACACTCCAGGGAATTTCTGGCTCTACAGATTTGATTAAAGTAGAGGTGGTGACGGCAGTACTAGGTCACGGAATTGGACTAGGACAAGGTTCAGTAAGTGGTCGTGCACGGGTAGCAAGTACTGGCATGGATGTGAGTAACTTTAATCCTGGAGATATTTTGGTTGCACCCCGCACTAGTGCCGATTTTGTTGAGGCAATTCGGAAAGCTGCCGGGATTATTACTGAAGATGAAAGTCTTACAAGTCACGCAGCAGTGATTGGCTTGCGTCTCGGTGTACCAGTCATTGTCGGCGTGAAGCAGGCAACACAGGCGATTCGGGATGGAGCGATTATAACGCTAGATTTGCAACGGGGTTTGATTTACTCTGGGGCGGTGAGAACGGCTTAGAAGTGGCGAAGAAGCAGGGGGCAGGGGAGCAGGGGAGCAGGGGAGCAGGGGAGCAGAGGAGAAGTTCAGTAAGTTTTTCCCCTCTGCCTCTTCTGCCCAATGCCCCATGCCCCATGCCCCATGCCCCTTAATTAAACAGTTGCGATCGCAGCCCCAAGCCATCCAGCAAAGTTTTGTTGCTGGGTGGAGTTAGGATAATCAACAGGCTTCACCTGATATCGAATGGGGCGTGGTAATGCGAGGGTGATGGAATAGGTACGCAGTTCGTCTTGGTGGAAAACTGCTACTTGAATGGTATCGTTTGGTTGGTAATCTTTGAGGCGATCGCTTAAGCTACCCGCAGTTACCTTAATTCCATCAATTGCTAACAACTCATCACCTGCATCAATTCCCCCTACTTGTGCAGGTGAACCAGTTTCCACAAACTTAATCATCTCCCGCCCATTTTCTGTATTTATTCTCACGCCCAGGTAAGGTTCTTCTTGCTGTTCCGCTACCAACTGCAAGCCAAAGGGTTCTAAATACTGATTGAAAGGCAAATCATCAGTACTATCAATGTAGCGTTTAAAGAAATCAGTCAAATCGATTCCAGCAACAGATTCGATAACTTCTTGCAACTGTTCTGGGGTATAGCCAATTTCATCTTGCCCAAATTGCTGCCACATTTTCAGCATCACATCATCAAGGGAGCGCTGATTGTTGTGAGTAGAGCGAATCAGCAAATCTAGCAGCAACGATACCATTTCTCCTTTTAAATAGTAAGAAATTTGGGAATTACCGCTATTGGCATCCGGGCGATAAAGTTTTATCCAAGCATCAAAACTCGACTCGGAAACGGGTTGTACCTTCCGCCCCGGTGTAGTTTCATATCTGGTAATTTCCTTACCCAAGTTATTCAAATACGACTGAACATCAAAAATTCCCGCCCGCAAAGGAATCAACAAGTCGTAGTAACTAGTAGTACCCTCACAAAACCATAATGATGGTGTGTAATTTTCTTGGTCGTAATCAAAAACCTCTAATGCTTTTGGGCGAATTCGCTTCACATTCCACAAGTGAAAAAATTCGTGTGCTACCAATTGCATAAAGCGATCGTATTTTTCCTGAGCGCGAAATCCAAAACGCTGGTAAATTAAGGAGCAAGAGTTTTTATGCTCTAAACCGCCAAAAGCTTGGTTAAATAAATGTAGCAGAAACACATATCGTTGATATGGCAAACCGCCGAACATCTGCGCTTCTACTTGAATAATTTTTTGGATATCAGCAATCATTTGCTGAACTTGGTAATTACCTTGTCCCCAGATTGCCAATTCATGAGGTTTTCCTAATACCTCAAATTTATACAATTGGTGGGAACCAATTTCAAAGGGAGTATCCACCAGAGTATCAAAATCGCTAGCCAAGAAAGTATTTGTTTCCTCGGCAACGGGTGGTAAGGCAGTAGTTACCTGCCATTTTGGCTGTGGTGGTACAATAGTGACGCGAATGGGTTGCTTATCCCAGCCAGGTATTCTAAAAAATAGTGCCGCACCGTTAAAATAACCGTGAGTGATATCTAAGTGATTTGTTCGTACCGATAGCTCATTCGCAAAAATGCGGTAACGTACAGTTAATTCTGAAACATCTATTTTGTCTATCTGCCAATGATTTTTACCAAGCTTACGCCAAGTTAAAGGCTTATTCTCTGCAAAAGCCTCAAAATCTTGTAAATTCTTGGCGTATTCTCGGACTAAATAGGAACCTGGTGTCCAAACGGGCAATTTTAAATCAAGAATCGGTAAGGGATAATCGACAAGGTGTAAAGTCACCTCAAACAGATGGGTTTCTGGTTGAGGCATAGCCACCAGGTAATGAATCATTGGCCCAGTTCCCTCGATGTAGGTATTGGGACGAGTTGCTGTTGCTTCAGTCATCTTGTTTGCTGAGATAATTGTTAATAGGCTACGAGATGCAGTGCGATCGCACTGCATCTCGTAGAAAAGACAGTATTGTAAGTTTTGACTCCACCGATAAATCCGCTTTTTCTCAAATAAAGATTACACTTTATTTCTTTTGCATAACTAATATACTACTTATGCATTGTACATAATTACTACAGGCTATTTGAGTATTTCAGCCATATTTAGCAGTCTGCGATGTCTACAATGAGCTACGCCAACGCACCAAAAATCCTTACTGGCGGAGATTCTCTGATTAGAAAACCTATTTGTAATAAAACACTTTTAAAATCTAGTTTCTAGGTTATACCTGGAAATGCTCAAATATAATACCCGTATCCTTTACTTCTCGTTAGAAGCCGAGGTTCTATCTTCTGAGCTTTGACCGAAAATCGAAAATCCATGACACCTTCCGATCTAAAAGCATATTTAGACAACCTGATCCGTAAAAACTTGCAAATTAGTACGATGATTTGGGGGCCTCCTGGCATTGGCAAATCCAGCATTGTCGGACAGATAGCTCAAGAGTATGATATCGAGTTTGTGGATGTCCGCCTCAGTCAACTTGCGCCCACCGATTTGCGCGGTTTACCTGTTGCCGAAGATGGTATCTCCAAGTGGTATCCACCAGAATTTCTCCCTCGTGACGGTAAAGGCATCTTGTTTTTAGATGAACTAAATATGGCACCGCCAGCAATGCAGGGAGTCGCTCAACAGTTGATTTTAGATCGAAAAGTCGGCTCTTACGTTGTACCATCAGGTTGGTTTGTCTGGGCTGCTGGCAACCGTAAAGAAGACCGTGCAGCTGTATTTGATATGCCTGCACCTTTAGCAAATAGGTTTTTACATCTAGAGGCACAAGCTAGATTTTGACAGCTTCAAAGCTTATGCCTTAGAAACAGGCGTACACGAGCAAATAATAGCCTTTCTTTCCTTCCGTCCTACATTGTTGCACAAAATCGATCCCCAGCAACCCGCTTGGCCTTCACCTCGTTCTTGGGAAATGGCAAGCGTCCTACACCACGCAGAATTAGATATCACTCCGGCGGTGGGGGTTGCTAGTGCGACTGAGTTTCAGGCTTTTATTCAGCTTTACAAAACACTACCGAATCTGACACCTATTACCGTTTTTTGAGAAAGTCGCAGAAAGTTGGGATGGGCAAACTCAAGGCGTTTGTATTTATTTAACAGATGGTTATGGTACTTTTCCTGTTAAAGTACCGGAATTACCTGTGTTGTGAGTGGTAACTCCTGGTGGTTTGACTTTGGCAGAGTTTCCTTTTGGGGAAGCGGTGCGGTTATTGTCGGTTTGAAAAATAAGGGACTTCCAAGAAATAAATTATTTAAATAAACGTAGATGCAGAATGGCTTGCTGTAGGCTACCACAGAGACGCAGAGAACACAGAGAGAAAAGAAATAGAGAGAATTTTTGCCTCAGTTTTGGGATGTTTTTTTATTTGGAAGTCCCTAAATCTTCTGCTGCGAATATAGGATTAAGAGAGATCCTGCAATGTAGCTTTTGCTGCTGCTTGAACCAACTGATTGCCGTCTTTTGCCAGCTGATTGAGGATTTTTTGAGCAGCTTGTGGATTTTGAGCCACAGCTAATCGTTCCAACCAGTAAATAGAAAGGCTTTTTTCCTGTAGTAATTCCTGAGAAATCTGGGGTTGAAGTAGGGCAATAAAACGAACCCAAAAAGACTCGGACTTGGCATAGTAATTGATTACCCTAGCCTTGCTATCAGGATGACGAGATAGAAAATCAGGATTCAGTTTCAAGTAATCTGTTGCATATTCCCCGCAAAGAATACGTTCCACTGCTTCTTTTGGTAAACTGGGATTCACCATTGCCTTTTCATGCACTGCACTAGATGATTTCTCAACCGCTAGTTCTTCTAAAGTCTCAGGCGACAGGTTAATTTTTGAAGCGGTATGCATCCGAACTGTACTATCTTCGTCTCTGGCTAATTTTTCCAAGGCGCTGATTGGTGTATTCGCGTTTTGAGCTACAGCCTGACGCACCTTAACCTCTGTTGCTTCAGTAAGTTGTGCCAATATATGAGCAGGTAAATCAACGCGACGAGCTAAAAACAGACGAGTCGCCTCTCCTCCCTCGCTTACTAATCTCTGCAAAATGGTTTCTAGGTGGCTGGTACTTTCTTCATTTAGGATATTTAAGATACTCTTCACCTGGGGGGAGTGATATTGTTCTCTTGACATTTGATAAGCTATTGTATCGCTTAACGATGCGTCTCTAGCAAATAGCTTAAACAGAAGACTTAATGGTGTATTCGGATTTCGGGCAACCTCCTGCCGAACTGTAGAAGAGTCATCATCAGCCAACTGTTCTAAAATATTCACTGGTGCGTTGGGGTTTTTAGCCACCCATTCACGAACTTGTGAGTTAACGCTTTTGGAGAATTCTAAAAGCAGTTCGGACGGTGTATTTGGGTGTTGGCAGACAGTCTGGGGGTCTTTTTCTGCTAACTTTTCCAACACATGGGGGGGAGTTTTCGGGTTTTTTCTGACTGCTTCAGCAGTATATTCCCCTTGTTGTTCTCCTATTGCTCTAGTAGCAGCCTCAGCAACATTTCTCTCTGTATCGTTTCCTAGATATTGAAGTACAGTTAGGGGTGTGTTGGGATTTTCAGCGACGCTAATACGAACTTTTTTATCTCGATCTTTGCTCAAACTCTCCAAAACATCACTAGGTGTATTTAGATTGCGAGCAAGAAAGATTCGAGGTTCTCCTGCTTCCTGTTTGCTTGCCAATTTTCGTAAAGCTTCTGCGGAAGTATTGGGATTTTGGGCAACTCCATTCCGTGTATAACCATCAGTATGCTTGGCTAAATGTTTGAGAATACTGGCAGAGGTAGCAGGAGAATAAGCAATCCTCCTACACAAATAATGCTCATAGATTGGCTCCCTTACCCAACATTCAACAATAAATTCTGGGATAAAGCAAATTTGAGCGGGGACAACAAGATCGTAAGCAAAAACATTGCGATCGCAAGAGATGGCTCCTTGAATTACCTCTTTAACTTTTTGCTCGTATCCCTCTGTTAATTCACCAGCTAAATTGATGTGTAAACGAGCAGATTCGACAATATAAGAATCGTTGATTTGATTTAACCGATTGAAAACTACTTTTTGAGTTTGGACGTTGTTAACTAGCGCTAGTAGTTGTACTTTGTAATCTGACTTATCTGCTAATTTTTCTAGAATAGACACAGGAACATTTTCTAGCCTAAGAATGCTTCGTAAGGTAGGTAAGGGAATTTCTGCAACTAGATTAAGATTTTCCAAAAGCAGTAATGGGAACACGGGGTTATCTAGCAATTGGGACGGAAATTCTGCTCCCAAACGCAACAGGACATCAACTGGGGTGTTAGGATTACCTGCAACCAACTGACGGGTTTGTTGGTCGCTAGATAATCCTAATTCGCGCAACAGTTCAGGGTCAGTACTAGGTTCTGCTGCTACTAATTGTGCCTGTGTGACGTTTTTTGTCAGGGGTGGAATGGTGTCATCCATTGGACTAATTTCGTGAAGTACCTACACCTCTAATAAGTAAGTCAACCGAAGCATCTTATCGGTTGACTTACTTAATACCAAAATTTGTATCGCTGAATAAATAAAACAATTACACTTTGCCAGCCAAGTTCATCAACTGTTTGAAGTTCACAAGATAAGTGATGTTGTTGGCGCTATCAATTTTGATCCACCCTTTTTCATGCAGCTTTTCCATGATTTTGGTGGTTTCTTCAACGCCGATTTCTGTCACCTCTGCTAAATCTTTAAAGGGAATGTTAAAAATTTCTTTTCCTAAGTCTGATTCCTGACCATAACTTTCGCCTAAACTCACTAGGGTATGGGCGAGTTTGACTGCTGGTGGTGAAGACCGCATTTGTAGGCGCAGGTTAATTTGTCGCAATCGCCGCACCATCAGTTGCAACATCCGGTGATGTAACTGCGGGTCTTTAAACAGTATTTGAATAAACCGCTCTCTGGAGATACTAAGCAATTTCACTGATGAAAGGGCAATGACATCGGTTGAGCGTGGAGATTCATCCAAAATTGCCATTTCTCCAAAAAAATCGCCACGACCAAAAATTGCCAGAGCTACTGAATCGTCCCCGACGGTACGCCGGACTTTGACCCAACCAGAAACCACGAAGTAAACGGCGTTACCCCAGGCATCTTCCATCACAACGGCTCGCCCAGATGGATATTCATGTTCAATTGCAACGTTAAGTAGCCATTCCAATGTCTGTGGATTGGCTGTACTCATTAAGGGGAAAAGTTCACTAAAAACCTCAGTTAGCATGAAATATTTGCAACAATAGGATTCAAGAGCGGGTAACTAACTTTGCTACTATTAAGTTTGTCTAAACCGTAATCTTACTCAGAATACGATCGCAAAATTTGTATTTATTTAGAGATGAATCTCTAAGCTTTATCAGTCTAGGATTCCATTACAACATAACAATTATGTATGCGAACGAAATCAGCGTTTTCACCTACTGACTGATGATTTACTCTTTGTTGGTAGATTGCTATCTAGTGCCAGTATTTTGATCTGTTGGTCTAAATTTTTCACTAATTGATTCAGGGCAACTAAAGCCTCTAATTGCTGAGAATCAAGGCTAGGATTCAGTAAAAGTTGTTCTTGTAGTTCATGTAACTTAATGCTTAGTTGTTGAGAAATTCCTAAAGCATCGCGGCCTATACGCGTCAATTGTTGTTGTTGATAGAATTTTAATGCTGCTCCCCGCAATACTTGGAGTGTTGCCTCTTCGCCGTAGATTCCCGGCATGACTCGCAAGCGTAATAATAAGCGATTTTTTTGATATACGTATTCCTTTTCTACCTGTTTTGGTTCTACAACCGTGGTTACAGGCAGGGAAGCAAACCGCTTTAATTCATTCAGTACTCCTTGAAAAACTGAGAGCGGCAGTTTGTCTAATACAGACTGCAAAACTCCATTGTCACTCCACAATATTCTGCCTTCGTAAGCTTGTCTTTCTAAGTACAGCCGACCAATTCCCCCAGCAAAAATTCGCCCTAGTAATTCTTCTAGTAATTTTTTTGGTGGCAGTGTTGTTAGCAACTCAATCGGATTCAGTAGTTGGGAAGCTTGTGTGGGAAAAACAGGTAAATTGTTTGATGATGTGGGTTCAGAATCCTCTCCCGATTGAGTTCTAGAAATAGGGGTGAAGAACGTCGTAGTTTGAGATGATTGGTCTAGCTCTGGGATAGGAGGCAAGTCTACCCGCTGTCCAGAATTTTGGCGCTTTTGTGTCTGAAACACCGTCAATACTGGTTGTTGATTTGATTCTGAGTCGGCATCTAGAGAAGGACTGGGTATGTCAGTAATCGTAGCTGGGCTATTTGTTGGGGGAAAGTCCACTGTTGGCTGATGCAGTTGTTGGGCATCTAGCTGGGATATATTCTTATGATTGAGGTAGGCTGATAGTATTCTGCGGTGAGCATCGGCTGCGATCGCCTCAATCACCATTGTGCAATTGATATAAGACAAAATGCGACCAACATAATCTAGGGCTTCGCTCTCTTCTGGATAAACCATACCTAGCAAGAGGTTTTTGTCTTCTAATCTAAAGGGTAAAATCTGGTGGTAGAGGCAAGCTTCAAAGGACAAAAGATGATCGATTAGGTGGAACATTTGTTCGCGATCGCCTTCTTGCTCCCACCTAGTTTGAGCGGCAGTTGGCATTTGCTGTCCATTTGCTACGGTATCATTTAGTTCGCCCTTTGAAGACAACATAGATTTGATTCGTTGGTGTTTACTTATATTTTGCCTCTAATTCAATAGGTAGTTAATAAAGATACTTTGTTAAATTGTTAAAATTCCAATTATATATACTTAAGTAAATGTAAGTAAAGTATGAATTTTAGATTAGGGACTGGGGATAATACTGAAGATTGGGCATTGGGCATTGGGCATTGGGCATTGGGCGTTGGGCATTGGGTTTTAATTATTCTCCCCTGTTTCCCTGCTTCCCACTCCCCACTTCCCTATGCTCCATTTTCCACTACAGGCTACTCTTGGGTTCTTAAAGCTTGGGCTGCAAGATAGACTTTCGTCCATTCGCCTAGCACTTGATGGGTTTTGAGTTTTAACTGTTCGGCTATGGCTTCTATTGAATTACCTGCTCTGCGCAAATCTAAGATTTGCCGCCCTAGAGGAGTCAATTTTTCATCAAGTTGCTGCCATTGGTTTTGGGTTAATCCCAAGTTATGTTCTTGCAAGGAAATTGAGAGCCAGTTGTCTACGAGTTCTGGATTGCCTTTGAGGGCAAAAACACGTACAGCATGGTAACTAATTTTTTCTCGCAAACGGTAGACTTCTTTAGTCTGCTTATTCAGTTTTTTGGCGATCTCTTCTTGGGACTTACCTTGTAGATACAACCGTAGCCATTCCACTGCTTCTGTGCCAAGATTTTCTTGTAAATAATTTTCAAATTCTTTTTGTACTGACTGGCGCAGCCCCTGTTGTTCCTCTAGTTGTTGTGCTTCAATATATTCTGCGATCGCCTGACTATCGACTAAGTTAACTCGATTGTCACTGTCGTCTGTAAGAACTTCTTCTGAGACTAGGCGAACCAAATCACGCCCTGGCACTTGGGTTAAACCACCGCGCTGAGTGCGACGCAAATAATTTACAAATCGATAAGCTAATAGGGGTTGATTCCTTACTGGCCGCAAACAATATTCTTCTAAACTAGCAAATAGCAGAGCATCTCCCAATCGTCTATCACTTGTATATTTGGCAATATCAGCCATTTGCTGTTGCATCTGGCTGTCGTTTTGCAGTAACTCTTGGAGTACTTCTTGTAATACATCCATTACACTACGCTGGCGATCGCGGCTGAGGGAAACCCAAGTCTGAATTTTATTCCGTAATGTTACTAAACTCCCCAATCGGGTTATCAAGTTGCGATAAGCACGTTCTCGCCCCAACCCCAAGTAGCGTTGACGTAAAATCCTCCAGCGATATTCCATCGCTTGCTTGGCGATATCTAGTTCTTTAGGATTATACAGATCGAACCGTTTTGAGTCAGATCCCAGCAGCCAGAGAATAATGCTTTGCCTTGCGGCTTCATTTTGGTCTGGACATTCCACAGCCAAGCGCTTTTGCCAATCTAGAGCCAGTTTTTCCACATCTATTGTCATAATGAGATTGCATTCCTCGAAACTCAATTTTGAAGTTTGCATTACAACCCCCATTCGTCCCACCTAATTGTTTAACTGGCAGCTGCCCCAGATTTCATGAGTTTCATGAAAATAGCTCAGTGATTCTACTTTTATTACGTCTAGATTCACTAAAATTATGCAGAAATTTCTACATTGATGTTTTACTTTTACTTTAAAAAGTCCAAACCTACTATGTATCAAGCATTTGGGGCATTCTGCCAATTTAAATTTTTTGTAAAGTTATGTTTTTTTAGTTGAGAACAGAAATCTGCTTAAAGTGTGGAGGATACACCTTTCACAAAATGGATCGGGTAAATCTGACATTTTGTAACAGATCCGAGGAACGAATCTAATTTAACTCAAAGTTGGACGTTATTCCACTAGTATAAGTTTCGACTCTGTACAAACCCTTACGTCATATAATATTTAGTTTAATCTCAATATACTTAGAGGTTGTTTGAAAAGTCGCAAAGTATACTACAAACCCCACTTCCAAACCTCTCCCCGTTGGCGTTAGCCTGCCGTTAGGCAAGCGGAGAGAGGCTTTGAAACCCGCATTCCCTTGTAGGGAAGGGGGGCTAGGGGGGTTAGGTTTCTGAGACTTAAATGTTACCAAAAATACTTTTTAAACATCCTCTTAGTGTTGATGAGATTTTGCCTTGGAAGATTCCCTAATCCCTCTGAAAAAATTGGCTGAATTCCCTACTTTTGAAAGAGGATCGGGCTTTCACTGAATCGTATTAAGTTATGTTTTGTAAAATTTGTTGATTTAATTAAGTGTATATACGGTAATTAGCGCTTCAAAGGATTTTTGGAAATTTGTTGTATAAAATGATAGCAGGGATTTATAAGTAAATTTATCTTTTTTAAACTAGCTTCAGTCACAACTACACCTTTCATATTGGTAAGTTATTCTTAAAGCTTTTATATTTCTAAAAATGAACAGTCAACAGTCAATATTGGTTTTGACTATTGACTCTGACTGTTGCTTTCTTTCTGCTTCAAAATTCAACTTATGCAAAATCTAAAAACAGAAGGAATGTAATCCTCTAAAGTTTTGATAGTCAGAAGCCTGACAAAAAACTTCTCTTTAAATTCATTTATGGGAAGTTTTTGTTTTGAATTCCCCCGCAGGAAGTTAAATCTATCGATTGTTCGATCTAACAATGGGATTTTCTACAGATTCTCGATAACCTTGGACTTGTTCTGTATAAGCAATTGGTAGAACAGCTTCAACGTTTTCATGGGGACGAGGAATAATCACCCAAGATTCAAGTGTACCGCCGTAAACATTTTCTGCGGCTTCAACACCGGCAGCCATAGCGGCTTTTACTTCAGAAACATCACCACGAATATTAACTGTAAAACGAGCGCTACCTACTCTGATATAACCAACAAGGGTAACTCGACCAGCTTTTACCATAGCATCTGCTGCTGCTAGCACCGCAGGAAAACCTTTAGTTTCAAGTGCTCCAACTGCCTGTAATGACATTATTAATCTCCTGTATGAACAAACTGGGGGCTACAAGTTAATTGTACGAAGCTTCGCTACAGATTTTGATAGCAAAATTGCTTAGAAGATGCGGAAAGGTTCTGATTCTTCGGTGAAATGGATTGGTAATATGGTTTCGACATTTTCTGGGGGATTGGGAACGATGTAGTAGGTAATTACTGTACCAGCTTTTACTTCCTCACCCGCTACGATTCCGGCTTCAACAGCTCTATTTACTTCAGAAACCTGTCCCCGGACGGCGACTAACAAGCGAGCGCTTTCCGCTTGACCATAATACACAATTGTAACTGCGGCAGCTTTGACCATTGCATCTGCTGCTGCTAAGACACTCGGAAAACCTAAAGTTTCAATTACGCCAACCGCCATTGGCATGGCATTAGCTCCTGGATTAAGGGATAAGCGATTTTAATTGTACGTGGCTTTAGTCCCAATTTTGACATTTTGGGAAACTTTCTTTGATGCCATATTTTTTGGGGGAGTAGAGACGCGATTAATCATGTCTGTTGGGAGTTAGAATATTTTGATAGTCCCTGCCTTATGTTATATATATATATTACAAATAATACTTCAGCATCTTAGGTTGTGTAACTTTATTGTTTAACAAAATTAGTTATGGGTGGAAGCAAACTAGTACCGCAAGGCAGAATTAAAAATTAAAAATTAAAAATGAATACAGCATAAGCATTTCATTGATTTGGAATGGGTGGTTTATTTCCACCGTGTTGTACTAGTACGATAAACTGAAATTTATGTTTCCGAATTTTCTTCCTACGGCAGTTGGGCAACTTACAGAACCTACTTCGATCGCACTAGCTCGGAGTATTCAAACAACTGCGATCGCTACTCCTTTAACTAATCAAGCAGTTACCACAACATTTGTCAAGCAAGGGTGTGGTGGAACTCCAATTTTATTAATTCACGGCTTTGACAGTTCTGTATTAGAATTTCGGCGGCTTTTGCCACTACTTTCTGAAGATAATGAAACTTGGGCAGTGGATTTGTTGGGTTTTGGATTTACAGATAGACTTTCAGGAATTGCCTATAGCCCAATTGCAATTAAAACCCATCTTTATTATTTCTGGAAAAGCCTAATTAACCAACCTGTAATTTTAGTAGGCGCTTCGATGGGCGGTGCGACGGCGATTGATTTTACGTTGGCTTATCCAGAAGCAGTCAAAAAGCTGGTGTTAATTGATAGTGCGGGGTTAGCGGGTGGTTCGCCATTGAGCAAATTCATGTTTCCCCCGTTGGATTATTTAGCAACTCAGTTTTTGAGTAATATGAAGGTGCGCGATCGCGTTTCTCGCATTGGATATAAAAATCAAACTCTTGCCTCTCTCGATGCGCTATATTGTGGAGCATTACATTTACAAATGCCGAGTTGGCATCAAGCTCTGATTTCTTTCACTAAAAGTGGTGGTTACAGTGCTTTTAGATTCACAGTTATATCAAAAATTGTGCAACAAACACTAATTTTGTGGGGCGATTCTGATAAAATTTTGGGTATTAAGGATGCCATGAGATTTAAAAGGGCAATTCCACACAGTACTCTTAAGTGGATTCAAGATTGTGGTCATCTCCCACACTTGGAACAAGCACAAATAACTGCCCAGCATATTTTAGATTTTCGAGTTGAAAGATAGCCCAACTTTCAATAATTTTTCTCTAACGCCGATTTAGAAAGTTTTTCATCTGTTGCTAATGGCTTCTGTCATAGCTACTATTTTTATCTTTAATTGTGTTATACCAATTCAATTAATGATTGCAACACATCCTTGGGGAAAGACGCGATGAATCGCTTCTCTACAGACGATCTATTTGTCGCATTTTTTTTCAAATTGGTATTACTTTTACAGAATTTTAGGAAACTCTGTAGCTACGATCGCAAACCTGTTTTGTAAAAAGATAGCAGTTTATTACTTAGTAGGTAGACATGAGATTTTTATATGAGTAAATCAGATTAGTATGGGCATCACAATACATGCCTTACAAGCTCAAAAGATTTATACTTGCACTTGGTAATTTAGGTTTAATTCATCTCCTGTTGTTCCCCGGATACCCCAGTTGTGTTTTGGGGTTTCTGTAATCGTGATTTCTATATCTATAGGTGCAATTGCAACTTGTTCAGATAAGCGGGAAAACAACAACCTAATTAGTTTCTTTTTCGTTTCAATAGTGCGTCCCTCAAACATACTAATCTCAATGATGATGTATTTCTCTGAACGTCCTAAAGGGTAGATGAAATCATCGGTTTCTAGAGGAAAGAACCGATGGACACGCTTATCTTGAGGATATACTAGAGCTTCAACAACACAAGAATGAATTGCGTCAGAAATGGCACTGCGATAATGACGGATAAATGAAGCAGTGCCATAGATTTTGATTTGTACCATTAACCTTTAACTGCGTGATGAACTGACTCTAGTCAAGTAACCACATCTCATTAGAACTATCAGGATACTCATTCGGCTGATTTTGTGGTTGATTTTGAGCGAGTGTTTCTGATGACCGATGTGATTTTTTGTAGTTAAGTGGATTGTAGTGGTCTTTTACTGGTCTGATCGCGCTAGTTTCTTTGACAACAAGTTTAGATTTCTCTTGTACTTTTTGTTCTACTTTTGGCTCTGCTTTTTGTTTTAAAGAATTAATTTCTTCTATAAGCAGGGAATTTGCTTCTGCAAGTTGCAGTGCTGTTTTTTTTGTCTCATCAAGTTCTTTTGTTAGCTGTTCTAGTAATGATTTTTGTTCTGATACAAATGTTTTTTGTTTAGATAATTTTGATTGCAAATCAGCGACTTCTTGTTCAAGAGATGCTTCTTTTTTGTGGCTTGTTTCTAGATTACTTGTCAACTCTTTGACATTTGCTTCTAAATCAGCTTTAGTGGGACTTGTGCGCTTAGTAGAAGTTGGCTCAAGTGTTTGTGCTGACGATTCCTCATCAGATGCAGCCTGTTCTTCGGCTATTTTTTCGGCTGTAACCTCGATCGCAGATTCACCTTCTGGGGGTGTAAATTTTTGCGCCTCTTCTTGTAGTAAGTCAGAGAGACTTTGTTTCCTAGCCATTATTATTTTCTCCAATCACGCTGTAATTCATCAGCTGCACGGCGGTAGTCTAATTCCGCCTCCCGTGCATTTCCGCCTCGCCATTGAGTAATCGCTACACCTTCAAGTGCTGCTCGTTCATGAGCTTTATAGGCACGGATGAAGGTATTACAAGTAGGAATACCTAAGCGAGTCAGAGTGTTTTTTGCTTCTTGTGCTTCCCCCAGACTGCGCGTATCGACTTTGGTGAGCAATACCCGATGGGGGGTTCCCACAGGGATGACGGCTTCCTTGACTGTTTCCACGAGGATTGCTAAATCCATTGCAGATGGGGGTGTCGGCAAAACTAGATAATCTGCGATCGCAACTACCGCCACTAATGCTTCAGAGCGTAGCGCGGGAGGTGTATCCACCACTACTAAATCGTAACCTGTTATCTTTGCTAAATCACCTAAAAGTGCGGGATCTGTTTCTTGAGATAAATCAAATCCCATTCCCTGCTGACTGCGCCCAAACCACCAACTGGCAGAACCTTGAATATCTGCATCAATCAGCAGCACCTTTTTTTTCTTCGCAAAGTTTGCAGCCAGATTGACTGCGGTAGTCGTTTTACCGACTCCTCCTTTACCGTTGAGAATAGCGATGATTTTTGGCACTGCTTACTTCCGATGCTGCCTTTTGTTAGCGGTAGCGGGGCGTTTAGCCCGTGCTGAGTTAGGAGTGCTGAGTGCTGAGTTAGGAGTGGAGACGCGATTAATCGCGTCTGTACAAGAGCGATTAATCGCGTCTGTACAAGAGTTATTATTATCCTCTTTATCTTCTTTTTCAGTTCCCAGTTTCCAGTCTCTAGTCCCCAATGATGAATATACCGCTTTCTGTAACCTTAAGTAACATGAAAAGTCGTAACAATAAAATTCAGAAGCCATCAACTCCACAAAATTCTATGACAACAACTTACAATCTGCCCGATGGGCCTCAAATGCCACGCTGGTTACGGATGATCAAGTTTATTACTCAGCCAGTGAAATATGTGGATGATTTTGCCCAAATCTACGGTGACACTTTCACGATCAGGAGTAATCGCTCTGATAACCATCTAGTATATTTTAGTCAACCCCAAGCACTTGAGCAGATTTTTACTGCTGATTCTAGGCATTTTGAGGTTGGCAGGGGGAACATAGGACTAAAATTTTTACTTGGCGATCGCTCCTTTATGTTAGCGGATGGCGATCGCCACCAGAGGCAACGGCAATTATTAGCTCCTCCCTTTCATGGCGAAAGAATGCGGGCTTACGGCGAGGAAATTCGGGAAATAACCCGACAGGTGACTCATGAATGGCAAATTGGCAAGCCTTTTAAGATCCGTGAGTCGATGCAAGAAATTACCTTGCGTGTTATTTTACGGGTTGTATTTGGTTTGAATGATGGAGAACTGTTTGAGGAACTGAGGCGATCGCTAAGTGACTTACTAGACTTCATCACTTCGCCTGTAATGTCCAGCGCCTTCTTCTTCCAGTTCATGCAAAAAGATTTCGGTGCGTGGAGTCCCTGGGGCTGGGTTTTGCAACAACGGCAAAAAATCGATCGCCTGATTTATGCTTTGCTTCGAGAACGTCGGGAGCAAGCCGATCAAAATCGCCAAGATATCCTAAGTTTGATGATGGCGGCTCGTTATGACGATGGTCAAGGGATGTCAGATGAAGAATTACACGACGAGTTAATGACGCTGCTAGTTGCAGGACATGAAACTACCGCTTCGGCATTGACATGGGCTTTTTACTGGATTGATCGTTTACCAGAGGTGCGTGAGAAGTTGTTACAGGAACTCAACACCATTGGAGTTAACCACGATTTGAATAGTGTAGGTAAATTGCCCTATTTGTCAGCAGTTTGCCAAGAGACATTGAGACTTTACCCAATTGTCATGACTGCTTTCCCGCGGATAGTGAAGACCCCAATTACAATTATGGGCTACGAACTGCGAGAGGGAACGGTAATAATCCCCAGTATTTATTTAGCGCATCATCGGGAAGAAGTTTACCCACAATCCAAGCAGTTCAAACCAGAACGCTTTTTAGGAAGACAATATTCACCTTATGAATATTTACCTTTTGGTGGCGGTAATCGTCGCTGTATTGGGATGGCATTTGCTCTGTATGAAATGAAAATTGTCTTGGCAACTGTTTTATCAGAATTTCAAGTTTCGCTAGTGAATAAACGTCCCGTGCGTCCTGTGCGCCGTGGGTTAACTTTAGCTGCACCAGCCGGAATGCGGATGGTTGCAACACCTCAAGTTAAGCGTGCGAATACAATTGCTGCCTCTAGTTTAAGTTGATTTACTTAAGTGAAGCTATATTGAAAGCGATCGCTTTGATTCTCTAACAATATGGACACACGAAATAATAGCTGGGATGACTATTGTGTAAGTTACTTAGCAGCACGGGTAACTGATTTAGCTGATAAAACTCTGAAAAATTTATGGTCTGAGACTGGGCAGCGTTTTTTAAGTGCATCTGAAGAAGATATCAATTGGTTTATCCAAGCACTTAGAGATGAACAACGTAAATTATTTGTTGTCTTCATGGTCAACAAAGTTACTAAATCTGCTCCCAAGCGCCTTAAAGAAAGGCTGTTTTCCCCTCTCATCCGCGCTGCTGTCTATGAAATAAATCCCAGCTTTAATCGTTCATTCGTAGAACCATGTGTTATTGCTTTCGGTCATCGTCTTGTCAATGAAGCTTTGCTAGAATTTGTTGAGCATGGGTCAAATTTCGAGAAAGCAGGGGCGGTAAACGCACTGTATTGGGCACAGGTTCCCTTGCGCTTTGATAGAGAAGTTCCTAGCTTTAGTAAAGAGTACGCAACACCAGAATCACAGGCAGTTTATGATGCCTTAGCTGATATTCAGCTATGCAAGCGCTGCCTGTTTCTTAGAGAGTTCGTTAAAAATTCTAGCATCGAAGTACGCCGCAGTATTATTCCTAGTCTTGTACTAGATCCATTGCTTTATCCCGATGAACTTAGACATCTTATACCAGAAGCAATTGCGATCGCTAAAACTCATCCGGATAGTTATATTCGTCATCGGATAGAGGTGCAGTTAGGAACACAAAGTCTACTCCAGGCATTACCCCCGCGAAATCCCAACTATCAAACCTGAAAATTTACCTTGAATCACTTTCAAGGAGGTTGATTTTATTGTTTATTAGTGAGTTGTTCATAAGAATACAAAATGATCCCTAAAACACCTGTTAATAAAAGGTATATTGAATTACTCAAATCATTTCCTCCTCGTCCCGTAACTTCCGAGGAAGAATTGCTGGCTACGCAAGAAGTCATTGATTCCTTAATTGATAAAGTTGAATTAACACCAGATGAACAAGATTATCTTAATGTTTTAGGTACTCTGGTTTACGAGTACGAACAAAAACATCATTCTATACCTGATATTCATGGCGTAGAATTACTTCAAGCAATGATTGCCGAATTTGGTTTGCGACAGAAAGACTTAATTCCTATCTTTAAAACCGAGTCTATTGTATCTGAAGTCTTGAGTGGACAGCGCAAGCTAACAGTTAATCACATTAGCAAACTTGCAGAGTTTTTTCACATTTCGCCAGCTGCTTTTTTTGAATCATAAGAGGAAAAACTTTACAAATACTCATCGCATTCCGACTTTACAGCAAGGCAACTGATGTAGCAATATGCATTTAAGTTCCTTTCGTCCCACATCTCGAAGTGGGTAGGAGGCAATGCATGATTAGCAGTATTTCTTTAACGATGATCGCAGCAATTTAAATCAAGCCACTTACCGCATCTTTGAACCAGAATCCCACTCATCAACTCCAAACACTTCTGCGTTCCCAATATTCGGCGACTCTTTTTTCCCATTGCTGCCAGTAATCTTTAATTGCTGCTGGTTCAAACCAAAATACCTCAGCTGGCATCTCTGGAATTGCGACTACCAACAAAGCATGATTTAGCTGAATACCATAATCTCGATAATAGTTGTTAATTGCTCCAATGTATGCTGTAAGTTGCAGTGGATGTTCGTATAAATGCTCGATTGAACCTTTAGGTTTGTCTGCTGTTTTCCACTCGCAAATACAAGGGATGCCTCGATAACTGGCAATACAATCAACTTTGCCAGAATAGCTCAAATCGTAATGAAAAACGGAGCCTTCTACGAGTTTCACTGTGTCGATTTCTGCTAAAACTGGCTGAATACTTTCCCAATAAGGGCGACTGGCTTCTGGACAAACAGGATTTTGTCCCAGGAGGTAGCGCTCAATTTGTTTGTGTGTTTGGGTTCCCCGACGACTGGCGTTTGTAGATATGCGGGTGGCTTCTTCTGTTCCAACACGCGCTTTCCAATTTAATAATCTGTCTCTATCTGCTTGGGGTTTGGTGACATTAAGTATTGTGGTGACGCTAGGGAAGCGGTTTCCCTTTGCATCTACATAATATTGTTTACCATTTTCTCTTAGGGATTTACTGTTAATTTGAGGTAGCAGTTGGGTATTAAATTGCATTTGTAATTCGTAATTAATTGCGTTGTTACCTCCCTTAGTCCCCCCTTGTAAAGGGGGGAAACAAGAAAAATCTGGTTCCCTCCCCTTGTAAAAGGGAGGGTTAGGGTGGGGTAAATGTTGCAGGGAAGTGAATAAAACCCTATTCCATTGTAATAAATAGGGCTGAAGATAAGGGTTTGTAACATTGGTAAATGTCACTTTTACTTCAAATTATCCCCTTCTGTTTCCTGTAGTTCCAGCAATTCCCAAATTAGAAAGGCAAATTCTATGAAAATACCCGAACCTGGAATTAACCAGTCTGCAATTAAGGGAATTACAAATAGTAAAACTGTCACCAGCTTTTTAATATTGATAGATTTCGTTGCCTTTTGCATTTGTTTCACCTTGAATACTGAAGCAACGGTAAATTTGGGGTAGTCAGTGAAAGCAAATACAGTTGTTTGTTGGCTGTAATGGGTGAATACCCGGAGATTTGAGTTTGGGGATGCTAGATTAAGTTTGGGGATTCCCGAAACTTTGTCCAAATTTGAGCAAAAGTAACCGATGGCGCGTGTTAGCTATGGTGATGATGTTAAAGCGCGGGTAAGGCAGCTATTAGAAAGGTTGTTGGCTTATGCCAATGGTGAAGTAGAAAACAGTGAGCGTTTTAAAATAGACTTTAATTGGCAAACACCAAAGCAATTACTTGTGAGGACACAGCTAAGAGTTTTGGCGGAACTTGGTGGTTTAGAGAAAGAACAAGTTCGAGAAGCATTAAAAGCACTTGCTAAGTTTTTGGGTATTCTGGAAGATTTGCGCGAACACCAGCGAGGTTCAGAGAACTGGCATTTTAAGCTGACGCTTTGGTGTGACAAAGGCGATAAAGATGGGAACTTAAAGAAATTCGATGAAGAATGGCAACGTCTTAGGGAAGAAAAGCCAGGTGTGCAGCGTGCGGAAGCGAGAAAAGCTAAACCCAAGCCTACGTTTTATGAAAATATTCCCTTAAGTGGGGTGGTGGAGTTTGTTGGACGTGAAGTGGAATTGCAAAATCTCCACCAACTTTTGCAGGAAAACAAACAGGTGGCTATAGCTGCTGTTGCTGGCATGGGTGGAGTTGGTAAAACTGAACTTGCCCTACAATATGCCAGGAATCACCGCGAAACTTACAAGGGTGGAATTTGCTGGTTGTTGGCAAAATCTGGTGATGCAGGCATTCAAGTTGTGCGGTTTGCCAGAACTGTGCTTGATTTAAAGCTACCAGAAGGTTTGGATGTCCTGGCTCAAGTGCAATACTGCTGGCGGCATTGGTGTGAGGGTGATGTGCTGCTAGTGTTAGATGATGTTGGGGAATATCAGCAGGTTAAACCTTATTTACCCTCGTCATCTTCCCGGTTTAAAGTGTTGATTACCACGCGCCAATACTTAGGAGCATCTATTAAGCAATTATCCTTGGATGTATTGCAACCAGAAGCGGCGCTGGAGTTATTAAAGTCATTTTTTAAAGAAACACCACAGCGAATTGAGCAAGAATTAGCTGTGGCAAATCAGTTGTGTGAGTGGTTGGGATATTTGCCTTTGGGTTTGGAATTAGTGGGGCGATATCTCAAGCGGAAACCAGACCTTTCTTTAACAGAAATGTTGCGACGGTTGGAGAAAAAGCGACTTGAACAGCCTGCACTTATTAAACCAGAAGGCGACATGACAGCACAACGGGGTGTGTTAGCAGCCTTTGAGTTGAGTTGGCAAGAATTAAACGACGATGATAAGCAGTTGGGCTGTTTATTGAGTTTATTTGCCGCCGCGCCTATAGCTTGGGATTTGGTAGAACAGTGTTTACCAGAGTCAGACGAGGAAGAGTTAGAGGATATTCGGGATAAGAAGTTATTGAATTTGCATCTGCTCCAGCGCAAAGATGAGGGAATTTACCAATTACATCCACTGTTGCGGGAGTTTTTCCAATATAAGCTTACAGGTTTAGAACAGGCAGAGGAATTAAAGCGATCGCTTTGCCGGGTAATGGTAGCAGTTGCTAAAGATATTCCTGAAACACCCACCCTTGAGCAAATTAATGATGTCACCCCAGCAATACCTCATTTAGCTGAAGTAGCAAATCATCTTATTCAATACCTCAGCAATGATGATTTACACTGGTCTTTTGTCGGTAATGCTTCGTTTTACAATGGTCAGGGATTGTATGAAAAAGCAGTACCTTGGTTAGAGCAGTGTCTAGAAATCACTAAACAACGCTTGAGTGAAGAACATCCAGATGTCGCTGCTAGCCTCAACAACCTCGCGGAACTCTACCGTTCCCAAGGCAGATACAGTGAAGCTGAACCTCTGCACATCCAAGCTTTGGCACTATGGCGCAAGCTGCTGGGAGAAGAACACCCAAATGTCGCCACTAGCCTCAACAACCTAGCGTTACTCTACCAATTCCAAGGCAAATATAGTGAAGCTGAACCCTTGCACATCCAAGCTTTGACATTATGGCGCAAGCTGCTAGGAGAAGAACACCCAGATGTCGCCACTAGCCTCAACACCCTAGCGTTACTCTATGCATCCCAAGGCAAATACAGCAAAGCCGAACCTCTGTACATCCAAGCTTTGACACTCAGATGCAAGCTGCTGGGAGAGGAACACCCATCTGTCGCTACTACTCTCAATAACCTAGGTAACCTCTACTATTTCCAAGGTAGATACAGTGAAGCCGAACCCCTGTACATCAAAACTTTAGCACTCACGCGTCAACTGCTCGGTGAAGAACATTCAAATGTCGCTAGTAGCCTCAACAACCTAGCGTCACTCTACCAATCCCAAGGTAGATACAGTGAAGCCGAACCCCTTTTTATCCAAACTTTGGCACTATGGCGCAAACGGCTGGGAGAGGAACACCCAGATGTTGCCACTAGCCTCAACAACCTAGCGTTACTTTACCAATCCCAAGGTAAATATAGCGAAGCTGAACCCCTTTTTATCCAAGCTTTGGTACTCAAGCGCAAGTTGCTGGGAGAAGAACACCCAGATGTTGCCACTAGTCTCAACAACCTAGCGTATCTCTACAACTTCCAAGGCAAATACAGCAAAGCTGAACCCCTGTACATCCAAGCTTTAGATATTTTGGAGCGACAGTTAAAGGTGAATCATCCCAATACTCTTGCTTGTCGTAAAAATTTAGCAAATTTACGCGATCGCCTCAACTCACAATAGCAAAATTCATCTTCCCAACCTCATCAATCAAGCTTTTATCTCGAAGTTTCGCGTTCCAAACAAGAATCTTCCTGTTTTTAGTGAGAACGTTTCTGTTTCAAATGAAAATGTTTTTGTTCTAAACGAGAACGTTCTTGTTTCAAGTGAAAATGTTCTTGTTCCAAATGAGAACGTTTCTGTTTTAAGTGAGAACGTTCTTGTTCCAAACGAGAATATTCTTGTTTTGAGGTGAAATGAGGGTGTAGGCGTAGCCTGTCAAAGACATCGCTCTTATTTAGATTGTAAACCGAGAAGCGATCGCCTTTGATAGTTGAGAGATAATTGCGATCGCGATCGCTTTTTGAGCCACAATGGATAGAACGATAGGGAGTCCATAGAACAAACAATAGCTAAAAAGAAACCAAATCAGGAGAAGGCTTGATGCAATCAGCATTACGCATTGAAACTAAAGTGTTACCAGGCAACAAAATTGAAATCACCTTGCCTGACGATACACTCTCAACCTCTGTAGGACAAACTATTGAGGTAATTGTCCTGATACCACAAAAAACGACACTAGAAGGACAATCGATTATCCACCTGCTTGAAGAAATCCACAAACAGCGTCCTGTTGGCAGAAGTGTAGAAGAAATCAATCAAGACCTCCAAGCAGAACGAGATGCATGGGACAACTAATTCTGCCAAATGCTGCTCGTGTATACATCGATACGGTAACAGTTATTTACGCCGTCGAACAGACCCCAACTTATGGGGTGTTGCTGAATCCCTTATGGAATAGTCTTCAGGCAAGAACTCTTGAAGTCTTTAGCAGCGAACTAACTCTGATGGAAACCTTAGTTGTGCCACTGAGAAACTCGGATACATTTCTGGTTGATGCCTATGAGCGATTACTGCGATCGCCTCAAATGCAGTTGATTCCAATAAGTCAGATCATTTTGCGTGAAGCAGCAAGGCTACGTGCAAGCACGCCTTCTTTGAGAACACCTGATGCCATTCATATTGCGACTGCTACAACATCTGGCTGTACTCAGTTTCTCACCAACGATCGGCAACTGAGGACAGCCACAAACTTGCCGATTGTGATTCTAGATGAGGTACTAAGATCGTGAGCGATCGCTTTTACAGCAGATTTGAGGTTAATGAGGCACACTAAATATTAGTGCATCAAGAATTACAATGAAACCTTACTCACTTGACCTACGAAAGAAAATAGTAAATGCATACGAAGGAGG
>NZ_JAVRCC020000034.1:0-81323 GCF_034530975.2 Nostoc sp. DedQUE07 | reverse complement strand
GTTAAAGCAGAAGTTGCTACAGCTTGCGCGAAACACGGAAACGTTAAAGCAGAACTTACTACAGGGAAAGCAGAAGTTGCTACAGACACGACCGATGCCGCTACCGTTGCAGGTTTGGGCTGTAGTAGCTTTTTATAGCAGTTGAAATATAGTTTAGAACATAAACCGATCGTAAAACGCCGACATCAAGACACTTGCAAGCCTGTTGCCTATTGCCTGTTCCCTGCTATAAATTCAATTTAACTATGAAATATCACAGTCAGTAAAGGCAGGAACGCCAACAGAAAACCATGCCAGGATTGCAATTGAGCTTCTGGGGTTGGTTCTGGTGGTGCTAATAGAGCTTCTACTCTTTGTTCTAAACGATCTGCACCAGAGGAACCTAATGCAGCACAGCAAATTTCCGATAAGACGGGGCCGCTACTAACCACTAATAAAAGTGATTCTGCTAACACCAGAGGGTCTACCTGCAATGCTGCATAACCATCGGCACGGAGTTCGCGCAAAGCTAACAGTTCTTCCCACAAAGGCTCTGTATTCGGCAACCATGCAGTGCAAGAACGCACCCAACCCAACCAAAAAAACCAGAACGTATCCCTGTAATGGTGATGCCCTTGCTCATGGGCTAAAACGCTTTCTAAATGAGCCGCTGAGAGAGTTTGCACTAATCCTTGGCTAACCACTAGTTCTGGTTGCCAAAAACCGATTTGACCTGCGAACAACGCGCCTGTTTGCAGCAGTCTGGCTCGTCTATCGCCAACATTCACTAAAGGACAGTTACGGGCAGATTCTACAGATTGCCAACCCTGGAAGGCAAGTTTAATGCATGAAATGGCAAAAAATGCCAAATAAATTAATGCTAGTAAATAGCTAATTGAGCCTGTATACATTCCGCCCATTTGTCCTTGAGGCCCCATGAACAGGACAGCGATCGCAGTCATGAAAATTAGCAAGGGCGGGAAGAGAAACAAAAATAGCGATCGCTGCCATCGCCGACTCCAATTGCCTTGACGTTGATTCCAAGAGGATCTTAACCACCAGGCAACTGCCAAAGCATTCAAAATCATTATCAGATGCATCATTGTTCCTCCCTGGCTTGGCGTGCAGATTGAATACGTTTGGCGATCGCTGCTATTTGTTCGCTAGCTGCTTCATCTAAGCTATCAGCAAAGGCAGCAACAACATCGGGGTTCCCCACTGCCAGAAATCGCTGTAACTGCTCGTGAGCTTTGATCACTTCTGATTGTTGCTTACTCAGCATTGGCCGCCAATAGAATGCCCGCTCCTTTTTGTCGCAGGCCAGCCAACCTTTATCAGTGAGGCGACGTAAGACGGTGGTGACAGAAGTATACGCTAATTCGCGGTTGGGATCGGCGAGGATGCGATCGTGTACATCCTTGACTGTGGCTGAACCAAGTTCCCAGATAATATTTAAAATTTCTGCTTCCAACGGGCCTAAAGATAGCTGTTTAGGGCGGTAGTCGGGTAAAGGTGCCATAGCAATTTCAATGGGGAGTGGGGAGTGGGAGAGACGCGATTAATTGCGTCTGTACTGGGGAGTAGGGAATGAGTAAATATTTGTCCCTTTGGGTTGTAGCCTTATAACTGTAACTTTTTCCCCATTTAGAAGGTCTGTTCTTGTTTTAGATTACAAGATAGTGCAGCAAGTCTGAAAGTCTAAAAGCATAAAATGCGTTTTTTGAGTATTTATTAGGGATTGAAAATTGGGCATCGGGCATTGGGCATAAGAGGCATAAGAGGCAGAGGGGCAGAGGTGGAGAGGGGCAGAGGGGAAAAACTTTCTTCAACTTCTCCTCTGCTCCCCTGCTCCCCTGCTCCCCTTGTCCCCTTGTCTCCCCTGCCCCCATCTATGTATTGAATGAGATACATTTTGTATTTTGATGATAAAAAATTTTCCTGGAGGAATTGTCACTATAGTTAGTGACACCAACTAGGTAGAATGTTATTTTCGGCAGTAGTATTAAAACAGGTGTATCCAGCCCGTGAAGTTATTCGTATACCACACTCCTGAATTGACTCCAACGGATAAAGCGCCAGAATGTGCGATCGCAGTCGATGTCTTGCGAGCTACTAGCACAATTGCGACTGTCTTGGCATCTGGAGGCGAAGCTGTACAAGTATTCAGCGATTTAGATCGGTTAATTGAAGTTAGCGAAAAATGGCCCCCTGAAAAACGTTTGCGGGCTGGAGAACGCGGCGGTGCGAAAGTAGCTGGTTTTGAGTTGGGTAACTCTCCCCTCGACTGCACACCAGAACTAGTAGAAGGGCGGCGTTTATTTATCAGCACTACAAATGGCACTCGTGCTTTACAACGAGTACAAGATTCCCCAAACGTCTTAGCAGCAGCCTTGATTAACCGGGCGGCGGTGGTGCAATTTCTTTTAGATAAGCAACCAGAGACAGTGTGGATTGTCGGTTCTGGTTGGGAAGGTAGTTTTTCTTTAGAGGATACAGTTTGTGCGGGTGCGATCGCTCATAGTATTTTGCAACAAAGCAACTTGTTACCTGAAGAACTCGCTGGTAACGATGAAGTAATTAGTGCGATCGCTCTTTACTCTCAATGGCAAAATAACTTATTAGGATTACTTCACCAAGCGAGTCACGGCCAACGATTGTTGCGTCTTGACTGTCACGAAGATTTAAAATATTGTTCCCAAACTGATATTTTAGATGTCTTGCCCATACAACATGAAACGGGAGTATTAAAAAGTCAAAATAAATAGGGAATGGGGAGCAGGGGAGCAGGGGAGACAAGGGGACAAGGGGACAAGGGGGCAGGGGGACAAGGGAGCAGAGGAGCAGGGGAGCAGGGGAGCAGAGGAGAAGTTGAAGAAAGTTTTTCCCCTCTGCCCCTCTGCCTCTTATGCCTCTTATGCCCAATGCCCTATGCCCCATGCCCAATTTTCAAATCCTTAAGCATTTGCCGAAGTCTTTGTCGCCAATGGGAAGGATAAGTCCCTAGAATTGCGGAAATTTTTCCACAAGCAAGGACGGAATAAGCAGGGCGACGGGCTGGTGTGGGATATTCGGCGGTTGTAATCGGGACAATACGTTCAATTTTCAAAGGGAAGCCTAGTTGTTGTGCTTCTTCAAAAATAGCGACGGCAAAATCATACCAGCTAGCAACGCCGCTATTAGTGTAGTGATAAGTGCCATTAATTTCTGGGGTTAACTGGGGAATTGTCTGCCCTATAACTGTGGCTATATCTTGCGCCCAAGTCGGACTACCAATTTGATCGGCGACAACACGGAGTTCTTGACGTTCTGCACCTAGTCGCAGCATGGTTTTGACAAAGTTACTTTTGCCAAAGGTTCCATAAACCCAAGCTGTGCGGAGAATGAGATGATGGGCGCAAGTTTCTTGAATAGCTTCTTCTCCGGCGAGTTTGGTTTTACCATAGACACTCAAGGGATTAGTTGTATCGGTTTCTTGATAAGGGCTACAGCCATTGCCATCAAAAACGTAATCAGTTGAAATATGAATTAGAAAAGCTCCTAATTTTTGGCTTTCTTGGGCAATAATTAGGGGTGCAGTCGCATTAATAGCGGTAGCAAGTTCGGGTTCGCTTTCGGCTTTATCTACAGCAGTATAAGCGGCGGCATTAATGATGATTTGCGGCTGCTTTGATCTAATAACGTTGCGGAGGGTATCGGGTTGGGTAAGGTCTACTATTGGGCGTGCTACTGAGATAATATCCCCAGAAGATGAGAGTATTTGTTGTAGTTCCTTACCCACTTGACCGTTGCTACCAATCAGCAAAATTGATTTTGTCATTTGTCATTTGTCATTTGTCATTTGTCCAAGAGAAGCCACGCTCACTCTTTAACGTGGTTTGAATTAGTTCGATGAAAGACAAAGTTTTTCTGCACACTATAAAAGTAAGCTTAGGGTATAGCAAGAGGCTGGGTATCTGACAAAATCCAATGACCAATAACCAATGACAAATGACCAATGACCAATGACAAATGACCAATGACCACTTAATCAAATACTTCAGCAGTTCTGAAAGATTTACCAGCTTGGTCTTTAGCTGATAAAATCGGTGGCCCACTCAGAGGCCAATCTATCCCTAAATCTGGATCGTTCCATAGAATTGTGCGATCGCTTTGGGGCACGTAATAATCTGTAGTTTTGTAGAGAACTTCGGCTAGTTCTGAAAGTGCAAGAAAGCCGTGAGCAAAACCTGGTGGTATCCACAGTAGGCGTTTGTTTTTAGCACTGAGTTCATAACCTACCCACTTACCGAAAGTAGGCGAACTTTTTCTAATATCTACGGCTACGTCAAAAATAGTACCAACAATCGCCCGAATGAGTTTACCTTGGGGTTGTTGGATTTGATAGTGCAATCCGCGTAGGACGTTTTGTTTAGAGCAAGAGTGGTTATCTTGGACGAAGTTTGTAACAATCCCTATCTGTTGAGCAAATCTTTGGTGGTTGTAGGCTTCAAAAAAGAAACCGCGATCGTCTCCAAATACTTGGGGTTCGAGTTGGATAACTTCGGGAATTTTGGTATGTACAATGCTCATTAATATTACAAGTAATGTGCCACAATCTTAATTTTGAAAGTAATTTAATACTTGTATTTTACAGGTCTTATAATTAAGATTTTGACTGTGGTTTTTTTGTTTTGAATAAGTAAATCACGTTAGTTCAATTTGACAGTCATCGCCAATCATAAATCGCAAGGCTTTAGGGCGACGGGGTGCAAGACTCAATTGTGCCCTTTGTCCAATCACACTATCAATAATGCGCTGATGAATTCCGGCAATTTTAGCACTTTCTAAAATAACGCTGTGTTCTAAATCAGTATCAATGAGTGTGACATTGTTAGCGATGCTACTATAAGGGCCAATAAAGCAGTTTTCTAAATGACAATTGCTACCAATGACTACTGGCCCGCGAATTGTGCAGTTAATTACTTTAGATTTTACCCCGATTTTGACTCGTCCAATAATCTGACTTTGGGGATCGATTTCGCCCATAACTGATGCTGTCAGATAGGTATCGAGAATTAATCTATTAGCTTCTAATAAATCATCTTTTTTACCAGTATCTAACCACCAGCCTTGGAGATTGTAGGCTACAACCTGCTTTTGCTGATTAATGAGGTATTGAATAGCATCAGTGATTTCCAACTCGCCTCTAGTGGAAGGTTGAATATTTGCGATCGCATCATAAATGAGGTGAGAAAAGAAATAAACCCCTACTAATGCCAGATTTGAAGGAGGGACTTTGGGTTTTTCAATTAATTGTAATACCCGTCCAGTTTCATCAACCTGAGCCACACCAAAAGCGCTAGGGTTAGCAACTGAACGTAATAGAATCAAAGCATCTGGCTGTTGTTGGCTAAATTGTTGCAGAAAGTAACGTAACTCACCTAGTTGAATCAGGTTATCGCCCAAGTACATGACAAAGGGAGAATCTCCTAAAAAGGGACGAGCAATTTGGACGGCGTGAGCAAGTCCAAGTGGTTGATCTTGTACGATGTAGGTGATGTTCGCTCCAAAAGATTCTCCATTTCCAGTTTTCCCTTGGACTTCTGCCCCGGTTTCTGGACTGATAATGATGCCAATATCAGTAATACCAGCCGCGACCATTTCTTCAATGCCATACCATAAAACAGGTTTGTTAGCAACTGGAACAAGTTGTTTTGCCCCGCTGTAGGTAAGAGGACGTAAGCGTGTACCTTTACCGCCAGAAAGAATTAGTGCTTTCATAGTGCTTTCATCAGGATTTAGGATTAATTACAAGTCATTAGTCAAGATAATCTGAAATCTTGACAAAATCCCAAATCATTGAATTTACATTATGGTGTCAGTATGATGTTAGTTTAGATGTATCCTAATTTAGTTGAAAGGATTAACAGAATTTGAGCAGTTTAGACGCCTTGCGTCTGGCGATAATCAGCAATCCCCGATCGGGCAACACCTGGCTACGAAAAATGCTGGCAGCCATTTATGAAATGGCTGAACTGGCGGTGCATCATCCAGATGACATTTCCTGGCACTTGCTACCAGCAAGATTAGTGCTTCAGATTCATTGGCACAGAAGTGATGATTTAGTTTCATTGCTCGCCCAGCAAGGATTTCGTGTGGTAGTTCTTGCCCGCCATCCCTTGGATGTATTGATTTCTATTCTGCATTTTGCCAACTACGAACCGGATACTGCCAGCTGGTTAAAAGGTGAAGGGGGAACCGAGATTTCCATCCTTGAGAAAACACCACTTAGCCCAGAGTTTATCAACTATGCGACTGGGAGTAGAGCAGCAGCACTTCTCTCGATTAGCCCGGAATGGTGGAGGCGAGAAGACACATTAAAAGTTCGTTACGAAAATCTGGTGAATGATGCAGTCAAGGAACTTGCCCAGTTTAACGAAGAACTGGGGCTGACCCCAGTTAAGCCTATATTAGATGTGGTTTCGTTGCATTCCATCGATCGCCTTCGTACCATGAGTACAAACAATCACTTTTGGCAAGGAAAGTATGCTCTCTGGAAGAAGCTGCTTATAGCACCTGTTGCTCAAGAGATTGCTCTTGCCCATCAAAACGTGTTAGCTAAACTTGAGTATGTGTGTAATGCTAACCCGACTCTAACCCAAGAGCAGGCGATCGCTAACTGGAATGCTATTGCAGTTAAAGAAAGCTTACCTCGCAGTCTCTCTATTTTTTAGAAATCAGCCATTATAGGTACTGCTTGAGAACTTCGGCGGTAGCAAGTCCTGTTTTTGCCCAGCTGAACTGACTGGCGCGGTTGAGGCCAAGGGTACGTAGACGCGATCGCAATTCTGAATTAGTTGCGATCGCCTGCATTGCTTCTGTAATTTCTCCGGTGTTGTAGGGATTGACTAGAATCGCCGCATCGCCAGCGACTTCAGGTAAGGAGGAGAGATTGGAGGTAATGACGGGAGTACCACAAGCCATTGCTTCGAGGACAGGTAAACCAAAACCTTCCCAAAGACTGGGGAAAACGAGAGCGATCGCTTGATTGATGATTTTTGGCAATTCGCTGTAAGGAACATAGTCAAGGAACTTTACCTGATTAGTTACACCCAATTCTGCAACTTGCACTTTTAAAATCGGGGTGTAACGCGAATCAATTGGCCCTACTAACCATAGTTCATAGTCTTTGCAGTTAGGTAACGCCGCAAAAGCACTGATGAGTCGCTGGATGTTTTTGTAAGGATCTTGGCGGCCAATATAGAGAAAGTAGTTGCCGGTAGGGAGGTTGAGAGGAAGAAAGTGAGTGCGATCGTGCGCTAAAGGAATCGCAGTAATTTTGCTGGCGGGAATTTGGTAAAAATCGGTGATATCTTTAGCCGTAGTCTGGGAAATGCAAATAATGTGTTGTGCTTGCTTAAAAACTTGGGGAGTGTAGTAGCGGTGATAGGCTGTGAGTGGTGAGAAGCGTTTGGCAAAACGTAACGGTATCATATCAAAAGATGTGACAACAAAACGACAACTACTATAAAGAGGTGCTTCTGGTAGCGGGGAGAATAAAAGACTTGATTTAAGGTTTTTATATATTTGTGGTAGTTGAAATTGTGTCCAAAGCAAGCGGTTAAAATGACCTTTTGTGCCGTGGTCTGGGGTTAAGTTTGGCGGGATTAGATAGCAATCAAAATCAGGATATTTTTGGGCTACTAACAGAGTAGGTTGGAAAGATTTTAAATAAGGAAAAAGGTTTTGAGCATAGTTGCCTATACCAGTTGGTTTAGACAAAAGAATAGATAAGTTAATAATTAATTGATTAGAGGAAATATTATCTACTATATTCATTTAGTATTTTTTTCATTTACCTATAATGATTGTAAAATAACAATTTTTACATGAATTATTAAAAATTAGAGAATACTATAGTAACTTAATATTTGTAGCTTTTTACACAGCTTTTCTGATGATCATACCAAAGGATGTAGAAGCGAAACGCTCAAATAAAAATTTTAAATGTGCTTCTTGTCGTAGCTCATGTATTTGATTATAGTATGGAGGAATATCAATAAATTTATCTAACACACGAGAACCAATATTGAAATCGAGGGGTGCTACTTGATGGCCTGCCACAGTTAGTTTTTTAGCAATTTGTTCAAAATCTTTTTTTCTAAAAAGTACTGTTCCATAGTTGTCAATAGTTGTTTCTTCTTCTAAATAATTAAACTCTGTCGTCTGTATACTTATTCCTCCAGGAACTAGAGTCTTTAGAGAATTTTCGATAAACAGAAGTCCATTTTTAATGCTACCTAGATGTTCTAATGCACAAGCAGACCAACAGAAATCATATTTACCTTCTAAGTAAGCAGGAATAGCATTCATGTCGACATACTTTAGACTCACATTTTTAGTAAATAGTTCTTTTGTACATAATTCAGGACGGAATATCTTTTCTAAAGAAGACATATTTTGTTTAGTTTCTATCCAACCTTGTGCAGCTGATGCTGTTGGATGTAAATCTGTAGCCGTAATCGCAATATCATAAGCAGCTAGAATACTTGGCAGAGGTTCTTCACCACAACCAAAACCTAAACCTTTACGTCCAGGAGTAAGTAAATCATATTCATATAATGCTTGTAAAATATAGCAAAATTCCCACAATTTTCGATGGTATGCTACCGGAATTTTCATCTCTTGACACCAGTAAAAAAACCAATCTGATTCAATATCATTTTGTTGACAAGCTTTGGATTGTAAGTTGATTTTTTGTGGAGATAAATTACTAGGTATTATCAACTGTTCGCGCAAACTACGAGCATATTCATATCCCAAAGTTTTAATGTTCAAGCTTATAGCATCTGTTGTCGAAGAAGGAAGGCTATACTTTTTTTTCAATGACCTTAAGAGATTTAATATAGGTTTTACGATTTGCAGGATTGTATCTAGCATAATTTTCAACTCGCTTTTTAGTTTATTATGTCAAGCTTAATTGCTTAATGTTGGTCTACTAGCATAATTGTTACTAATAATAAATAAGTTGATAGTAATTTATTTAACAAATATATAGGAGAATATCTCTCTTTTGCAAACCTTGTTATGGTGTTAATTTTGATAAAATTTTATAGCATTCATACTCAAAAATTGACTGTGAAGTTAATAGCGTAAGTTGTTCTAATTGTGGGTTTTTTAGACAAAAAAGATAGATTAACGAATAAATTTTAAGCTTTTATTCAAACTGAATTTAATTATACAAACAAGAGAGAAACTCTTCAGCAGATTGTTGCCATGAGAATGGTATATACTCATTTTTTATGCGCTCTACCAAATTACTGTAGTAAATATCTGAATCAAGTAGTTCTTTTAAAGCTTCATACAGTTCTGTTGGTTGAGTAGGAGAGAAATATCTACAAAAATCGCCTCCTACTTCAGGCAAAGATCCACCATTGCTAGCAATCACAGGTTTACAGTGTTGTAGTGCTTCTACCACAGGTAATCCAAACCCTTCATAAAAGGAGGCTTGAACTAAACAGTAACAGTTTTGATAGAGAAAATCTAGTTGAGCATCGCTCACTGAACCTAGTATTTGTATGAGCTTGCCATACATTTTATTAGATTCTATCAAGTTATCAGTTTCTGAGTCCCAACCTTTATTACCGGCAAAAATTAAAAATACATCATCATAACTAGAATTTATTAATAAATCAAAGGCTGCAATAATTGTTTTAATATTTTTATGAGGCACTAAACTTCCAACTACTAAAATATATTTTTTATTAAGTAACTTCTGCAATTTTACATTAGGCTTATTATTTTCTTCACTTAGTAATAAATCCTGTTTATAATAATTACTACCCAAGCGAAAGCTTTGAAGAGTTTGTGAACTATTATTAGCTAATATCCCTTTATTTATCGCATTACTATAATCTTCAGCACTCTTTTTAGAAATACATAATACCTTATCGAATAAAATCGAATAATCACTGTAGAATTTTGTAAAAGCTTTAGTAAATCTCTGAGAAGAAAATTCTGGAAATTTTATGGGAATGAGGTCATAGCATATAACTACAATAGTAACTTTATAAGTTTTTAAAAGTTGTAAGAATCGGTAATAAGTTTTAGGTAAATCCCAGTTGGCATCAGCTATTACATAAATATCTCCTGACTGAATTATAGAATCTTCAAATTCAAGAAAAGCTTTTTTGTTTGCTGAATTTGAATCCAACCAATCAACTAAATTTAATTTATAAAATAAATTTATAAATTTATTTTTCAGCTTCAAAAGTAGAGCTTGAAGTTTTATATTTATTTTAGTTATAGCGAGATATTTGTTAACCTCGATCGAATGGTCATTTTGCTGTTGATTAAGATTAGTCACTCTCTGCATAAAACTACCATCAAACATAACCGCTACTATTTCTATATCTGTGCGGTTTGAGCTTATTTGCAATAATTCAGAAGTTAGTTCTCGAACTACTCGATGGATTCCAGTATTTTTATATGTATGTTTTGCAGTGTGAGTACAATCTATAAATATCTTCATTCTAAAACCTATTTGAAACTATTTTCATGCAAATTTTTAATAAATTTTTTACTTAAAAAACTTACCTAAGAAAAGCCATAACTAAAAAACTTAGTAGTTACATCCTTAGGTAAGCTATTTTACTTTTTTCCTAGTTTCAAGTGAATGGTTATTTATGATTAAGAAACTAAAAAGCTAACTGCTTAATTTCTTAAGGTCATAATCAACCATTAACTCGACCAATTGACTAAAAGAGTATTGAGGCTGCCAACCTATTCCATTTTTAATTTTATCAATGCAACCAACTAACTGCACTGATTCATCAGCGCGATAAAAAGCGGGGTCAATCGAGACATAATCTTGCCAATTAAGCCCAACACAGTCAAAAGCACACTCAACAAGTTCTTTAACAGAATAGGTTTCACCACTGGCAATGAGGTAGTCATCGGGTTGTTCCTGCTGTAACATCAGCCACATAGCGTAGACAGCATCTTTGGCGTAGCACCAATCACGACGGGCGTCTAGGTTGCCTAATTTTAATTCATTTGCCAAACCTAATTTAATTTGGGCAACTGCGTGCGTGATTTTGCGAAATACAAATTCTGTCCCACGTCGAGGTGATTCGTGAGTATAAGTAATACCACAACAGGTGTAAAGGTTGTATTTCTGCCGATAGTTGACAGTCATCCAATGAGCATAAGCTTTAGCAACTCCATAAGGATTCCGGGGACGAAAGGCAGTGCGTTCGGTTTGAGGCGATTCGTCGGGTTGACCAAAAACTTCACTACTGGATGCTTGATAGAATCTGGCATCAGGTTTGCAGCGACGAATGGATTCTAAGAGGCGGGAAACACCGAGGGCTGTATATTCAGCAGTGAGAGCAGGTTGTGTCCAAGAAAGAGGAACGTAACTTTGAGAGGCGAGATTATAAATTTCGTCAGGTTGGCATTCGCTCACTACATCCATGAGGGATGATTGATCGAGGAGGTCGCCGGATACAATTTGAATGTCGCCATAAAGGTGGGTGATGCGCTCTAGATTACTGGTGCTAGAACGGCGGACTAGACCAAAGACTTGGTAGCCTTTTGCTACGAGTAGTTCGGCAAGATATGAACCATCCTGTCCGGTTAACCCGGTGATTAGGGCTTTTTTTGTTGTCATGCTCACTTTTTTTTACAATATATTTCTTCTCTGGAAATACTGAATTATAGCATTGTTACTTTTGGTTTAATACCAACTAAAACTGGATATAGTCCTAACGATAAAACTCGAAACTCTAGTACAGATGTTGTATTTATAGTAAACTTTAGTTTTGTTTTCTCTTTCTTGAAAATATCTCTTAAAGTAAGTTCTTTTTTGGCTAGAACTAGCGCACCAGAATTAGTAGAAATATCTGCGATCGCTACAACTAAATCTAGATTCCTTCTAGATATTTCATTATCTTCGTCAGGGGCAAAGATTTCAAATTCAACTAAATATTTACCTTTGCAATAAGAATCGTAAGGGCCAAAGATTGCAAATCCTTGTCCATCATCAGGATTTACATTCACAAAATACTCTTGCTTGATTTCGATTATTGAACCAATGCCATGAAAAATTACCTCATTTTTAATTTTTTGGTTTTCCAGATAAAACTCCTGCATTCGCTTCATTAGAGTTTTATCGGCAAGATCAATTTCTTGAATTTTTTGAGATGTTAGCCACCAAACAAAGCAATTTTGCGGATCTTCATTAATTGCCTTTTCAATCTCTTCTTGATGGAAATTTATGTCTAAACAAGGTTCAATATATCTGCCAAATAAATTAGGCGGCATTCCTAACAAGTCTTTTGGAATTAAACCGAATGAATCTTGAATTTTAAAACCTGAGATTGGCAACAGCTCACATACTTGTTTAAAAGTCAGTTCATGTATATGTTCTGGCTGTTTCCATCCATATCTATTAGTAACAGTATAATTGGGACTATCAAGTACAAAAATGCCATTTGGTTTAAGTACTCTATTGACTTCTAACAGGAAACTTACCTGTGATTCCCAAGATATATGTTCAATAAATTGACCAGCAAATACTAAGTCAAAACTTTGTGACTCTATTAACTTTAGATCGTCTCCATCATGTTGAATCCAAGTTACATTATTTGGTAAATCTAATGGCTTTGAATTTAAATCTATACCAGTGTGATTTTCAATATAGTAAGGATAAAATTTATCGAACCACTCAAAGTACCAATTTCCAGCACATCCAATACTTAATATTTCCTTAGATTGTGGTATTTTTGCAAGGCAAATAGAACGACATTCGTGTAAAAAATCATTAAAGTTGAGTTTTTTTCCTAAAGGAGGCTGTATGAGTATTGCAGTATTGTTTAAATCAAAATTGTTTAAATCAAAATTTTCAACGACTTGCTGTTCTTCCTGATAGGAATTATCAATAGCTCTAGCAAAAGTAGTAAGTACTTTTTTAGATGCATTAGGTATAACTTTAGCTAATTCACGTCCTACATAGTCAGCAAGTTCTTTACTTTTTGCTTGAGGTGAAGAAAGTATTTGCTGGATAAGCTCTGCATATAAATTGGCACACTTATCTGGACAATGTTCCTTAGCAATATAATTATATGCATTTTCGCTCAGGGATTTTCTGTAGTCTGAGTTTTGAGTTAGTAAAATGAGAGATTTCAATATTTCTTCTACTTCATCACTTTGTCCAGGATGGGGTATTTTGAACACCACATCATTGGGAAAATCAGAGAAGGAACCGATATCTGTAACAATAGTGGGCTTACCAACAGACAAAATTCGCAAAAGTGATGCAGAGCTTTCTCCGTTAAAAGGAAATCTTAAGTTGAGGCATATATCTGATACTTCTATGTAACGGTAAAAATCCGGCATATTGACATAGCCAGTAACTTTTACTCGATCTTGTAAACTTAGTTTTTTAATTTCATTTTCTATATTAATTGTACCAAGGTAATCAGTACCACCCACAAATACTAAGTAAGCATTAGGTTGAGTTACAAGATACTTCTTAAATGCATAAATAATTTCTAGGGGACGTTTAGTTTTATTGATAAATCCAAAGGTTGATATTATAAGTTGATCGTTTGGAAGACCCAACTCTTTACATTGATCTATTAGTGATTTTTCCTTAACAACATACTTTGGCACTATCTGAGGTATATGAACAATATGGCTATTATCATTACTAAATTCTTTAATAGCAGAATTATAAGCCCATTTGCTGTGTAATATAACTCCTAGAGAACGCGTAAAAATTCTTCTATTTACATAAAGACCTACTTCTGATAATTTCTCATTAATATCTAAATCTTTTGTTTTTAAAAGGTTTAAAATTTGTAATGCTTTATCTTTTCCATAACAGTGTTCTAGTTCTTGAGAAAATTTAATCCCAAGTTCTGGACAACGAGCTTCCATATAATTAATTAGCCCTCCCAAGTAATAGTCATGTAACACGGATATTCCAGGATATCTCATTAATTGGGAGTACATATAAGAATGGTAACTACTATTCCCTATCTGGTAAATAATACTTTCATAAAATTGAGACTTTAATTTCTCTTCAAATTTACTATGAGAAAATAAGTTATTACTAATATTAACCTCGGGCAAATAACTATCGTCATGGTATAAATCAAGGTTAATATGTTTTCCCAATGATGGTAACAAGTCCCAACTATAGTCTGCTATACCAGATTTAGCTGGTGGTAATGGGCTAAAAAAAGCAATTTGTGGTTTTTGATTAACTGAAATAGATACTTTATTTATTAGCTGATGCTTTTGAAACACATCAAGTATATTTTGAGCAACAGATTGCCAAGAAAATTTTGCTGATTGCTGAAGTGCATCTTCTGAGATTTTTGTTCTAAGGTTCTCATCAGATAGAACTTTTTGCATGATGGCAGCCATATCAGAAGGTGAGTATGGATCGAATAGTAATTCATCAGAACCTAAAATTTCTGGTAAGGATGAGCTATTACTTGCAATCGATGGTGCGCCACATGAAATAGCTTCCAATAGCGGTAAACCAAAGCCTTCATAAAAAGAAGGAAAAACGAATAGAGAGCAGGTTGAGTATAAAGCTCTTAATTCTTCATCTGTAACATAATTTGTTAATATTATAGATTTATTAATTCCTAATTTTGACGCGAAGCTAGTTATTTCTTTACTAAAATGCTCAGAAACTTTGCAGGCAATTACTAATTGGTAACATTCTTGCAAATTTTTGGGTAAGGCAGAAAAAGCAGTGACTAACCCTTCAATGTTCTTTCGCCAATCTTCGCCTCCCGTATAAAGAAGAAATTTTTTGTAAATACCAAACTTACTTGCAAAAGTTTCGAGCCAAGCTTGGTGTTCATGAGCAGGAATGGGAGTGAAAAAAGCAGAAACACCACCCGAAACGTTTAAAACTCTTTCAGGAGGTATATCGAGAAATTTAATTACATCTTGGCGGGTAGCTTCCGAGATTGCAAATATAAAATCAGCATTTTGTATATTTTTTAAGCGCTTCATGTAAAGTGAGCGCATATTGGACTCGCTTAAGTATCTATCAGAAAAGATGAGAGGTATTAAATCATAGCAAATGACAAAAACTTTTTTAGAAAAATCGCTATAATCAGGTATTGTAGAGTCTAAACCTTCCATCGGGCTAGGTAGAAATATTATATCAACATCTGTTGCCATTAAAACAGTTTTTAATAGTAGTTCATTGATGTCGCAACTACCAATGTAAGGGTAATTTACAGAATTATACTTAAAGTAATTATCATCCAGTTCTGGGACTGGTAGATTATTATTCGTATATAACTGGTAACTGAAAGTATTTTGCTGTTTAAATAGAGCTTCTATTACAGATTGTGTATAACGGCCAATACCTCTATTTCTAGAGTTATTTGTTTGCAGAGCTTGAAGATCAATGGCTATTTTCATGCTGCGTAAATTTGAGATTTAATTTTTTATACAAAGTTTTTTTTACATACCAACATAGCTACTGCGCCAGGAAGGTAATTATCTGGATTATGTTCTTTTTCAGATGCTTCTAATTCATTTTCAGTGATAAGCCAAGTAAAATCATCCTTACGTACTCCATAGGATATTTGAACTACCCTGAAATCCTGAATTAGTTTTTGTAGTGATTCTTGGTTATATATTCGATGTACTGGTGTTAAAGCTTTTTTTCCATAGGGAACTGTAAGGATAAAACTACCTTCTGGTTTTAAAAGTAAACTAATCTGTTGGACAGCTTTAAGATCGTAATTTTCCTCTTTTTTATCTCCATACCATCCTAAACCAATGTGTTCCAAAGTTGATAAAGCAACCACACAATCAAAGCTAGCTGACGGTAATACAGGGTTACAGATATCAGTTTTAACAAACTTTAAGTTGGGATGAAATAATGCTATGGGGCGAATGTCTATCGCTGTAACTGAATAATTAAAACTCGCTAACTCATAGGAAAGGAGACTTTCAGCAGCCCCTACATCCAAGACTGTTATACTGCTTGATTCATACAAACGGGCAAGAGATTGTAAAACAAAGGTCTTCTCGAATATTCTCTCATTAGTTCCTGCCCAGTAAGCTTCGCCATTTTCGCGATAGCCCACAATTATTGGTTCATTAAACCATAAACCACTAGCAATTTTAGATTCTTCATTAGAAGAGGCTTGGTTCGTTACACTGTTGTCGGCTTGTAATTCAGTAGAAATTTGCTCTATTTTCTGCTCAAGTTGAGAAATTTGCTCTATTTTCTGCTCAAGTTGAGAAATTTGCTCTATTTTCTGCTCAAGTTGAGAAAGCTGTTCTATTTTTTGTTCAAGTTGAGGTAGTTGGTCTATCTTCTGTTTAAGTTGAGGTAGTTGGTCTATTTTCTGCTTAAGTTGAGATAGTTGGTCTATTTTCTGCTCAAACTGAGAAAGCTTCTTATTTACTTCTTTATCCCTTGTAGAATATTGATCAGTTTTTTGAATTAAATTGTATAAAAGTCGTCTAACAGCAGAATTATAATAAACTTGTCTTTTAAAGATAGGCCATGATATTTTTTTTAAAATATTTTTTAGCCATTTACGAATAGTATTTGTATATATATCATTAAAAAATAATAAATAGTTACCATCAATTTCTGTAACATAACTATTATTTAGTGGTTGATGAGGTAGAGTTTTGCTTGATTGTTCTTCCTCATTTCCAGCTGGACGATAAAATCTAACGGATTGTTGATAAACATCACTTATACGCTCTAGTATTTTTTCGTAATCCATCTGATTCTCCTGAAATTTATCATCAATCATTCTTCACAATAGAATACATTTTTGTTTAAAGCTTAACTAAAATTTTTGCCTAAGTTTATCTAATCATATAGTCTTTCGATTCACGTAGTTCATCAAATCATTTTCCTTCAGGCAGAATTACTACTGATAAGGAAATTTAGATAATTTAGATTAAATTTTACTTACTGAGTTTAAATAGTAGTCGGCAGTTTCATCCGCGTTTCCCATAAAACGCACTTTTCCTTGATCTAACCAAATTCCTCTAACACAAGATTGTTTGATAAATTTTAAATCATGAGAAACTACTAATACAGTAGCGTTCTGATTCCAAAATTGCTCAATTCTTCGCTTACACTTGTTTTTGAAACTTTCATCTCCTACCGACAATACTTCATCTAATATCAAAATATCCGGCTGTATATCGGTGGCGATCGCAAACCCTAATCGCGCTACCATTCCAGAAGATAATCCCTTCACTGGTACTAATGCATAATCTTCTAACTCTGCAAACTCTAATATTGAAAGCGTTCTTCTTCGCATTTCTGCTCGGGAATATCCCAGTAATACGCCATACAACAAAATATTATCCATCACAGAAATTTCTGCATCAAACCCCGCTCCAAGTTCAATCAATGGCGCAATTTGACCTCGTACTCGCACTAATCCGCTAGTAGGTTGTAAAATTCCAGAAATTATCTTTAATAATGTTGATTTACCAGAGCCATTTGCCCCTATAATACCTATTTTTTCACCTTTTTCAACAACTAAATCAATTTCATTTAGCACCTGTTTCTTCGCAGGCTGGTGATATTTACCTTCCAAAAAAGATAGGAGTGTTTTCTTTAGGTCATAAGAAAACTCTTCTTGCGTTCGTCGCCACAGCGAAACTCGATCTAGGCGAATTACTTCCATTTATTTACAGCAAATCCATAAATTGATGCCGCCACAGTTGAAAACAAACCCATCCCAGTGACAAAATAATTATGCCACTCAGCAAGGCTCCCCAAATTAAACTTAAATCTGGTAGCATTCCCGATAGTGTAATCTGCCGGATACTTTCAATAACTGGTGATAAAGGATTTAATCCTAAAAATGCTTTTACTGTTTTTGGAACAATGTCTGGCGGATAAAATACAGGACTACCGATCCAAATTACAAATACAATTAACTCATAAAAATAAGGTAAATCTCTAAAAAATACATATAAAGCGCTGACCAAAAAACCAACTCCCATACAGACTAAAACCAGCGCTAAAAATGGAATCAGCAATGCTACCACGTTTAATAAACTTTTGGATTTAACAAAAGTTATTATTCCTAATAAAGGCAACACTCCAACGGCAAACTGAAACACATTTGCTGCAATCATTGATACTGGGAAAATACTGACTGGCAGACGAATTTTATTTAACAGTGAGCCGTTACCTACTACACTACTTAGTGCCTGAGAAGTGGAAGCTGAAAAAAAGTTGATTACCACCAGTCCTGTAAATGCTGCTAATACATAGTTTGGGATTGAGTTATTGTAATACGACGAAAACGTTGTCCCAAAAATTGCAGTGTATAGCCCGGTCATAATCAACGGGTTCAATAGCGACCAATAAACCCCTAGAAATGAACCCCGGTAACGCACTTTAAGATTTCGTGCTACCAAGACGTGCAGCAATTCCCAGTAGCGCCACACTTGCAACCAAGTTGAATTACTTTTAACCGAAAGCTTCATCCTTACACACCGCTACAGTTCATAGCTAAATTATTTGCAGATTTTATACTATTGGTGGCTACTTTACCGCATTACTTTAACAATAAAAACTTTATTTTAAAAAGCGTTGTTAAACATAAGTTACTATGGGACTCATATCTGATTTTTGAACAAAATTTTAGATAAAACCCTTATAAAATAAGCTTTTCAGTCTCAGTATGTTTTTAGAAATCAAATCGAAGTCCTAATAGTTACCATTTTTATACTCTTAATCACATCCTATCCGGGCAAGACCAATGAATTTATCAATTGGTTCCTAGAACTGAGCGAACGCAAATAATTAGGTTTTTTACCATACAATTGCTTTATAGTCAATAAAAATGCTTTTATTCAGATATTTGTTCATGGAACAATCGAAGCGCTGCTCTATCTAGCGAAGTTGTGCGATCGCAGCCGTTCCTGTGACAACCGCAATTGTGCTTTCGGTGTCTATTGTTGCCCGACAATAGCAATTTTCTCTGTTAGAAGTACGCGATCGCTTTTGGGTGTCTTTGAACAAAAAAGACAAACATTGAGTATTTACCTGTTTGGTTGCCGATTTAATTTTAAGCTGTTAAGTCAGGAGTTAGGAGTTATTCTTTCTCATCTCTCCCTCATCTCCCCTGAATTGATGAGAGCAGAGTCACGGATTCCGCTACACTGAGACTTGGTTTATCTGAAATTGTAATCAGGCATGGAAATCGGACAAAAGGTTAAAGTTTTTCGTTTACGCGATCGCGTTTCTGCCCCAGTTGTAAAAAAACTCGGACAAGTGGGTATCATCCAAGGCTACAAAGTCACTGATGGTGGTGGAATCGGTGTAGTGGTTCTGTTTGAAGACAATTATTCTACTTGGTTTTTTGAAGATGAAATCAAACCTGTGTAGTAGTGTAAAAAACTCAGATCCGGATTTTTCTTTGGCTCTGAAGTTGAAAGCACAGGTTGAGAGTCTATATTGAGTGCTAAGTTGGAGTTGAAAAGATCGGCGGTGAAAATAGGAATCAACTAATGGCTCTAATATTGACATTTTTGGGCAAAGGCGGCACCGCTCGTACCAAAATTGCGATCGCCGCCGCCAAATTATTGGCAAGTCAAGGCAAGCGCGTACTTCTAGCAGGACAAGCAGAACCAACATTGTCAATCCTGTTGGGTACTCCCATTGCTGCCGATCCTCAAGAGATCTCTCCCAAGTTACAGGCGGTACAGTTTCAAGCATCTGTACTGCTTGAGCGCAACTGGGACGAAGTGAAAAAACTTGAGGCGCAATATCTCCGCACGCCCATCTTCAAAGACGTTTTTGGTCAAGAACTGGTAGTCTTGCCGGGGATGGACAACGCTCTAGCGCTGAACGCTATTCGCGAATATGATGCCAGTGGCAAATATGATGCGATCGTCTACGATGGCACGGGCGACTCTTTAACGCTGCGAATGTTGGGTTTGCCAGAATCTCTGAGTTGGTATGTCCGGCGATTTCGGCAATTGTTTGTCAACTCCGACTTGGGGAAGACAATTACTGAATCACCTTTGATTCAACCTCTGATTAGCAGTTTTTTCAATATCAACTGGACAGCAGATAACTTTGCCGCTCCCACTAACCAAGTCAATAATTTCTTAGAAAAGGGGAGAGCCGCTCTGGCCGATCCCAAGCGTCTCGCTGCTTTCTTAGTGACTACAGGAGATCCGATTGAGGTAGCAAATGCTCGTTATTTATGGGGTAGCGCTCAACAAATCGGTTTAACTGTCGGTGGTGTTTTGCTTGTGTCTACTGAGACAAATATCAATCTGTCAGAGGAATTTATACCCTTACCTGTAAGCGTCGTTCCCAACTCGCCCACGGGTGATTGGCAACCACTGATAGACGCTCTACCCAACTTTGAAGCACAAGCTTTACAGGCTCCCAAACCTATTGAAATAGACATCCACAATCGTCAGGTACGCTTATTCTTACCAGGATTTGACAAAAAGCAAGTCAAACTTACCCAATATGGGCCAGAAGTCACGGTAGAAGCAGGAGATCAGCGACGCAATATTCCCTTACCCCCGGCTCTGAGTGGCAGACCCGTTGCTGGAGCAAAGTTTCAGAATCATTATTTGATAATTTCGTTTTAAGTTAGTTAGGAGTAGGAACAAAGTTAGGAGTTAAGAGTGAGGAGTTAGGAATAAAAATAATAATTCACGCCTGATGTGAATTAGAAAAGCTTCTTATCGCATAAGGGTTTCTAGACTCGCCCAAAATTGTATGATTGGGAATACCCACGAAATTACAAGGGTTTCTAGACTTAATTCACATTAGACGTAATTCATAACTCCTAACTCCTAACTAATAATTCATAACTTCTAACTCCTAACTCCTCACTCTAAAAAAATACGCCTTATGTCAGAATCAACTCCCATTCCCCCAGACCCTAACCCATCTGAAGCACTAGACTCAGTGGCAAATAATCTCAATGAGCAAGCGATCGCATCTGCCGATCGCAGTGCGAAAACTAGGCAGATGTTGGGGATGAAAGGTGCAGCGTCTGGAGAAACTTCGATTTGGAAAATTCGTTTACAGCTCATGAAGCCCATCACCTGGATTCCCTTAATTTGGGGTGTAGTCTGTGGTGCGGCTTCTTCTGGTAACTATACTTGGACGCTGGAAAATGTGTTGAAGGTAGCAGCCTGTATGTTATTGGCTGGGCCATTGATGACAGGTTACACCCAAATCCTTAATGATTACTACGATCGCGAAATCGATGCCATCAATGAACCTTATCGCCCGATTCCCTCTGGAGCAATTCCCTTACCCCAGGTAATTATTCAGATTTGGGTATTACTGATTGCTGGCTATGGTTTGGCATTTGCGCTAGATGTGTGGTCTGGTCATGAATTCCCGACAATTACAGCGATCGCAATTATCGGTTCTTTCATCGCTTATATTTATTCTGCGCCTCCCCTGAAACTCAAGCAAAACGGCTGGCTAGGTAGCTACGCCTTGGGTGCAAGCTACATTACTCTACCTTGGTCTACAGGACACGCTTTATTTGGAGAACTGAATTCCACAATTGTGATCTTGACAATGTTCTACAGCTTGGCTGGATTGGGTATTGCCATTGTCAATGACTTCAAGAGTGTAGAAGGCGATCGCCAGTTAGGATTAAATTCACTACCCGTAATGTTTGGCATCACCACTGCGGCATGGATTTGTGTAGCGACAATTGATATATTTCAAGGATTGATTGCAGCTTATCTCGTCAGCATCCACGAAAATTTGTATGCAGCAATACTAGTACTGTTAATCATCCCGCAAATCACCTTGCAGGATATGTATTTCCTACGTGACCCCGTGAAAAATGATGTTAAGTACCAAGCTAGTGCCCAACCTTTCCTTGTTCTGGGAATGCTGGTAACAGGTTTAGCCCTGGGTCATGCTGGCGTTTAATTTGTACCTCCATAGTGGGAAGTTAAGAATTAGGAGTTAAGAGTTAATATACTTTTAACTCCTAATTTGTATCAGGACATACTATGCTTCAATTGATATTTTTCTTAATTAATGGAATTCAACCTTTATTAGTCCCGATTTGTTTTGTAGTTGCTTGGACTGTAACTATTCTGGTTGTTTTGAGTCTCTGGACGGCCGCACGAGATAGTGTTAATACAGCCAAGCAAATGCATCAAATTCCCTGTACTGGTTGCCAATTTTTTACCGACAATTACCGTCTTAAATGTACTGTACGCCCATCTATTGCCAATACAGAAGAAGCGATCTATTGTCGTGACTATCAACCAAAGACTAATCCTTATCTATATTAGGGAGTGGGGAAGCAGGGGAGCAGGGAGATGAGAGGACAAGGGGACAAGGAGATAAACAAAACTCCTAACTCTTAACTCTTAACTCTTAACTCCTAACTCAGCACTCAGCATTCCTAATGCCCAATGCCCGATACCCAATGACAATTAACTAATCTCTAACAATATCTTTAAAACACCCCGACTCTGGGCGTGTTCAAAAGCTGCAAGCCCTTCAATGAGAGGGTAGGTGGCATGAATCAGGGGTTGCACATCAACTTGTCCTGTGGCTAGTAGCTGGAGGGCTGGGGTAAAAGGGCCACAACGGGAGCCGATGAGGGTGATTTCATCTACTACTAAGGAAGAAGCATCTAGGCTGAGGTTGCCAGCATAAGTACTTTTCAGTACAAGTGTACCACGGGGACGGAGAGCGCGGCGGGCGATCGCAAATCCTTCTGGATTGCCAGTGCATTCTACTGAGATATCGAAATATCCATCTGTAATATCATCAGCTAGACTCGTTTTTATTCCCCGTGCTTCTAAGTTAGCCAGTTTTTCTCGATGACGCCCCACAGCTACAAGTTCACAGCCAGTTAGAGCTAGTGTCTGAGCTACTAATTGCCCTAGTTTGCCATCTCCAACTACTAGCACCCGATGGTTTGGATGCAATGGCACTTGCTGCTGAATTTCCAAAGCTGCTGCTACAGGTTCAGTAAATGTTGCTACTTCTGTTGGCACATTATCGGGTACTAAATGCAGGTTCTCTACCGGCAAACAAAGATATTCACTAAAGGCACCGTTGCGATTGACAATACCCAAAACTGTACGATTTTCGCAATGAGTTGGTTGTCCGCTACGACAAAACCGACAATGCCCACATACAGCATTGATTTCTCCAACTACGCGTTGGTTAACTAAGTGTTCTGGCCCTTGTTCGACAATGCCGACAAATTCATGCCCTAAAATACCAGTGTAGGGATAGTAGCCTCTAAGTAGTTCCAGATCGGTATTACAGATACCTGCACGCAAGACGCGTACTAAGGCTTCTCCCTGTGGCGGCTCAGGAACCGGAATATCTGTGCGTAATTGCAACTGCTTATTTTCGAGCCAAAGTCCTTTCATTTCTCTTCACGTCCTTTGCCTAATTATGTTGTCAATATCACTTTGAAAAATGTTTGCAAATAAATATAGGGGTATACATCCGTAACCCCATACCCACACCTATGTCTCTGTAGAAGGTATTTCTTTAATTTTGGTTACATCAACTTTGCTTAACCAAGTAACTAAATCGTCTGAGCCAAGTGCAATCTCACTTCCCAAGGTTTTGATATAAAGAAGTCCGTCACTGATAATTAAATCTCTAATTGGGTACCATGAATCTCGTGTTCTAATCAGAAGTTCCAACGGAATCCCTGGTCTTGAACTATGTTTGCAATATTTCCACCAGGCCCGCCATAGAATGACACATTTAGTACAATTCATCTGATAGCCTTTGGGAACTTCGCAGTATTGATACTGATAGAAACCCCGACTATCTACTTCTCCTTTGAGAATATAACTATATTCTGCTAATGCCTGATTTATCAATTCCCACTGGGTTGATTTTGGAGAAATCGAGAATTCAGATAGGGTATTTGATAGTTGAGCAGTGGCAATTACGCCTTCAGATTTTGCTGTTAGTTGGTTTATTTTATACACTGTTTGCGCTGTCAAAACAGGATTTGACAACAAAACGTCTTTTTTTTGAATAGAGTTTTGTACAAACTCTCGAATTAAATCTAGATTAGACAACATAAAATTTTTTATACTAAATTAACCAGTGTGATGAAAGTCACAATTATACTTAAATTAATAACTACACTGGTTTTGCACTTAAATCAGGATTATTACTAGCTTTATTTATACTCAATTCTTTGTTTGACTTGGGTTTTGTTAAGTTTAATATCGCTTATGCAATACTCCGAGAGGCTGATTGACAAAAGCGCTTCCTTAAGGTATAAACTTGCAAATTAAATTTTTACGCCTTCGAGAAAAGGTTGAAATACCGGAATTAATTCGGCACGACTAACCACAAGGGTGGGAAAAGAGCGATCGCTATAATCTTCTCCCGGTGACAATGGAAACGGTTCTGACTTCAGCGAAGCCCAGACTCCACCAGCAGCTTGGACAATTACCCAAGCCCCGGCTAAGTCCCAAACTTTTGGTGTCGCCTCAATCCCACCGAGAGTAGCCCCAGTAGCAACTGTCAAAAAGTTATAGCTAGCTACACCCAACATCCGAATTTTGCAGGGAAAGCCATTTTTGATAACTGCGGTACTACGAGAACAGAGGTTAAAAAAGTGATTATTGCTAGGACTATCTACACTGGTGTGGATGGGGTGGTTGTTGAGAAATGCTCCTATTGGGGGTGTTAACCCAGATGAACCTGCCCAAAACCCATGAAAAGCTTGATTCAGAGTTGGGGCGTAAATATACCCAAAAATGGGCGTACCTCGATACAGCAAACCCAGAGATATTGTCCAGATGGGAATGCCGCGTGTGAAGTTCGTTGTACCATCAAGAGGATCGATTACCCAGCACCACTCAGTACCGGGAAATGACTGATCGCTCTCTTCGCTCAAAATGCCGTAGCCAAGGAAAGTAGAAGCGATCGCATCCCGAATTTCCCGATCTGCCCATTTATCTGCTTGCGTCACCAAACTACCATCAGCTTTTTGGTCAGCCTGTACTTGCCCAAAATCTTGCATTAGTTGCTTGCCCACTCTGGTAGTGGTAGTTTGGGCAAAATCAAGAATTGTTGTCCAAAAATCATTCATTGGTTATTAGTCATTTGTCATTTGTACTGAGCGTATCGCTAAAGCGAAAGCTCCGCTAACGCATAGCGTCTCGTAGAGAAGCCGAAGTATTGGTCATTTGTCCCATGCCCAATGCCCAATGCCCCATGCCCCATGCCCCATGCCCTATACAGTTTAATCTAAATCGCTTTCTAAAACTGAAGCGATCGCTTGCTTGGTACTTGTTTGAAATTCTGTGATGTTCACCCGATTCAGAAACCAAATCGACAGCACCATTCCTACCGCTTCTAGAACAAATACCAGTCCATAAGCTAACTCTGCGCTAGGTAACAGCTTGCGTCCAATATCCAAAACTGTACCTCCAATTACCACGGCGATTCCTCTAGAGATGGACTGCGCTAATCCCCATGCTCCAATAAACGTACCTGCGGCTTCTGCTGCTGTGAGATCCAACATCAAGCTAATTGCGGCTGTAGTTAAGAAACCTGTGGCTAAACCGAACAAGACCAAACTTAGTTTAAGAACTGCTGCATTAGCTGTGAATCCTGAGATACCTAGCAATATTGCACAGAATGCTACCAACATACAGCCAAAACGTGCAGTTCTGCGCTTACCCAAACGCGGGATAATATAAAAGCCCGTAACGCCATAAGCAATCAATAGACCTGTTCCATAAAAAATATTTAATTTGGTACTTTCCGCTAGGGGCATTTTAAATACTTGACCCGCATAAGGTTCTAAAATCGGGTCTTGCATAAACAAACTGATAGTCATCACCAATAAAAAGGTGAAAAATATACCTGTTTGTGGACTAGCTGTCAAAATTTTCCAAGCATTGCCTAGAGTGATGCTATCTTCCCGATTCACCAATGTAGAACGGGTTGAGTATTGAGAGTATTTTTTTTCTACGCCAAATGTCGCTGCGATCGCTAAACCAAATACAATTGCTGGGACGATAGTAAACAATCGGTTGATTGCTGGCTGCAAAGTTTCTACAGTTGCTTCTGGGGTTAACTGTTTCAGCAAGCTGGCACTAATAATCGCCCCAACAATAATCCCCACCATTAGCATCGACCAAACCACACCGACTACTTTGGAACGGTTATCTTCTTCAGATATATCCACCAACAAAGCAGCAAAAGCAGTACCGCTAGCACAAATTCCTAGACCGTATACAGCAAAAACTAAAGCCAAAAGACCTGTCCAGCCAATTGTTTGGGTTGTCCATACCCAAGTACCTGCATTATTTCCAGCAATATTAAGCTGCCATATCACTTGTATAGCTAAAAATGCTGCGATCGCAAATATTGCCGCGCCCACCCAAACATAAGCTGTACGGTGGTATCCCCATAACGGCTTGGCATCGGAAATCTGTCCGAACCAGACACGCGAAGGAGCAACAAATAAAGGCAGTGCTAGAACTACCGATACCAGCGTCGCCGGAATTGCTATTTCTTGAATCATGACTCTGTTGAGTACGCCTAGAGTCAAGATGGACATCATGCTCAACCCCATTTGAAATAAACCCAGGCGGAACATGGTCAGCAGGTTTACCCTTGGCACAGATAGGGATTTGGTTTTGGTATCAAATACTTCACCGCTTGCCATAGCTACTTTTTCGTATGCTTTATAGGATTTAATTTCTCTCTTTAAATAAAGATAAACCCTACTCACTCCAAATCAGCGAACGAAAAGTTGAAGTTGCGATTTGGCAAGCGATTATACACCTTGATTAGCGTAGGCTTCAGCCAAGTTACGATTAATTTTTAGGACTTGGTTGTAATGTGCGATGTCTACGACGGGCTACGCCTACGCATAACCAGAGAATTTTAGGATGAAATAGTGAAACGAGACTCAATTTACTATCAAATTTTTAAGCGCTTTCCTGGGTTACTCTTTGAACTGATTGATGTCCCTCCTCCTCAAGCACAAAACTATCGATTTGAATCACTTGAAGTCAAAGAAACGGCTTTCCGCATCGATGGTGTTTTTTTACCTCCAGAGGATGCAACATCCAGAGTTATCTTTTTTGCTGAAGTTCAATTCCAAAGAGATGAAGCTCTTTACCATCGGTTCTTTACCGAGTCGCTGATGTACCTGAACCGGAATCGTTTTCAGTATGATGACTGGTTCTGTGTGGTAATTTTTTCATCACGCTCTTTGGAACCAAGCGATCAAAAAACTCATCGAATATTTCTCAATAGCGACCAAGTGCAGCGAATCTATTTAGATGAGTTAGGCGCGACTAATCAGCAGCCAATAGGCATCAACTTGATGCAGTTGACTCTAGCATCGGATGAAGTGATGGCAGAGCAGGCAAAGCAATTGATTGAGCGGGTAAAATTAGAGGAAACGGACACACTGCCGCAAAACGAAATACTCAATATCATAACCACAATCGCCGTTTATAAGTTTTCGACCTTGAGTAGAGAGGAAGTTGAAGCTATGCTGGGATTGACTTTAGAGCAAACAAGGGTTTATCAGGAAGCGAAAGCTGAGGGTCGAGAAGAAGGTCGAGAAGAAGGTCGAGAAGAAGGTCGAGAAGAACGGGAAGCTGAAATGTTGAAACTTACTGTGCCTCTGCTACTAAAAACAGGGATGAGTGTGGAGCAGATTGCTCAACACCTCAATGTTGATATAGAAGCTGTCCAGCTTGCCGCACAGCAAAACACATAGAATGGACATTTCATGTCTATTGTTATATTTTTACAAAATGACAAGAGCTTGATTAAAATCCTCAATTGCCCTTTTATGGTTTCCAGAGCGATCGCCTCAAAGTAGCAAATCGTAAAAAAGCTTGAAAAATGACTAAAGTAAGAAACTTTAGCACTGTATTTCTTAGCTCGACTTTATCCATTTTTACGAAACCCAAAACCTGACACTGAAACCTTTGTGGGACGGTAGTTTTACTTTTTAGATTTAACCGATAATCAGTGACATGGAAAAAGTTTTTGCCAAAAAGCTAGGGTTTTTGCCGTATCAAAATAAGCAAGTTCTTAATTTTGGATAAAGTCGAGCTTAGAGGTTGTTTGAAAAGTCTTTGGCTGTGATTTTAGGCACTTGTTGATCCCCCCTAACCCCCCTTAAAAAGGGGGGAACCGGAATCAAAGTCCCCCTTTTTAAGGGGGATTTAGGGGGATCTAAAACTTTTGATACCGATAAGAGGACTTTTCAAACATCCTCTTATCAATTTTTGGCGTAGTTCAGCGATCTCAAAGGTTTTAAGAGCCTCTTATTCGTATTTTTATTGCGAAGTAAAGGTGTAGCTAATAGATGGGAAAATGTTTGAATCTAATCTAAACTTACAACTACCAATCTCTTAAGTTGGGTATTCTCGAAAATTCTCTAAAATCACCAACGGTATCAGAAACCTAAAAGATGGATAATACCCTTGAAAAACTAATCAAACAGCTTCATAGTAAACGTTTATCTGATCATGTAGCTAATGAAATTATTAAGCTTGGTAAACCTGCATTTGATTATCTATTAGTAAAAATAGATGAACCAAACCTCACTGAATATCAAGTTATAAATTTACTGCGTATTTCATATCAAATGAAATATCATAATATTACACAATTCGCTAATAAACTTTTATCAATTACTCAAGATAAAAGAATTGATGTGCGCTCAACAGCATCATTTTTGGCAATTTGTTTATTTCGGATAAAAAAAGAATTTCCTGAGTTAAATATTCCCTTGCAACGAGAAGCTCTAGCACAATTTCTTCACAAATCTTTAGCGATGGAACTACATCAACCGATTGGACAACAAGTAGAAAGTTTTTTTCAAGATTAAATTTAATTTAAGAGCTAATTCACTTACTTAAGCTAATAGCATTTTAAATTTACATTTACTTAAATCTACACACCATCAGTAATCATTAATTTACTGAAGCATAATCTATAGCCCTATAAGGTTCTATATGCTTGAATTTAATATCCAGCCGCAGGCTGGCGGATGGTTTATCTTCCCTGAAAGCGCTGGTTGCGAGATATATCAACCGCTTGACTATCGCTCAAAAATAATTGAGGGACAGGACGTATGCCAAATTAAAGTTTGTGGCTGCGAAGTATCGTTTTCATACGAAATGCATGGCATTCATGTTGTTTTCGAGTCAGGTATCATAACAAAACAAACAGCTTTTGCAATTGTGACATCAATCAGCGATCGTTTAGCAACCATCACAGGACAGCCAACTGTTGTTTATGATAGTTGATGGAATAAGTTTTTAATATGGAAAATTTTGATCGCTTTGAAATACGAATCAATCGCTCATTCCCTCCCTGGACGCTAGGTAAGGGGCTTTGTGTGGCTGAGATTTATATCAATAATCAACCGCTCATAGAAGTAGTGCGTCTAATTGAAAAACCATTTGTTCAAGCGGAGATTAAGGAACGGCGTGCTGCGGGGGAAGATATTGATGAGTTAGCCTTTCCAGCAGGAGACTATTTGTATTTACCACCTTCGATGATTTTACTTCCTTCACGCAATTTGCTTGGCGAACCTTGGGATCATGGGTTTAGCTTGGAATCAAATAATTTGCAAGCTGGCAAAGCAATTGTTTTAGGTTGTACCTGTGGGGTGATTGAGTGCTGGTTTATTCAGGTTCGCATCACACTTAATGAATCAACTGTTGAGTGGGCTGATCTTCATCAATTTCATCGTGACTGGCAATATAATCTAGGGCCATTCAAGTTTGACCGTAAGCAATATGTATCTGAATTATACAGACACAGCTAATAAGGCGATGAATCAGACAATGATGATACGCTATAAAAATAAAAAATCTTTAACTTAAAGAGACGCAATCAAGGCACATAAAAATATCAATGTAAAAATGTGGTTTTAACTACGCTATTCAATTGAATTAGTAAGATAAACTTGCCGTGTATATGTCATCAAAGTACTTAGCTTCATCTAGTAACCAAAAAGGCATAAGCAATGAGCAAAGAAGTAGTCAAAGTAATATTATGGGAAGAAAATCAAAAAGATTTTCTAAAAAAGTTTTATGACCTCCAATTTACTCCCAGAGTAGGAGAGGAAGTTTACCTAAAAAAGGAGAAATGGAAAGTAACTAGAGTTGAGCATGATGTAGAAATTAGTGAGATTAATGTCTACATGGAATTAATCAAAAAAGCCAAGCAGGATAAATCATCTAATTCTTAAATACAAGTAAATACACTCAACTATTATAAAAGGGAGGTTATTAGCCTCCCTCTATTCTGAGAATAGATATATTGTCAAGTGTAATTTGTAAATCTTGATGCAAACTGCGATGCCTACGAGGGGCTACGCCTACGCACAACAAGAATTGCGGCAAATGATGACGATCGCACCCAATCTTGCCTGTAACGATACACTATAAAAGTAAAGAAATGTAAATAAATTAAATTTTGCAACTGTGGAAAACATCACATTGGGGCAAAATGGCCCAGTTGTTACACCCTTGTGCATAGGCACTTGGGCTTGGGGTGATAAACTATTTTGGAATTATGGCAGTGCCTACGGCCCAGAACAGTTACAAGAAGCATTTACAGCAGCCTTAGAAGCTGGTATTACCTTCTTTGACACTGCCGAAATCTACGGAATGGGACTATCAGAGAAATTTTTGGGGCAATTTCTGCAACAGACACAACAACCTGTACAAATCGCTACAAAATTTGGCCCACTACCGTGGCGATTTACAGCCCAATCCGTCTCTGATGCTTTAACAGCCAGTCTCAAACGCCTACAACTTGAACGAATCGCCCTGTATCAAGTGCATTGGCCTTTTGCCTTCTTTTTAAGCCAAGAAACTTTGATGAATGCCCTAGCAGATGAAGTGAAGCGAGGCAGAATTGCCGCAGTCGGTGTGAGTAATTACTCAGCAGAGCAAATGCGAGACGCGCATCAAATATTGGCAACCCGTGGAGTACCTTTGGCTGTCAATCAAGTGCGCTATTCTTTACTCACTCGCCAAGTTGAAAGCAAAGGTATTATCGCAACTGCCCGTGAGTTGGGTGTGACTATCTTGGCTTACAGTCCTTTGGCTCAAGGATTACTCACAGGGAAGTATAGTATTGATAGTACCGAAACCCCCACTGGTGCAAGGAAAATAGACCCACGATTTAAGAAAGAAGGTCTGCAAAAAATTGCCCCAGTCATATCTTTGCTACGCAATTTCGGAGAAAAATACAATCGCACTCCTGCCCAAGTTGCTCTCAACTGGTTAATTGCTCAGGGAAACGTTATTCCCATTGCTGGGGTGAAGACAGCCGAACAGGTACGTCAGAATGCTGGTGCTTTGGGCTGGAAATTGAACGAGGATGAAATTAGAGAGTTAGAACAAGTTAGTCGTCCTTGGCTGTAGTATTTTTAACCCTCTAAAAAAGCCAAAAAGTCAAGAGTATAAAGTCAAAATCTTAACTCTTGACTCTTAACTCTCAACTCTTAACTTTGCCGAATTTTAGATTTTGATTTTGGATTAAAGGAAAAGTCTAAAATCCAAAATTGATTAACTTCTAACTCTTGACTAAGAAGCTGATTCCCTAGCTGTAGGTGAACCTATCTTTTTACTAGGAGATGCAGAAGAATCCTGTCCACTTGTCCGCAGTTTGGGCTTGGGAGAAGAATGTCTTTCTTCACCATTGTTGCTATCTGATTTCCACGCAGCACGGGGGCGATCGCTAGAAGATTCGCGACGTTTACCGAGTCTTGGTTTGGGAGTTGAGCTTTCCTCTTGAGGAATTTCTACGTCTGAACTCAACCAAGCGGGACGAGTTTGATCGTAAGCGATTTGCAGTGCAGCTGCGGCGATCGCTTGAGCATCATATTCTTCAATTAGTTCGCTAACAATTGGCAAGAATGAAGCCAAACGCTCACCCATCAAAGCTTCTCGCACCTGTTCTTGCAATTTCAGAATGTGTCTTGCTTCAATCTGGGCGCGTGTGGGAATCGACAGCAATTGCCAACTTTGGCGATTATGACGTTCAAATGTTTGCTGCTTGCGCCGCTCAAATGGTTGTACTAAAGAAATTGCTGTTCCTTCTTTACCAGCACGACCAGTACGACCAATGCGATGAACGTAGGTTTCTACGCTATCGGGTAAGTCGTAGTTGATCACATGGGAAAGTTGATCGACATCTAATCCTCGCGCTGCGATATCAGTTGCTACCACCCAGCGCACTTGACGGTTACGGAATCGGCTTAATAATCGTTCTCGTGCTTGCTGAGACAAGTCACCGTGGTATTCATCGACACTGTGACCAGCTGCTTGTAACTGACTGGTGAGTTCTGCGGCTGTGCGTCTGGTGCGGACAAAGATTAAAGCTGTTTCTGGATCTTCCATTTCCAGAATCGGCTGTAAAGCTTTGGCTTTTGTCCAATGACGAGGGATCAAGTAAGCTACTTGATTGATTTTGTTGGGAGCGGCTTTTGGCTGTTCAACGGTGACTGTCGCCGGCGATCGCAAGAACTTGTTCACCAACATCCGAATCGATGGTGGCATTGTTGCCGAGAATAAAGCTGTTTGGCGTTCTACGGGTGCTTGAGAGAGGATTTTGATTACATCGTCGATAAAGCCCATGCTCAACATTTCATCAGCTTCATCCAATACAAACCACTTGACTTGATCGAGCTTTAAACAGCCGCGATCGAGCAAATCGATCACGCGTCCGGGAGTACCCACGACCATGTGAACGCCACGTTTGAGTTGTAACATTTGACGGTCGATTGATTGACCACCGTAGATTGCTAACACCCGCAATCCTTCATTACCGATGAACTGCGCGATCGCATCGTGAACTTGCATCGCTAATTCACGAGTTGGTGTTAAAACTATGGCTTGCACGGCTCTTTGATTAATATCTAGCCGTTCTAAAATTGGCAGTGAAAATGCTGCCGTTTTACCTGTTCCAGTTTGAGATTGACCTACCACATCACGACCGGCTAGCAATTGGGGAATTGCTTGCACTTGAATGTTGGTTGGTTCGGTAAAACCAATTTTTTCTAGTTGTTCGACACGTTCTTGGGAAATGCCTAATTCTTGAAATGAAAGAGTCATTAATTCGTCCTAAATTTTATGTAAGGATTTTTGGATTAGTCATTTAGTCAGTAGAGACGCGATTAATCGCGTCTGTACAATGGTCATTAGTCATTAGTCATTAGTCATTAAGTTATTGGCTAGTTAGTTAGCCAAGGGCGATAGCAAAGCCTCAACTTTTGGAGAAGCTATGCCCACGAGTGAGTCCCCGAATTTCAGGTAAACCCTCATTAAAACTGCCATTAATGCAGCGTCGATATTGGGATAAGGGTAAATCTGTAAGGGTCATTTAACAAAAGACAAAGGACAAAAGACAAAAGACAATTTAGTTATTGACTACTTGACCATAGAGGTCGTATGTATCAGCGTGGTGAATCGCTATTGGCACGATGGTTCCTAACTTTGCCTGGCCTTTGACATACACCAGACCATCAACCTCTGGGGAAAATCTACCTGAACGACCTATTAGTTCACCACTTTCAGGATTTTCTTGCTCAATCAGGACATCGACTATTTTGCCTACTTCCTGTTGATTTTTCTTTTGAGAAATCGGTTGCTGGAGTTCCATCAGTTGGTATCGGCGATCATCCATCACCTCTTGGGACAACTGATTTGGCAACTTATAAGCTGGAGTTCCTTCCTCAGAGGAAAAGGTGAAGACACCAACATGATCGAATTCATGCCGCTGGACGAACTCTAGTAGATGCTCAAAATGCTCGCTTGTTTCTCCTGGGAAACCAACAATAAATGTTGTCCGCAGTACGGCTGTTGGTAGCGCCGTTTTGATGCGATCTATAATCCCATCATTTACGCGCCCTTGCCAAGGGCGGTTCATGGCGCGGAGAATCTCTGGATGAGAATGCTGCAAGGGCAAATCCAGATAAGGCAGGACGTTGGGTGTTTCTTGGATGGCCGCTATCACATTTGGGGTCAGTCCCGTGGGGTAAGCGTAGTGCATTCTGATCCACGGTATATCTACTTTCCCCAAAGCGCGAAGTAATTCGGCTAATTTTGGCTGACCGTAAATATCTAGACCATAATTAGTAGTGATTTGGGAAATTAAAATAATTTCCTTTACCCCTTGACTAACTAATTGCTCCGCTTCGGCGACGATAGATTCAATAGTACGCGATCGCTGGTTTCCTCGAAGATGAGGAATTATACAAAATGCACAACGATAATCACATCCTTCCGCAACTCGGAGGTAAGCTACGCCCTCCGTTGTCGTGCGATAGCGAGGTGTAGTTTCGTCGGCGATGTAGGTTGGCTCAATACTAACCTGTTTGACCCGCTCGCCAAGTTCAACACGCTCAATTACATTTACAATTTTGTGATAATCGCCTGTACCCACAACGGCTACTGCTTCAGGCAACTCCTCCAAAAGTTGTTCTTGGAAGTGTTGCGCCATACAGCCAGTAATTACGATCTTTTTGTTTGCCTCTGCCAGTTCTACCAAAGTTCTGACAGATTCTTGCCGGGCCGCTTCAATAAAACTACAAGTATTAACAATAACGTAATCTGCTAATTCTTCATTTGTATCTACACCGTAGCCTGCTTCTACGAGCATTCCCAACATGTGTTCTGTATCAATTCGATTTTTCTCGCAGCCCAGGTGAGAAATGGCAATTGTTGGCTTGTCACCCATATTTTGAAAATATCTTCATTTTTTTCTTGTAGTCAACATTCTGGCGCTAATTTTGCTTGTTTGGGATCGCTATCCTTCTAATAACAGTACGACAACAGATTCTCACTGTCAGCAACTGTCCATAGACTTATGACCCTATCAAATAATAAAAATAGAGGTCATGTTATGATACTTTTATCAATCTGTTCCCCAGGGTAAATTGAAGTGTCTTTGGGTACATTTGACACTTGTAATCTTTTTTAACAATTTGCCTATTGATATTTTACATTACCACAGCGTGTGCGTTGTTAACCTACCCATCGGGAAGCCGCCCAAAGGGCTTGTTGTGAGAAGTCGCTACCCTCAGAGAAATCGACTACGCCTATAAAGCAGTAATGCTACCCTGGCGATTGGCAAGTCCTACGACTGTGCGCGGACAAGACGCCTAAACCACGGAAAGCTGCCTTGCGTCTAGTGAGTGGCAAACTCCTCTTGTAGCCAGGTTTTATCTTAACATATCTTATGGGAGGTTTCACGCCAATTTCCATCTGAGGAAAGAGGCAATAAACCGACTATCATAAAACACATTTGACTAGTTAATGAAAAGTCATGAGTCAAGGGTCAAGAAAAGCCAGTCACGTGTGGGGTTTTCCCCGTTGAAGAGCCACCCTTATATAGAGGTTCCCAACCTTCAGGGGAGTGGTGTTGAACTGGCATTCAATAGTCAAAAAAATCTGGACTCTGGACTGTGCGAGGCGGATTAAAGACGTGGACTTATATCAGATATTTAAAACTCGCTCACCAATTATTGGCGTGGTTCACTTGCTACCACTGCCTACCTCACCCCGTTGGGGAGGTAGCCTAAAAGCGGTCATTGACCGTGCCGAACAAGAAGCCGCAGCCTTAGCAAGTGGAGGGGTTGACGGTCTGATTGTCGAGAATTTTTTCGACGCGCCGTTTACCAAAAACCAAGTCGATCCAGTAGTTGTGAGTGCCATGACCATTGTGGTGCAGCGGATACAAAATTTGGTAACTTTGCCTATAGGCTTAAATGTTTTGCGAAATGACGCCAAAAGTGCAATAGCGATCGCTAGCTGCGTACAGGCGCAATTTATCCGCGTCAACGTCCTCACAGGGGTGATGGCAACCGACCAGGGATTAATTGAGGGAGAAGCCCATCAACTACTCCGCTATCGACGGGAGTTGGGCTGTGATGTTAAAATCCTGGCCGATGTGTTGGTGAAACACGCCCGTCCTTTGAGTTCTCCAAATCTCACAGTCGCCGTGAAAGACACCATTGAAAGGGGTTTAGCAGACGGAGTGATTTTATCTGGTTGGGCTACAGGTAGTCCTCCTAATTTAGAAGATTTGGAACTAGCTTGTGGTGCAGCAAATGGCACGCCAGTGTTCATCGGCAGTGGGGCTAATTGGGAAAATATTGATACATTGATGCAAGCAGCAGATGGTGTAATAGTTTCCAGTTCCCTAAAACGTCATGGACGCATAGAGCAACCAATTGACCCAATTCGCGTCAGTCAATTTGTGGAAGTTGCCCGTCGCAATTGGAACTCCAAAGGTGAAAGCAAATCAGCAGAACAAGTGAAGTTACATTCTTAATTGGGGCATGGGGCATGGGGAATGGGGCATGGGAAGAAATAATTAATACTCAATTGCCCAATGCCCAATGCCCAATGACAGCAGTTGCTCCACTTGAGGAGACCCCAAGTGGAGCAACTGCCTCCCCAATGCCCATTAACCAATAACAATTTATGATTCGCCGCCGTTCTACTCCTTGGATTCATAAATGGTCACGTCCATTGATTGCCGCGATCGCTGGATGTGGTGCCCTGATAACAGGTTATCTCACTATAGAAAAGTTAACCGGAGGCAGTGCCGCTTGTGTGGCACAGGCTGGCGCTAAGGGCTGTAATGATGTGCTTTCCAGTCCTTGGGCAACGGTTTTTGGACAGCCATTAGCTTTGTTTGGGTTTTTGGCATACACCAGTATGGTGATATTGGCTTTGGCTCCCTTGGTATTCAACTCAGGGGAAAACAATAACCGCAAACAATTGGAAAATTGGACGTGGTGGCTGCTGCTGGTAGGTGCGATCGCTATGTCTGTCTTTAGCGGCTACTTAATGTATGTGCTGACATCTCAAATCAAAGCGATTTGTCTTTACTGTATCGGTTCAGCTTTGTTCTCTGTAAGTCTTTTGGTACTAACGATTATCGGTCGGACTTGGGAGGATATTGGACAAATCTTGTTTACCGCCCTGATTGTCGGGATGGTAACGCTGATTGGTACTTTAGGCGTCTATGCTGGCGTGAATCAATCAGGTGTGACACCTGCCACTCCTGGACAACCCACTAAAATTACCTTTACTCCCAAAGAAAACCCCAACCCAGCGTTCGGTTGGGAAGTTACCACTACTTCTGGTGAGGCAGAAATAGCCTTAGCAAGCCATCTGGCAAAGGTAGGTGCAAAGGAATACAGTGCTTATTGGTGTCCTCACTGTCACGAACAAAAGCTACTTTTTGGTAAAGAAGCTGAGGAAATAATCAATAATGGCATTAAGGTAGAGTGCGCCCCCGATGGACTCAAAGCTCAACCAGAAGTATGTAAAGCTGCAAAAATTGAAGGTTTCCCCACTTGGATCGTTAATGGTAAAAGCTATAGCGGAGTCCAAAACTTAGAGGAACTAGCGAAAGTTTCTGGTTACACAGGGCCTCAGAACTTCAAGTATTTTAAGTAAAGTACCTACACTGAATATTCAGTAGTTCACACCCCATAGTCAACTGGATGAATACAGTAAAATCTGTTTCCAGTTGGCTTTTTTGTTTTTGGTAACAGATAATAGGTCTCATCCAATGCCCAATTACTAATTTTATTTCGGCTTTGATCTGCAAATACTTAAGCTCAAGGAAATTAGCTAAGTACATTTACTTTAAAAATTGTATATTTTAATTTCTTTTTATAACACTTGAGAGCCACCTTGGGATGTAATCATGTCAGGCTCGAACCGAGAGCTGTTTCTGTTAGAAGTTAACGTAATTCTCAGTAAAATACCTAATCGATCGCAAATGTGAGTTTAATTAAGTAGGCTCTACTAGAGAAGGCTTTGAGAGTTAAATTTACTGAATTCACTTCCAACAATATTGATTAATCTGTGCTGAGAGCCACAATCACAGTTGCCTTTTAGTCAGACAATTAGCCTCAATATATGGTAATACATCACAAATATCACGATGTCTTAAAGAACCTTGCTGAGTTAAAAAAATTTTTAGAAACTCTATTTAGCTCTTACTTGAGCTATGTTAGTCCGATAGTTAATAGCTATAGGAAATAGAGAATATTTCTGCCTACTAGGTAATGGCAATGAATCAGCAGCTAGGCAAGCGTTTTGTGAAGTTAACCTTTGGACTGAAACAATCGCTTAGTCGAGGACACAGAGAATTGATTACTGCGGCCAGCGTTGCAGTCTGCGTCCTGCTTTTGCACTCCTTTGGATTATTGCAATCTTTGGAGTTAGCGGCTTTGGATCAATTTTTTCGCTTACGTCCAAATGAACCACCAGAAGACCGGATTACGATCGTAGTAATTGATGAAACCTATATAAACGAAGTAGGTTCGTGGCCGATTTCAGATGCGAAGATTGTCCAGTTGTTGCAAAAATTAAATGTCCACAAACCCCGTGCGATTGGCTTAGATATCTACAGAAATTTGCCAGTAGAGCCTGGTAATCAAGAATTGCGTAATGTTTATCAGTCAATGCCCAACTTAATTGGTATTGAACTACTGTCAAAAAACAAAAACTTTAGTGTTCCGCCTCCAGTGGGACTGAATCAAAATCAAGTGGGCTTTAATAACGTGCTGTACGATCTTGATGGTAAAGTGCGTCGCAGTTTGTTGTATTGGCACGTTAAAAATGAAGTACACGAAAGTTTTGCCCTGAAGTTGGCTTTATTGTATTTAAAGTCAAAGGGAATTACTCCCACCAAAGCAAAAAGCAACCCTGAGTATTTGCAATTGGGTAAGGCAGCATTTACTCGTTTTGAGGCTAATGATGGTGCTTATGTGGGAGCTGATGATAAAGGCTATCAAATTTTGAGCAATTTTCCCAAACCTAAATGTCAAAGTTCGTCTGGAGAATTTTGTAGTTTTCGCCAAGTATCGATGAGAGATGTACTGGCAGATAAAGTCAAAGCAAACTTAATCAAAGATCGGATTATACTTGTTGGTTCAACTGCGCCCAGTCTCCAAGATTCTGTATTTATTCCTTACTCCAGCAGTGTAATGGGTATAGCAAAGCCTGAGCCTCTACCTGGTATTCAATTGCAGGCTTATTTTATTAGTCAGTTAATCTCTGCTGCTGTTGATGGAAGACCATTACTGAAAGTCTGGCCTGACTTGGTGGAATACTTGTGGATTTTTGTTTGGTCTTATCTGGGAGCCGTGACGATATGGCAGATACGACACGCAACTAGGAGTCTCTTCTGTATCCTAATTTGTTGCTTTGTATTGACCCTGAGTGCATACCTTGCTTTCTTCTTATATGGTTGGTGGATACCACTCATTCCCTCATTGGTTTGCTTTGGCACTTCAGCTATTTGGATGACTAGTCATATTGCTCACATGCAGGGAGAGTGGAAACGTTCCAAGGAATTTTTGCATCACGTTATCAACACGATCCCCGATCCAATTTTTGTGAAAAATGAACAACATCAGTGGATTGTTTTAAATGAGGCGTATTGTCGATTTATCGGTTATCCAAATAAGTTTTTGATTGAAAAGTCAGACTATGACTTTTTCCCAAAACATGAAGCTGATGTATTTCGACAACAAGACGATCTTGTTTTTCGGACTCAGCAACCCCAAGAACATGAAGAAGAATTTACAAATGCCGATGGCCAGACTCATCTAATTGCCACTAAGCGATCGCTCCACAAAGACTCAGCCGGCAATTTCTTTTTAGTTGGTGTCATCCGAGATATTACTCAGCGCAAGCTGATGGAAGAACAGCTGAAGCGTACTGCTGCTGAACTATCCCGCTCTAACAATGAATTAAAACTCAAAGAAGACCACTTACGTTATTTAGCATATCACGACCCCCTCACTGGTTTATCTAATCGCGAATTTTTTGCCGAACAACTTTACGAGTCCTTACATTGGGCACAACACAATAACTTGTTGTTGGGACTGCTGTTTATCGATCTAGATGGCTTTAAGCAAGTCAATGATACTTTAGGACACGAGACGGGCGATCGCTTGCTAATGACTATTGCTGGAAGACTCAGCAACTCTTTACGCGCTAGTGATACAGTTTCTCGTTTGGGTGGCGATGAATTTACTGTGATTTTACGGGCAATACCTAATGTCCAAATAGCTGCTAAAGTCGCTGAAAAAATTTTAAGCAGTATTACCAAGCCAATTGTTTTGGATGGCTATACAATCCGAGTCTCTGCCAGTATTGGCATTAGTGTTTATCCATACAACAGTCAAGACAGTGAAACTTTGATGAAACAAGCTGATACAGCAATGTACCGTGCCAAGCGCCTTGGTAAAAATCGCTACGAGTTTGCTTAATTAATTAAGAGTCAAGCCTCCAGCTTTTTTCACTAAAGTTACAATTTTTACATTCAAATTAAGAATTTAGACCAGAGACAGGTCTAAGGCACTGTCTCGAAAAAATATAACATCTATCTTGCGAGGTAAATTTTTCGTCAAATCTAGACCTGCCAAGGCTTTTTGGCTTGAGCGCTAAACCTCATAATTTAAGTCAAAAAATAATTAGCGAACAAAAATAATTTTCAAAATAAATTTAATGTAATTTAATTTACAAATATTTTTATACTTGTACTTATTCGCTTATTATGCAAGACAAAATTTTAAAATCCTTTTATTACTATAGATATGTTGTTTTATCTTTACATATCTTTACTCATTAAATCTATAAACTATACAATTGGATAAGTATTATTTCATGTTTTTTTGAACTCATGATTTATGCAACATAGTGTTTATACTTAAAAGTATTAAGATATTATTAATAAATAATGAAGTACTCAAAAAGCTGGCAGTAAATCATTGACATATCTAACTTGAGACTGATGTAAAAATCGCCTATTTGAAATACCACTTAAGTATGAAAACTATTTAATATCGGCAAATTAAGGTTAATCGACAAGGGAATACCACAATGATTTGTACAGTACCAGCAATAATTTCATAAAGTTAAAATACTTTTTTGAAAAAGTACAGTAAATATACGGTAGTAACTAAAAAATACGTTTTGAAATAAAAAAATTAGTAAATTTACTGAAATATATGAAGAGTAACTTCCGAATCACAAAGTTTATGATATTCTGCATAGGTGCTTATTTACTGATCCCAAAAATTGCCGATTGCACAGGTATATTCAGTACTGCAAGTGCTAATTCTTTTGGCCCTACTAGCAGTAATACCTTAATCGCCCGCAAGGTCAATTCTCAAAATTTACAAGACATATACATTCCACCAAATTATGGTGGTCCCGACAGTCATAATGGTAGCGGCACTCGCTGATGGCAATTTTGAATTTTAGATTCTGGTGAGCAACGCGATGAATTAACTACCGTCTTGGACACCACATCTTTGTACTTAACAGCTGATTCCAAGATGTTGTACTTAGGGTTGCGAAAACCATCAGGCTATTTAAGGTAGTTTATTCAAGACAATAGTGGAGATTTCCACCAATGATTTGTTTGTATAAGTGTGTGAACTTGCCAATTTGAGTCTGGTTGAGGATAATCTAAACGGAAGTGTCCGCCTCGGCTTTCGGTTCTAAAAGCAGCACTTTTGAGAATTAAATCAGCTACATCTATTAAATTGCGGGTTTCTGCCCAAAGTCCCAATTGCCGTTCAACATCTGGTAGGTCAAAACTAGCGGGTTCTGCTGGACGTAAAGCAAGCAAGAATTGAGTTAAAGGCAAGGCGGCAAAATCTTGCTGCCAAGATTCAATAGTCGCGATCGCACTTTCCAGCCTTGATTGCTCCCGACAAATACCAGCACTTTCCCACACTAGACGCGGTAACTTCTCCCTGAGTGCTTCTAGCTGTGCTTGTTGGATGTGCCACTCACTAGGATCGGCATTAAATTTCCGTAACGGCAGCACTGGTATTTCTGAGGATAGCCCAATATTTTCTAACTTAATATCAGCCATCTGGGCCCCAAACACAATACATTCTAACAGGGAATTACTGGCAAGGCGATTTGCTCCATGTACTCCAGTACTAGCGGTTTCACCCACTGCATACAAACCAGAGATATTTGTGCGATTCATCAGATCCGCAACAATTCCACCCATCCAGTAATGGGCAGCTGGCGCTACAGGAATTGGTTCGTGGAAGACATCAACTCCCCAATGCTGACAAACTTTGATGATATTGGGAAAGCGCTGACGAATTTTGTCAGCGGGGATGGGGCGCATATCTAACCACACATGAGCAGTAGCCAAATCAAGGGCAGTACGTTGTAAATGGCTGAAAATTGCTCTACTGACCACATCTCTAGGCGCAAGTTCACCCGCAGGGTGATAGTCAAAAGCAAAACGCCGCCCTTCATTATCGATGAGATGTGCCCCTTCACCGCGTACAGCTTCGCTGATCAAGAAGCGATCGGCACCAGGTTTAGTGAGAGCAGTCGGGTGAAATTGGACAAATTCTAAATCGCGGAGGATAGCCCCAGCACGAGCTGCGATCGCTACCCCATCACCGGTACTCACTGCCGGGTTAGTGGTTTGGGCAAATACCTGACCGCCGCCACCGGTTGCTAGTACCACAGCACCAGCTCTTATCCAGGTGATTTTACCTTGATAAAACAGGCTAATTCCCTGACAGCAACCAGTTTCGGGTTCAATCCACAAACTCAAAGCCAAAGCTTGCTGAATGACTTGAATATTTTGGCGACGTAATACTTGAGCGGTGAGGGTAGTAGTAACTTCTCTGCCTGTAGTGTCAGCAGCGTGGAGAACACGGCGGCGAGAATGGGCGGCTTCCAAAGTTAAAGCTAAGGCTTGACCATGACGGTCAAAAGCTACCCCCAAGTTAACTAGGGATTGAATGCAGCTAGGGGCATGTTCGGCGAGAAATTCAACAGCGGTGCGATCGCATAAACCTGCACCCGCCTGGATCGTATCTTCAATGTGCAGCGTGGGAGAATCTTCTGGCGCGATCGCTGCGGCAATGCCACCTTGTGCCCAATCACTAGCGGATAAAGCAACGGTTTCTTTGGTAATCAAACCGACTCGCAAGGATTCTGGCAGACATAGCGCTGTGTATAGTCCAGCGGCACCAGCGCCGACTACTAAGACATCAAATTGGCTGGGAATATCTATCTGAGACAAGGTAATGTGTAGGGGGAAGTGAGGAGTTAGAAGTTAGGAGTTAGGAGTTTTGAATTTTTAACTCAAAACTCCTAACTCCTAACTCATATCATCTCCCACTCCCTAGAATCAGGAGTGGGCTGCTATTTGCTACATTAACTGCAATTCAGTTATCTGTAGATACCGTTGTTAAAGCGATCGTCTCCTTCATTGAAGGCAGGCTCTAGGTCTGTCACGGTGAATTTATCGAGGTTGGCTTGCAGGGTTTGTTTTTGGCGATCGCTCAATCCTGGAAGATCCAATACATCCTCTACCTTTTGGTAGGGAGCATTGGTGATGATTTTCTTAGCCAAGGTAGGATAAAGCCCTGGAAACTGTTGAAAAGCTCGGACGTTGGTATTATTCAAATCAATTTTTTTACCAAATTCCGTTCTTAGTTTAGCGTCTGCCCGATTCTGCCGCTCAATTGCCAGAACTGGGACTTGGGGAAAAGCAAAACTGTTGAAACTAGCAGCTTGGGCTATCTGAGTTGTTCCCAACCATCCCCAGCAACTAAGTAACAAGCTAAACACTGTTAATAAACGCGCCAATCCTTTCACGATTTTTCTACCTCTTTCCATCAAACAGCAATAAAAGTTTTAAGCTAACAACAGTTATTAGTCATTAGTCATTAGTCATTGGTCATTGGTCATTGGTCATTGGTCATTGGTCATTTGTAAAGGACAACTGACAAGGGACAAAGGACAACTGACAACTGACAAAGGACGAAGGACAAAGGACAAAGGACAAAAGCTGATAGCTTAGTCAACACAGCAGTCATCAGAAACTAATATACAGCGTATTAATATCCACAATATTTACCGTTACTGGGTTTGACTATACTTTTGCCAAAAATTTTCATCGTGGAAAGAGTGCCTGTATGGCTGCAATAGCGTTACATCGACGATTCCAGCAGCATTCTCTGCTTGACGAAATCTTTTCGGGGTGGCTGATTCTACCTTTCAAGCAGACACAAAACTGCACGATTTCTAAGATCGAAAACCTTGCCAAAAAAGACTTGATGCCGATCGATTTTTATGTAATATTTCTTAACTAATTAATCATCTACAGCATCATTTTTGATGTGCCGTAGATTGGGCTGGGAAAAGTTTCAGTAAGAGAAGCCCACACGCTCATTGCAACATCAACATATAATAGGACTCGTATTTGATTTTTGAAAAAAACTCAGTACACTTTTATTCCTTCTTCCCTGTTCCCTGTTCCCTCCCTACGCAAATAATTTCTCCGAATCAAAATGGATTCCTATATAGTGTCTCCTACCTTCTTCACGCTGCGATCGCAGCTAACAAAAATAGGCTGTCTACCAAAATTGTGCTTAAAACTGCGCCACCAAAGGCATACCAGTGTCTTTGATTTCGACCTAAAGCTGAAATTCCTACTGTTAATAGCACTACGGCGAGAATTATCGCCCAAGTTTGTCCCCAAGGTGCTTGTACTTGTATGAGAGCATTTTGTAAGATTTGCGGTACTACATCTGCATCTACTCTCATAATTTGCCGCCAATAGGGCATCAAATCTACTATATAAAAATATATATCTGTTAAAACTGTACCGAGTAAAGAACCTAAATAAAACCAGTTACCTACCTTGCCCCAATTCTTTGCCAGACACCAGCAAGCAAACGGTAAACCGATAAATTCCACAGGCAGATGCCATAAAGGTTCCCAACGTAACCAACCCCAGTAAATCGCTCCTGCTAACCAACTCCAGCTAAACCCCAAGAGCAAATCGCCCCAGACGTAAGTTGCAGGACGTGACATTAATACAAAACTGAGCCATACCCAAAATCCTGTCAGCGCTAAACTCAGACTTGGTAGCGATCGCACTATTGGCGCTTCTATAAATACTGGCACTGTTACCAAAAACACCGCTGCTGCAAACACTAACCAAGTTTGTCGGGTAGAAGGAGATAAGGGTAAAGAGGAAGAAAGGGAAAGTGTAGATTCCAATTGTCTGATACCGTTTTGCGCAGTATCAGCTAAATCCAACTCAGTATCAATAGAAGGGGTAGAAACGCTGTAGGAAGACAGTGTATTATTAATCAAAGTTTTTAATATTTGTTACTAAACTTTATTTTACTTAAGATATCACATTTTCAAATCCCCCCCTGGGGCATTGTAATTATACTAAAATTTCCACAAGCGCTGGTGCAAACCAAACAAAACATTCTGCGCCAGACGAATCCATTAAAGTTCCACTGATACAGAACTCCTTTGTAGTTCCTTATAAATAAGGGATTACACAGAGGTGAAAAGTCAGCTGCTATGAGTCTGCTAAATATTAAAATTTGATGAATTTTTCAAATTGCGTTGACTTATTGAGGCGGGTGTAAGAACATAGTCAGCGTCTTCGATGATGTTTTCGATCGGTCAAATTGAGTTTTCTACAAGATTGGGTGCAATAGAGAGTATATAAAGCAACATCATCAGCTAAACTCAGCCAAACAATGTTCATCACGATCTCTATCACACGAAAAAGGTATTAATTGTATATGGAGTTTATTCAAGCTTTTATTTTAGGTATTGTTCAAGGTATTACAGAGTTTTTACCAATCAGTAGTACTGCACATCTTATAATTTTTACCAAGGTATTTGGTTGGAAAGAACTAGGTTCTAAAGATTTTGTTGATGCGATTCAATTCGGCAGCGTTATCGCAATTGTGGGGTATTTTTGGTCGCTGATTTCTAGTATTGTCAAAGGTGGAATCGAAGCACTAAAAGCCAAAGACTGGCAACGCGAAGAATGGAAGATTCTTGTCGGTATTGTCGTCGGAACACTGCCGGCTTTAATTTTCGGCTTCCTTTTGAAAGATATTTTACCTGAGAGTGCATTAATTATTGGCATCATGTCAATTATTATGGCACTTTTACTAGCTCTAGCAGAAAAAATTGGCACTCGTAAGCGCGGTTTTGAGTCATTGCAGATTCAGGATGGTATTTTGGTTGGATTGGGACAAACACTTGCCTTGATTCCGGGCGTTTCTCGTTCTGGTTCGACGTTGACAACTGCCTTATTTTTAGGATTAGAACGTGCTACAGCAGCAAAATTCTCATTTTTGTTAGGGTTTCCAACTCTTACAATTGCGACGCTGTACAAAAGCTTGAAAATATTCAAGTTGTTTCAAGCTCACCAGTTGCCAGATAACATTGTTGCACTGTTAATTTTAGGAATTATTTCAACGTTTATTTTTTCCTACCTATCAATTGCATTTTTGATCAAATACTTAGCAACCAAAAACACTTTGATATTCGTATGGTATAGATTAGCATTCGGTAGTGCAATCTTACTAGCGATCGCAGCTGGTTGGAAAGGATAATATTCATTAGTCATTAGTCATTAGTCATTTGTCATTTGTCCTTTGTCCAAAGCAAATGACTAGAGCGATCGCTCGGTTGTATGTAATACAATCTAACCTCACTTCCATTCCTCTCTCCTAAAAGGAGAGAGGCTTTAAATTTTACTCCCCAACGCGACTAGGGAAGAGGCTGAGGTTAAGTCTGTATTAAACTCAACTAAGAAACGCTATAATGCCCAATGCCCTATGCCCAATGCCCCATTCCCCATGACTACCATTCATCCTGCTCGAATTACCAAAGTTCTTCCAGACTCAATAGCCGCAGAGATTGGTTTTGAAGTTGGGGATGCGATCGTTGCAATCAATGGTACACATCCCCGCGATTTAATTGATTATCAGTTTTTGTGTGCTGATGAAATTTTAGAATTAGAAGTTTTAGACGCTACTGGTAAAACTCATAGCTTGGAAATCGAAAAAGATTACGACCAAGACTTGGGACTAGAATTTGAAACTGCCCTATTTGATGGCTTAATTCAGTGTAATAACCGTTGTCCTTTTTGCTTTATCGACCAACAACCACCAGGTAAGCGCACCAGCTTGTACTTTAAAGACGACGATTACCGCTTAAGCTTTTTGTACGGCTCTTATCTTACCCTGACCAATTTACCAGAAAGAGAATGGCAGCGGATTGAACAAATGCGCTTATCTCCGTTGTATGTTTCTGTTCATGCCACGGAGCCGGAAGTTAGAATTAGACTCTTGAAAAATCCCCGTGCAGGACAAATCTTGCAACAACTCAAGTGGTTTCAAAAAAGACGGCTACAAGTTCATGCTCAAGTAGTTGTTTGTCCTGGTATAAATGATGGCGAACATCTAGAGCAAACCTTAAAAGACTTAGCATCCTTTCATACTGGTGAAGTGCCTACGGTGGCATCGGTGGCAGTTGTGCCAGTCGGATTGACAAGGTTTCGGCCTCCAGAAGACGAACTTACACCCGTAACCAAAGAAAAAGCGAAAGAAGTGATTTCTCAAGTGCGAATACTCTCGCAACAATTTCGTCAAAAGTTTTCCTCTAACGTCGCTTGGTTAGCTGATGAGTGGTTTTTGATTGCAGGTGAAGAATTACCGAGCGAATCTGAATATGAAGAGTATCCCCAAATTGATAATGGTGTTGGTTCAATTCAGTTGTTTATCAAGCAATTTGCAGCCGCGGCAACAGAATTACTACCGCTAAAAGTTTATCCTCAGAGAAAATTAACTTGGGTAGTAGGCAACGCAGTAGAAAATGCCTTTGAACCTATCTTGAAACGGTTAAATTCTGTTGAAGGATTAAAAGTAAATATGCGTGCTTTATGTAGTGATTATTGGGGACAGAGTATCACTGTCACGGGATTACTAACGGGTCATGATTTGCTGTTGAACTTACAAGGACAAGATTTGGGAGACGGAATTTTACTACCAAATGTAATGCTCAAACATGGTGAATTGGTATTTTTAGATGATATGAGTATTGAAGAATTAGCCTGCAAACTTGAGACAAAAATTTTACCAGTAGGAGGAGTTGAAGATTTAATCAATACTTGTATTCTTTAAGCTGTTTTTGTTAGTCCTTTAGTTTTATAGTAGTTTCCAGGTGGATGAAGTACATAGCAAAATTTCACCCCCGATACCTATTTTTGTCAAGAAAATGCTTTGGGGGTGTGGTTATCTGTTATAAACGTTTTTTGAATCAGTATAATTTTAAGCTTTTCAACTCAAAGCAATTTTTTTGTATCCAAAGATTTTAATGTTAAATACAAAATTGATAAGCTTTACATTTAATAAATTTTGGTGATTGCAATTGCGACTGTTGAAATTATTATCTTATTTTATCTAAAAATTTCTGGAAAAATTCGTGAAAAATTATTGTTAGTTTAACTCTGGCGATCGTCAAGAGTAATAATTAGACTTATTGCACAAATACAAAATCTGTCTTCATCCGCCAACCCGTTCTCACAATTTTGGCAAAAAGGGAGCCGAGCCAATTTCAAAGTCCCTCTCCCAAGCTTGGGAGAGAGATTTAGAGTGAGGGCTTTAAAATGCACTAGTATTACTTTTTTAACTCACAAAAATCCTGAAAAATAGATAATCAGAATAAGAGTGGCATTTTTTATTTTAGGTTTAAATGAAAAATCTCTGCTATTGCTCAAAAGCCTATTGGAATTGGTAAACACAAAATTTTCTAAAAAGCTAGTCACCAATGGAATGAAATTCACAATGTAATAGCTAACAATTTCTATAGAATCGCCTGGGCAATTTGAGTATCCATCTTGGCATTTTTTACTGCTTTTGATAGGCTAGATTGATGAAAGTCATTCACTAAGTACTTCTACGAAAAGCTTATAGGAATTATATTTAATTTTTGCAAAGTAAAAAATTAGCTTACTTAAGCCAAGTGAGAATCTCAGTAGACTTACTAGGATAAAGCTCAAGTCCTATATTCTGTACTAATGAATTAAGACTAATAACTAAATTAATTAATAATGAAGTGAGGAGTCACTGGTGAATTATCAGGAAAACCAAAAAGATATAAGTTTAAAAGTTAAAGAAGCTAAAAGATTATTTATTTTAAGTTGTGAAATTGTAGTTTTAAGTTTTTTGAGTATTTTGCCAGCAACGGCAGCGACAGAAGAACCCGTATTAAGCGTAGTGTATGGGCAAGAAAATGTAAATCAATGGAGAGGGATAAGCGATCGCTTACAGACAACAGGAGTGAAATATTGTGTAATTTCCCTAAATGATGTCAAGAGTGGGGCAGATTGGGGCGATCGCCGCGTATTATTTTTGCCAAACGTCGAGACATTAACACCAACTCAAGCGATCGCTCTAGAAGACTGGATGAGTAAGGGAGGGCGTTTGATTGCTAGTGGGCCTGTAGGTAGTTTATCATCGCCAGGAGTACGGCAATTATTGCGATCGCTCTTGGGAGGTTATTGGGGATTCAGCCTTAGTGACACAGAACAGATTCAAGCTGCAAAAACCAGGATTCCAGAATGGGCAAATCAAACTGGACTATTTGGTAAAGTGCGCGGCGGCGTTGTGATTCCTAATGATATGGGCACTGAATCTCCTGTTGTTTGGAATTCCAAAGATAGTCCGGCCGCAGTCGTGACAACTGAGCGTTCCACCTTTTTGGGCTGGCGCTGGGGAACAGATACAGCCTCCGCAGCCGAGTTGGATAATGCCTGGTTAAAAACTACTATCAATCACTATTTAACAGCACTAGCGCCATCAAATCGCACCAAAAAAATACCAGGAGGTTCCCAAAGCTGCTCTACAACTGTTGCAGCTGCGCCCTCAGTGCAGGGGAGCAGAGGGGCAGGGGAGCAGAGGGGCAGGGGAGCAGGAGGGCAGGGGGGTAGTTCATCTCCCTTATCTCCCTCATTGACTCCTCCTAAAACTGCCACTGCTCCTATACCTAGACCTTTGCCTATGGTCAAACCCCCAAGTTCTCAGGAGGCTATTGACCAATTAGAACAAGCAGTGCGTTTGGATGTTGCACCCAACTCCAATGAGCCGATTGATAACAACCAAGCGATCGCTCTCCAGCAAGAACTAGAAAATCTGATTGGTCGCGTGGAAAGCGCTCATTTAGCGGTGTTAGCTGATGCGGCTAATGTTGGCGAAACAATATCTGAGGGTGAGGGAAAACAGTTTTCTAGGAATTTGAACACCCCCCAGTCTGTCAAAGAACAGCCAACACAATTAGCCTCAACCAAACTGGGGGCGTTAGCCATAAGTAAAGACCAAGTGTTAGCACAAGCAAGGCTAATTGCTAAAAATTTACCCCAATTGATTGCTCAAAAAAACTACGCTTTGGCTCGTCAACAGTGGCTGATCGCTAAAACAACTTTGTGGCAGCAGTTTCCTGTCGATCGGAAACTAGCTCAACCAGAAATTCGCGCAGTTTGGTTAGATCGGGGAACAATTGTTCGCGCTGGTAGTAAGGCGGGACTGGCACAGATTTTTGATCGCCTCGCCCAAGCCGGGATTAATACCGTCTTTTTTGAAACTGTTAACGCTGGCTATACAATTTATCCGAGCCAAGTCGCAAAAGAGCAAAACCCATTAATTCGTGGGTGGAACCCACTGGAAGAAGCGGTGAAACTAGCCCATGAGCGAGACATGGAATTACACGCTTGGGTGTGGACTTTTGCTGCTGGCAACCAACGTCATAATGAAATTCTCAACCTTAATCCTAATTATCCAGGGCCAGTACTGGCGGCTCATCCCGATTGGGCAAACTACGATAATCTAGGCAACATGATTCCCGTTGGGCAGACTAAGCCATTCTTCGACCCAGCCAACCCCGAAGTGCGGCAATACTTGCTCAAGCTGTATGAGGAAATTGTCACTAAATATAAGGTGGATGGTTTACAGCTAGACTACATTCGCTACCCTTTCCAAGATCCATCAGCAGGCCGAACTTATGGCTATGGGAAAGCTGCAAGAGCGCAATTTCAGAAACTTACTGGTGTAGATCCAGTGAATATTTCTCCTAGCCAAGCAGATTTGTGGCAAAAATGGACAAAATTTCGCACCGAGCAAGTTGATAGCTTTGTCGCCCAAGTATCACAGCAGTTGCGACAAAAGCAACCGAATTTGATTTTGTCGGTTGCAGTATTTCCTTTGCCAGAACTAGAACGGATTCAGAAAATTCAACAAAATTGGGAAACTTGGGCAAAACGGGGGGATGTAGATTTAATTGTTCCCATGACTTATGCTCTTGATACTTCTCGATTTCAACGACTGGCCCAACCCTGGATTGCCTCTAAACAATTAGGGGCTACCTTGTTGGTGCCGGGAATTCGCTTGCTTTCTTTGCCAACCATCGGGGCATTCGATCAACTCCAGTTGGTAAGAGACTTGCCAGTTAGTGGTTATGCACTATTTGCCGCAGAGAATTTTAACAACGATCTCCAAAAACTCTTTAGTAACACCCAAGGTAGAATTCAATCTACAACAAGTGAACCGATTCCTCTGAGTCAGCCTTTTCAAACTGCCGCCATCCGTTACACCGCGCTACAACGGGAATGGAAATTTGTTTTCCAAAATGACCAACGACCAAGACCATCTCAAAAAATTTCAGATTTTAACAACCAGGCAGAAGTTTTACGCAGTGCTTTAAATCAGCTTGCCGCTTCTCCTTCTGCTAGTAAGTTACTCGTGGCGAGAGCCTCTCTAACTCGGTTCCAGTCACAATTTCGGGTATTGATGAGCCAAGAAATTAAGTCGAATTCCTATCAAGTCAAAGTTTGGGAAAATCGGCTCGTAACTATAGAAAGGCTATTACGTTATGGCGAACGGCGGTTGCAGTTACGTCCTTTGTGAAGAGGCAGAGAAGCGGGGAGACAAGGGGACAAGGGGACAAGGGGACAAGGGGACAAAAGAAAACTCCTAACTCAGCACGGGCTAAACCTTAGCTTTCCGCTAACAGCACTCAAAACTGTTTTGCCCAATGCTCAATACCCAACTAGCTGGATATAAGCTAGTTTGTAATTCTTAACACACTTTTTGTAGTGTTTGTATCCCAAAAATTACTAGTTGTTTAAGGTCAAAATATTGGAAAATACTTAGATAAGCAGCTTTAGATAACTATTATTTGATGATAGCTATCGTGAAAATCTATGCAAGCTTTACCTCAGCTCATCAGCCTACAAAGCTTAGAGTTAAGAATTGACTGTTTGCTCGTAATGGTTGTGTTAAAAACATCACTACTCAAGTAGATGCTATTTCGACAACGGGCTATGCTTACGCACTGATGTAGCACGGGGTAAAAATATCTTGTTTTTTCATCTTCGCAGGTAGTAGGATACTTCACCAAGCATGATATGGTACTGTTTGTAGCTTCTGAAAATAGCTTAAAAACAGCCAATACTCTTGAAGTTATGCATACCTTAATCATGACATTGAACATGTCAGAATTTTCGGAGATAGTCTCAGTGCTATCACGGTTGTGCCAGCATCAGTTGGAACTACTTCAAGTTGTAGATAAGCAACGTAACATTGTCGGTAATATTACTCCTGAAAGCATCTATATCTGTCAAGCACTGGCACAAAAAACAGAGAAAACTAGAGGTAATGCTAGTATTGGTTCCTTGGAGGTAGAACATCAGATTTTCGTTGAGAGACAATTACTCAAGCCCCAATGGTTACTAGTACGCGCTATAGTACGTAAAGCTACGACAAGCAAATACACTCACTTCATTGAACTTTATGAGGGAGATTTGGACTTTTACCGTAAGTCTAATAGGGTCATGCAGACAAAGAAGCCCAAATATCACATAATCATGACTGAAATGTTGAATGATGTGTTGATTATTGGCCAGTTAGAAGTAGGAAAATTAGAGTATAGACCAACATACTTCAATTTGGTTGAATACAGCCGACAATTGCCAGAACAAATACAGATGAATCTGGGCTATCGGCGCTTGATTTTTTTCACCAGTCAATATAAATTTGTAACCTGCTGCATCGATGAAAAACTTTTGACACACATCTGGACTAACTTATTTTCAATTTATATAAAATCTTTCTTTGATGATAGCACTTTCAAGTTGAATTTACTTAGCCAATATAGACAAACCGTATTTGAAATTAAAGATTGGCAAATTTGTATTTTTCAAAAAAACATAGTAGACATTCTTAAATCGTTTTATCGCGCTAGCAATGGTGTTAATATACTAAATGCTAGATTAAAAATGGCAATTTTAAAAGATTGTGGAGATATCTACAAAGTTAAAATACTTAATTATAAAGTTTGTTTTTTTTGTAATAAGTATTGCTGGATGGTGTTGTGAAATAATAAAATATAAATTATGAGGTAAGTTATGCCAAAAATATTAATAATAGAAGATGAAGAAGCAGTCCGGGAAAACATTTTAGATTTGCTAGAAGCTGAGGATTTTGAAACTATTGCTGCGGCTAATGGCAGAATTGGGATAAATTTGGCTATCTCCGAAGTTCCTGATTTAATTCTTTGTGATATGATGATGCCAGAAATTGACGGTTATGGCGTGCTAACAGCATTACGTCAAGAACCATCTACGGCAATAATTCCCTTCATCTTTCTCACTGCCAAATCTGCTAAATCTGACTTCCGCCAAGGTATGGATATGGGTGCAGATGACTATATAACTAAGCCATTCACTCGAGCTGAGTTATTAAGTGCCATTATGAACAGGTTGGAAAAATACGCTACTTTAAAAAGGTATTTATCTTCTCAGACTGTCATTAATAACTTGTCTCCAAAAATACAGTTGTTAGAAATTAGCTTACACCGAGCTATAAAACAACATAATTTTCAAGAATTTGAAATTTATTATCAACCAATAGTCGATATTACATCTGGAAAAATAGTAGGTGCTGAAAGTTTATTACGCTGGCAAAGTCCAGAGTTAGGAATGATTTATCCAACAGAATTTATTCCGTTAGCAGAGTCTACAGGTTTAATTGTTCCAATTGGGAAATGGGTATTAAAAAGGGTATGCGAACAAATTAAAAGCTGGCGTGATGCTGGAATTGATTCATTGATTGTTGCTGTAAATCTGTCAGCTATTGAATTTAATCAGCCAGATTTCATTCATAATATAGTTAATTTTATATCCGTGAATAATATAGAACCACATGACCTAGAACTAGAACTCACTGAAAGTATGATTATGCAAGATGTCAATAGTGCGATCGCTACTATGAGCAAATTGCAATCCTTGGGTATAAAAATTGCGATCGATGATTTTGGTACGGGTTACTCTTCTTTGATTTATCTGAAAAACTTACCAATAAATACATTAAAAATAGATCGTTATTTTATCCATAATGTTGCTAATGATTCGCAAAAGTCAGCCATCGCTAAGGCATTAATTCAGATGGCTCACAATCTCAATTTAGATGTAGTGGCTGAAGGTGTAGAGACAGAACCAGAACTAGGTTTTTTACGCCAATACAAATGTAACTCTATGCAAGGTTTTCTATTTAGTCGTCCCTTACCAGCAGCAGAATTTGAAAATTTTTTGTTCACTAATAAATGTTTGTATGTGTAAACATTGAGCATTGGTCATCGGGAATAGAATCTAGTTACTAGTGCTTTATTTTTGAATTATTAATAGTTGACAACTAAGAAAAATCAAACTTTTGACTGGCGACAATTATTAAGCCTCAGGTCTAGAGTAGGAACATTGTGTATAGTGTCTACCACCATGAAAGTTCCTGCGCGTTTTTTGCTGCCAGTTTTTTTAATGATTTTGGCAGCAGCCTGTAACCAGACTCGCGCTAACTCAGATAATCCCACACCTCAAAAATCCGTACCTTCTGCCCAACTGACACAGAATCCTACACAGCCAAAAAATATTGTCCGTACTGAAGTACTTTCACCTACACCCATCCGAATCAATCTAAAGAATTTACCAGCACCCTTTGCAACCGAAAGCGCCTCGAAGCGGCCTGAAGTTGTGCCTATTCCTCAAAATCCGGTGCTGCGTGTACCACGAGGCTTCACAGTAAATGTCTTTGCTGAAGGTTTAGATGCCCCACGCTGGCTAGCTTTAACCCCCAGGGGTGATGTTTTAGTGACTGAAACCGGGCAAAATCGGATTCGTCTATTGCGTGACAGCAACGGCGATGGTGTCGCTGACGTTCGAGAAACCTTTGCTAGTAGTGATAACGGACTCAATAGACCCTTTGGAATGGCTTTTGCAGGTAATTCCTTTTTTCTGGGAAACACAGATGCTGTAGTGCGTTTTCCCTATACGAAAGAGCAAAACAAAATTACAGGTAAAGGGGAAAAAATTGCCGATTTGCCCGCTCAAGGTTATAACAACCATTGGACGCGCAATGTTGTTGTCTCACCCGATCGCAATAAATTATATATTTCAGTTGGATCGGGAACCAATGTAGATGAAGAACCCCTACCACGGGCTTCGATACAGGTGATGAATTTAGATGGTTCCCAGCAGCAAACTTTTGCTTCCGGCTTACGTAACCCTGTTGGTTTAGACTTTCATCCTGTAACTAAGGAACTTTATACCACTGTTAACGAACGGGATGGAATTGGTGATGATTTGGTGCCAGACTATCTGACACGCGTTAAACAGGGGGCATTTTACGGCTGGCCCTATGCTTATCTAACACCAAACAACCTCGATCCGCGGCAAAAGACGGATAACAAAAGTAAACGTCCTGATTTAGTAGCCCGAACTCAAACGCCAGATGTACTGTTTCAGGCGCACTCCGCAGCATTGGGTTTGCAGTTTTATGATGGTAAAACGTATCCCAAAAAATACCAGAACGGTGCTTTTGCTGCTTTTCGTGGTTCTTGGAATCGCGATCGCGGCACTGGTTATAAAATTGTATTTGTTCCCTTCGATGCTAAAGGGCGATCGCTTGGCTACTACGAAGACTTTCTCACAGGATTTTTGCTAAATCCTTCTGTACCAACCACTTGGGGACGGCCTGTAGGTTTACTGGTGTTGCCAGATGGCAGTTTACTACTAACAGAAGAAGCCAATAATCGGATTTATCGGATTCAGTATACGGGGGAGTGAACAATTCACGCCTTCAAACATTTAAAAATTCACGGATAGAATCTGTTGCCTCAAGTAAAGTTAGAGCAGTTGTCATCAATAGAGACGTTGTTACTGCATCTCCCTACCCAGGTTTATCTCGTTTACGGTAAATTACTGATAAATACTAATACTTATCTGGTTGAGAAATTAATTATGACTCCCAATGAAAATAATACCCAGTCAAATATCAACGAATTGTCTCCACATTCAGGTACACGATATTGGGGTGAGGTAGAGGTAATCGAGGAGGGAGAAACTTATAGAATTAGTCGTGTGGAAATTAAGCCCAGGCACGGAATTAAACCACAAATTCATTATCACCGCAATGAACATTGGGTTGTAGTTTCCGGTGTGGCGAAGGTGACTTGTGGCGATACGGAAATATTACTGAATCGAAACGAATCAACTTATGTCCCGGCTGCAACACTACATAAAGTAGATAATCCTGGGCATATTCCGCTAGTTATTCTGGAAATTCAAAATGGTGAATATTTGGGTGAGGATGATACTGAGCGCCCTTATGACTTAAATTTGGTCAAACCTGTAGCTGAAGGACAGTAAGGGCTGAGTTAGGAGTTAGAAGTTGGGAGTTAGGAGTTAGGAGTTAGGAATTGGAATTCAAGTGATTAATACTCCATGCCCAATGCCCAATGCCCAATGCCCAATGCCCAATGCCCAATGCCCAAATCAAAACCATCCTTCTTGTTCCAAGGTTTCAATTAGCTGTAAGCCACGAGGATCGCCCACTCCTAATAGTGAGGCTTTGGCGTCTTCTCGGACTCCCAAATCTTGATCTTCAGCAAAGGCTTGAATTAGGGCATCGATCGCTGTGGCATAAACTACATTAGAAGGTAATTCGCGGCACAGTTGACCAATTGCCCAAGCACTGTTACTCCGCACTGCTGCCACGGGATCTTGGACTAAGGCTTCGATTAATGGTGGTATTGCGCCTATCACTGCTTCATAACCGACTTCTGCCATTTGTGCTAAGGCGCTAGCAGCCCACAAACGCACTGCGGAAATGTCGGTTCTGAGAGCGTTTGCTAAAGGTGCTAAAGAACGGCGATCGCGACAGTTTCCTAAAGCCCAAACTACACCTTTACGCACATAGCCATTCCAATCACTGTTTAGTTGAGCAATTAACGGACTCACTGCTTCTAAACTGGGATTGCGTCCGATGCCATAAGCTGCACTTACCCGCACCAAGGGACAGGTATCAGTTAACAGGCGAATCAGATGGGGGGTAGCACGGGCATCTTCTATATCACAAAAAGCACGTGCTGCTAACATTCTTTGCTGGGGCTGGGGATTTTCCAGCAAGGCTAGCATCACTTCTGGATCGGGCTTGGCCACAACTGATTCGGCAGTTAGCGGCTCTATTTTATCTAAGGGGCTTTCTAGCTCCTCCTCAATATCCAGTAGGCTTAGATCGTCTTCGTCATACATAATTTGATTTCAATCCCGAAAAGGGATTAACACATAATCCCCCGCGCTAATAAGTTAAAGCTTTATCTTTATATTTATATATATTAGTTGGGTTCTTATACATTTTCCTTTCTTCCTCGTTGAGTTTTATGCAAACGAGAACCTCCATAACTCAGATGCAACAGTATATTATCGCTATCCTTGAGTTTATTTTTCTGCACTCAGGAATTTTACCATCCATAGGGATTGGGTTTGATAGCCTAACTGATTATAAAGATTCAATGCGGGTTTGTTTGATTGAAACACTTGCAGGCCAATTTGGCGATCGCCTCTTTGAATAGCCCAATTTTCCACATATCGCATCAAGGCTGTACCAATACCCCGCCGCCGATGTTCTGGTACAACGTAGAGGATAAAGATGTGAGCATGACGATTCCCATGTACTTGATCTATAGCATTGCCCACCCAAAGGCAGGCGATAGGTGGATGGGGGGCAGAGGGGCAGAGAGGCAAAGGGGCAGAGGAGAGAGATTTTTTATTGCTCCCCTGCTCCCCTGCTCCCCTGCTCCCCTGCTCCCCCTCCTCTTCTACCCACCACAAGGGCGTATCGCTAGAAAAGTATTGCTTAACTGTTTGCTCTAGGTGCGAAAAATCTTCATTGGGAAAGAGATCCTGGTAAGTTCGCTGCATGAATTTGAGCAGCAGCGATCGCTCTAAAAGGGAGCCACGGCGAATAATGTATCCAGGTAATAGTTGCTCAGACACTACTGATATTTATTGACTTAGCTAGATCGCGTTATGTGTTGCTGGAGGTAAATCAGTTGGAGTAGGTTGAGAAGTTACCTGTACCTCTTCAATTGGTGCGGGTGCTGCCATATCGGATGGTAAAAATATCCGGGCGCTGACTGCCACTAGGGCAAAAACAAATACTAGTACTACAAGCAGTGGGGCGATGTATTGACGAAAAATAGCCATATTTTAATTGCAAGAAGCTAGGAACTTTTATGAGAACCTAGCTAAAGATTTGTGAAGTATTCTTGATTGATTTTAGCAATTTTTTGTAGATGGGAATGGGGCATTGGGAATTGGGCATTAGGGATTAATTATTCTTCTCTGCTCCCCTGCTCCCCTGCTCCCCTGCCCCCCTGCTCCCCTGCCTCCCCTGCTTCCCCTACTCCCTCTGGCGATCGCTTTCCAAGTCATCAAGTACTCTTTCGCAGTACCAGTTCTCCGGCATCCCAGGATAAGTTTCCTTTGCCTGTGCAATTAACCGTTCGGCTGCGGCAGTGTCACCAGATAATTTAGCTATTAGCCTGTTTTTGAGATAGCTATCAGATAAACCCTCCTCAACCTGGGTTGGTATCCCTTGATTGATGGTTGATGGAGTTGATGGCCGGGATTGTTCTCTTCGCAATTGCCAAAATAAAACGTAATAAAGCGTACCAAAAATTAAAATTAGGCTGAGTGTTCCAAAAAAAGTTAAGAGGTTAAATGCTAAAAATCCTAGAACTAACTGCGAGAGAACATAGCCAAGTAATAAACCAGTCAGTAAGAGGATGAATGTGCCGACAGCAATAACTACTTGATTCCCCATATATCCTCTTCTTCGTCCTCAAGTCCTGGTCTGGATACTGCCACTGGCTGAGGGTTCCAGGGGGCAAATACTGGCAATAGGAATAGTCCTGGTACAGCGGCGGCGATGGTAATTAAGAAAAATATAGGCCAACCCGTGCTTTGGGCGATCGCGCCTCCAGGGGCCGCCAGAATATCACGACTGACAGCCATTAAGCTGGATAACAAAGCATATTGGGTAGCGGAAAATCGCTGGTTACAAAGACTCATCAAAAAGGCAACAAAGGCTGCTGTCCCCAATCCACCACAAAATTGTTCTACGTTGATGGCAAGTACCATAGCTTGGTAGTTTTGACCGATATATGCTAGAAAAAAGTAAGCTAAATTACTTACTGCTTGTAGAATACCAAAAACCCAAAGCGATCTATTGATGCCAATAGCACTCAAAATTGAACCACCTGCTAAAGCGCCAACAATCGTCGCAATTAACCCCATCCCCACTTGAATTGCCCCAATGTCGGTTTTGGTAAAACCAGTTTGCAGCAAAAAAGGCGTGGTCATATTGCTCAACAAAGCATCGCCTAGCTTGTATAGAGTGATGAATGCAAGCATTAAAATAGCTTTGATAATCCCTTGACGCTGAAAAAATTCCTGAAACGGCAAGATGACAGCATCAGCAAGAGAACTTGGAGGGCTAATTTCCTGGGGTTCTGGTGCGAACAAGGTGGCAAGAATACCAATTATCATCGTTCCAGCCATAAACAAGTAAACCGATGACCAAGGCAGTTTGTCGGCAAGTATCAAGGCTAAAGCACCTGCCACTAACAGGGCAATTCGATAACCTAAGATAAAAACTGCTGCACCAGCCCCCATTTCTAGTTTTTCTAAAACGTCGGTACGGTAGGCATCAGCAGCGATATCTTGAGTTGCACTGATAAAAGCAATGACTATGGCGTTGATGGCTAGTAGCTGTAATGCTTGTTTGGGTTGTTGAAAAGCCATGAATGCGATCGCTATAATCAAAGCAATCTGCGTCAAAATTAACCAACCCCGTCTTCGTCCCAAAATTGGTAAGCTGAATCTGTCTAGGAACGGCGACCACAGAAACTTCAAGGAATAAGGCAAACTAGCAAGGCTAAACCAACCAATAGCGGCTAAGTCTACCTTTTCTACGGTCATCCAAGCTTTTAAGGTATTACCAATTAACAATAATGGTAAACCCGATGAAAAACCTAAAAATAATAAAGCCGCCATCTTGCGACTACCGAAAACTCCCAGCAGCGATTTAATTTTCCTCATATTCTCAACTTTTTGCCTCTTTTGAGGAAATATCAATAAAATCCAACGAGGAAATGTAAAAGCATATCATGTAACTATTACCTATAAAGGTTTGAATTATCCGAGCGGCAGCAGTTCCTTATATAATCCCGATCGGGGATTGAAATTTGCTACAGCTGCTGTGTAATTTATCGCAAATATGACAAACTACCAAGATTTACTTAGGTTAAATACAAATTCAGGATAACCTTATAGGTCAGCGTTTTCTTAACTTTCTTAAATTGAATAAACCTGATGCCCTCTGATTTCGACTCTGTGTGCAGTGAGGCATTTTTCCCAACCTTCACGAGTGCCGATATCGCTTTTACCCTTGAGCAATCCTAATTTCTCTTCTTGTTGGGTGAGTTTAGCAAATTCTTCGTAGCGTGGGTAGTCGCTAGTAACAAATGTTTCCTTTCGGTGCAAAATCGGCGGATTTGCCCTAGTTTCGTAGTCTCGGTGAGTGATGAATAGGGTTTTTAAGTCAATACCTATGCTGGCTTTTAACGCCGGGTGGGGATTAGTATCGAAGTCGGGGTAAAACAGGTAGGATATTTGCGGCTTATCAGTGTGATATTTTATTAATGTAGCCCCATCTACACGCCCAATGGTGCGGCTAGCGCAGCCTTCACAAATTCGTAGCAAGGGATCGAGTGCTGCTAATGCTGAAACATGGACGTAAAGCGCACCGCGCGTATGTTTACCAATTTTGCTTTTTTCGCAAGCAGTTTGAATTACTCCAGATTTACCCAAGCTGAAAAGCTTTTGGTCGGCTACAAGGCACGCTTCCTCGTAGCTACTAAAAAAGGCTTTGATATCGTGACGCATTTCTGGAGCTAGTTTTTGCCATGCGGGACGTTTATCAAAGTGAGTCAGGGCGAGATAAACTTGGATATCCAGAGAACGACGATAAGCGATCGCATCCCATTCAGCCTCATCAGTAGCTTGCAAAACTACACCGAATGCACGGCGAAAGTTACCAAATTCCCTCAGTAATTCTTGCTCATTTTCCAATTCGCCTTTCACAGGTAGTCTACCGCGCTTGGTAAAAAAAGCCATGAGTGGTTGCAGCTGTTCTTGATAATCTTCAAACCGCTTAGTGGGGATGCGGACTCGCGGTGTAGAAGTGGTAGAAAAGAAGCGGATAGCTTTGTAACTTTCTTTTTCCGCTTCATCTCGAAAAACAAAATAGACTCCTAGTGCGATCGGTACTGCATCAACATTTAAAACTTCATCAATATAAGTTTTGAGTTCTTGTTGTTCGTAATATTTCTGGAAAGTATTGCGGCGCGTCACAATGCCATCATTGTAAGCAAGTTGGGTTTTGCTGGGAGCGTTAATCAGTATTTGAGCCGCGACAATTAAAACTTTCCCGGTGAGTTCCCAAGCTTGGATTAGGCTTTGACGGCGTTCCTCTGAGTCTTCAATGACGTTGAGGACATAGCCCAAGTTGACCACATCGGCGGGGGTGCGTGGGACATCGGGATAGTAGTAAGGGTCCCAGCCTGTACTGGTGTAGCCTAAGTTTTTAACTCGTTGGACATCACCACCATAGCCGCAACCGTAATCAAAAAAAGTGGTGTCTGGATTCAGGATTGCCCATTCTATTGCCAATCGCACAGGGCGAGATAAATCAGTGCGAGCGATCGCAGCTCTATGACGCTCGATTTCTAGCGTTTCAGGCATAATACTAATTCGTAATTCGTAATTCGTAATTCGTAATTAAGACAGTTAGCAGCTAATATTCTTTCAAGGTTTAACAGCCAGTTCAATTAAATCTTCAATTTTCTTGATATTTGGATCGCCTGCTAAGTAGCCAATTCCGCGATGCAAATGTAACCGAAATTGGGTAGCAAGGGTTTCTTTGTCAATAGAATAACCGTCATTATGACAGCGTTGCTTGAGGGCGAGGAGGAGTATATCAGACATTTCGCCACCAAAAACGCGCCAACTCATTTCGACATTACTATCCTGGGGAATTGGGACGGGGGAGGGTGTGGTTGCTTCTGCGAGGGAACGACAAAACGCCCAACGGCATAGGATATTCCATTGATCGATTTTGGTGCTGCGCTTAAGTTTGGTAAGTTGGTCTTTGGCTGTTTGAGACAGTTTTATTCTTTCGATTGGGGATTCCATAATAATTCGTAATTCGTAATTCGTAATTCGTAATTTATTTAGACTAATACTGTAATTTTTATTTTAGATGGGGAAAACATAGATATTAAGATTTAAAAGAGAAATATGGTAACTAATAGTAGCATTACTGACAGGACAAGAAGTTTTGCGGTAAGAATTGTTAAAGCTTGTTGCTTTTTAGATGAAAAACCTGGAGTTTATCGAATTGTCTCTAAACAATTACTTCGTTCCGGTACTTCCATTGGTGCAAATGTTCGAGAAGCACAGTCTGCCCAATCTAATAGAGATTTTATCAATAAATTACAAATTGCTTTGAAAGAAGCAAGAGAAACACAATACTGGTTGGAAATATTAATTGAATCCGAACTAGTGGATAGACAAAAATTTCAACTACTTCTCCAAGAGGCAAACGAAATTGGCAAAATTCTAGTTGCTTCCACCAAACGACTCAAAGGTAAATAATTACGAATTACGAATTACCAAAAGTAGCCTGATTGGATAGTTGTTTGACGGGTGGACGAGTCGTATTTGAGGAGATATTCGCGGGCGATCGCTTCATTTTCTCGCAGTGTTTCTACTTCTTTCTTGCCAATCTCAGTATCCGTAGATAACAAAATCACTTGATGGCTAGCAGATGGAAAGTAACGTTCAACTAAGTTGCTGCGATGAGAGGAGTCAAGTCTACCTAGCGGCGTATCGATTGCTACTGGTAGGCGGTGTCCAGAGACTTTGGCTAAACCCCAGAGGAATGCGATCGCTAGTAATTGTTTTTCACCAGCAGAGAGGCGATGTTTAGGGACAGGTTTACCATTTAAATCGTAAAGCAAAAGGCTGAAAGTCTTAGTATCAATGGTAATCCGATGCACTAAATCTGATTTATGCAGGAGATAAAGGAAGCAGTTTTTAACTTCCTCCTCTAATTTATTGAGTTTTCGCAGAGTTAATTTTTCCCGAAAAATCTTGAGTGTGTTTTGAACTTTTGCTGCTGAGGTAATAATATGTTCGCTATTTTTATGTTTAATATTTTCTACAGTATAATCACTTAATTCTTTCTTGGATTTGGCTATAATAGTTTCTAACTCAGCTAAACAGCGGCGGATTGTTTCGTAATTTGCTTTAGCTTCAACAACTTGATTTTGTGCCGTTTCTAGTGCTTGACGCAGCTTTGTATAATCTTCTGGTGCTGCTGCTGTTTGCACTTGTCTTTCTAGAGTATGAATTTCTTCTTCTTTATTTTTGAGAATACCTAATTTCTCTTTTGCAGAAAGTTTAGAATTTTGTAAGTGATATATGAGATTATCTAGCTGACTTAAGCTTTCATCATCAGCTAATAGCCAAGGTGCTTCTATTTGGATAGTCTTGGCATATAAATTATCTACATCTTGGACTAGAAAAGATTGAATTTTTTCAACTTGAATCGGAGAAATTTCCCCTTGATTTAGCCAAGCGAGTAAGCGCTGATCTCGCTCAATTAACAAATCTTTAGAAATTTCTACCTGTTGATGGCGAAATTCCTTTTCTCCCTGTGCTTGCACCTGATTAAGCAAATTGGGAATTAATGCCAGAGGTAAAACATCAGCCGCCAATTCACACATCGATTGACGTACTTGTTCGATTTCCGCAGTTTTTGCATCCTGTTGTAGTTCTAGTTGATTGCGTTCTGCGGCAATCTTCCCACCTTCATAAATGAATTTATCAAAGGCTTCTTGCTGCTTTTGTTCTAAATCTTCTACCTGATTTTTGAGAGTTTCTAACTTTTCTTCTGTTGTTTGATAATCTTCTTGCTGTTGGGTTAACCTAGTTTCAATTTCCTCTAGGTTTGCTAAATCTTTACTATTACCAACTTCTTTAAGTTTACGGTTAACCAAGATATCTAAATCAACTGCTAAACGATCTGCTAATTCTAAACCTAAAAGTCCGCGTATCGCATCTACTACAACTGGTGGTGGTGTTTCCTGTTCTGCGAGTTCTTTAACTTGTTCACCATCAAAGAGAAATAAGTTAGAAATACCTAATGGCAGGAGATTTTCAATATATTCATCCCAAATATTAACTAAAGCATCAGGCCAGGTATCACTGTCACCTAAAATACCTAATGTATCTTTCCCGTCTTTAGGATTTTTTGTCCAACTACGCACAACACGGTATTTTATTGGTTTATCGTTTTCAATATGTTCAAAAAGTAATTCAATCCGGGTGTCTGCAATTGGATCTACTTTGTTGTTGACACATTGATTGAGAAAATCGCTATAACTTAAATTCCCACGGGTAGAACATTGGGCGCGGGGGCCATAAAGAGCGAGACGAATGGCATCCATAAGGGTAGTTTTTCCGCCGCCATTCATCCCACCTAATAAGATAATTGGGTGTGAGGTTTCCTCATCAATTTTTGGGTTAAGGTTGATTACTTGTTTTCCACTATAGGGGCCAAAGTTTTGTAATACGAGTTCAAGAAATATCATTGATTTTTAAGAGTGTGTTTGAAAAGTTATATGGTGTGATTTTTTACCCCCCTTAATCCCCCCGATATATTGGGGGGAAACAAGAAAATCAAGTTCCCTCCCCTTTATAAGGGGAGGGTTAGGGTGGGGTAAAATATTTGATAAATCAATCACGACTTTTAAAACATCCTAAGATTAACATGAGTTCGACGGCGATCGCAGAAGCAGAAACTTTGCGATCAAAGGAATCAGATAAAATTAATTAGATGGTTTTGTCTGATGCATTGAGAAAAAATATTGTCTATGAAATATAGATAATACCATCACTAACTCTTAAGAAATGCGATCGCATCTGTCTGGGTGTTGGTAAGCGTGGCTAGATTTGCACACCTCCAGCTTGAAAAATCTGTTCGGCGGTTAAATTCAATTCTGGGAAAGTAGGCGAGACAATATGGGTATCGCCTTTAAATTGAGTAACTTGGTACTCACCATCAATTAATTCATAAATGGATATAGTAGGCAGTTTAGGATTGCCAATAAACTTCCTAGCACCTATAGCCGCGTAATCTATAATCCAATATTCGGGAATACCTATAGCCTCATAATCAGCTAATTTTTTGTAGTAATCATCTCGCCAATTAGTACTAACAACTTCAATAACTAAGGGAATAGATGTAGCTTGAGATACAGTTGATTCTTTTTTCCAGAAAGGCTCATTCACTAAATTTGGTCGATTGATTATTAAGATGTCTGGTGAATAAGCTGAGTCACCTTCAAATGGCTTGACTAATACAGTTTTTGGAATGAAGTAAGGAAGTTTTTGTCGCCCAATTTCGATAGATATATTTAGCGCCAAAAAACCAACAACATCCTCATGATCTCCAACTGGTTGAGCTATTTCAACAATCACGCCATCATGTAATTCGTATCTTCCACCTTCAGGCCGCCAAGCTGCAAAATCTTCAAAAGTTACTAATTTGTGTATGGCTTGAATCATAGAACCTGGCTTGTTTTAAGATAATCAAACTTTGTCAAGCGTTCTTTAAGTAGTTTGTTGACTCCTATCTTCTATTATTCTATTTTTTTCATTTTTAAATTTCATACTTGCCCAAGTTACCTGTTCATCGCTTTCACTTTCACATTCATCGACTTCATTGATTGCTGCAACATCGCCCAAAGTCATCTGCTTGACTTTAGCAACATCACCTTGACTAACTGCTTCGCTTAATTCGCGTTTCAAACGAGCATTTTTAATCGCATCTTCTGGAGAACGGGAACTCGTATTAAAACATTTTTCTAAGGTTTCGTATATTCCCACGCGACGAGTTTTTTTACGATACTGGCGTTCTGTGTCTAACAATTTCGCCATGAGTTCCAAGTGCATCGCGTCACCTTCACAAATTTCTTCTAATACTATCCATTCATCACGACCTAGTAAGCTAAGGTCAGCACCAGGACGGGGATCTTGAAATTCTTCACCAGTCACTTCTTGATAAATCCGGGGTAAGCTATCATCAAATTCGTGTCTTTCTTCTAGCCAAATGCGGCGAATTTCGCTCATTTCTTCTAGAGTAATTAGGGTAATATCGCGCATATTTTCTGGCGCTGTTTGACGAATTTGTTTTTCAACTGTAAGCAATTTTCTTAACCATTCCTCCCGCGCTTCTTTAATAAATGGGCCAGGAATAGGTTCAATAGATGTCCCATCTTCTAAGTTACGTTCATAAAGTTGGACACCACCATTTCTACGTCGAAAATCTCTTTTATCACGGGTTTCTTCAGAATCTAATTCTTTACGGAAATCAAGTAAAGGTTGCATCCAGTCTTTCTCTTCGTCATTTTGAATCATCGCCGCCAGTGATTTATCTTGACTAACGAGTGTGCAAACCCAGCAACCAAAACGAGAGCTACCACAACTAGGGGTAGATGTATCGACTACTAAAGGACATTCATTATCAGCAGAAGCGCCTCGATACATGGTAAATAAATCTTTATTGCTGTACCCCCAAGGGTTTTCCCACTGCATGAGATAAATCCAGACTTCATCATTTTGCCAGTCTTCAATAGGGCTATAAACTAAAGAATTTGGCAAGTTCATATTAGGACTGAGGCGATCGCGTACCCGTTGGGCTTCCAATTTTCTCATTCGGCTAGCACGTTTTGTACTTTCAGCTTTGCGAGTCCCCAACACAACGATCGCTTCTCCACTCGCTCGAATCACATCACGAATAAAGCGGTTAGAGGGATTAATTTTCAGGCGTTCTGTACACCAACGAAATTTTCCTTTGGGTGCTGGATAACCTTTACCAATCAAACCTACCCAAAATGTTTCTTTAAACTCTGGCTGTAGCAAATGGGGTTCAAATGGTAATCCTTGGGTTTGGGCTTCAGATTTCATCTGTTTTAGAGAATTGCGTACCCAAGTAGCAACAATAGGATTTTCTACCAGTGTGTCTGTGGTGATTACGTAGATTGTTTTAGTTCGCTTTACGTCAGGGAGTGCGGCGATCGCATTCCACACAAGCTGCAAAATCGCGGTGCTGTCTTTTCCCCCTGAGTAACCCACAACCCAAGGTATTTCATCTAAGCAATACAATTCTTGAATTTCAGTAGTGAGAGCTTGGATATCTGCCACTAAATCTGCTACAGTATTCGCTTGCTGAACTTGATTTTCTGGTTGTTGTGCTGTAGTCATTTCTCCTAATCTCTGGAAACACTGGCATAATATCTGGGAAAATAGGGCGAATAGAATTCGCGGCTACACATCCAAAACCCACCTCCGTGGGTTGAATAAAAGTTTTTAAAAACTTTACTACTAATATCTAATTTTTTAGATAATTAAACTACATAATGCTATTCTGTTTTTAAAATTTAACATGAAAGATAGTACATATGACCCAACTGCTGACATCGCTAGAGAATACCTGGAACGAGAAAATAAGGAAAAACAGGTACTAGCTTTACTCCTAGAGAAGTTTTTAGGGAGAAAAGATCAGATTCTCGTTCAAAAAACCGAGATGGGTGGTACTGAGGCTTATGTTAGCTCTGTTACATTGGAATGGTTTGCAGGTCGGGTTCACTTCGCCTCTGGTTTACCTCTGTTTCAGAAAAAGTACAATCCTGAAACTGATAATGTCGAGATTGACGCAGATAGTATTGATGAAATTCAGCAACGTCCCCTTGATTGGTCACGTCAAGCGCCACTAGTGCAGTATTTGGCGGCTAGAGACAATCATAAGTTTCCGCCTGTGCTAGTGGTGATTAATCAACCGTGGGTGGATAATCCTAAAGCTGCTGAGTGGGATAGCGAAGGACGCGCCACTAAGTCTACGACTGATTTTATACCCCTAGATAAAGACGATAAGGTAGGTTTGCTAAATATTTCTGAGGATGATGTAACCATTTATGCACTAGATGGACAACATCGACTAATGGGGGTTCAAGGATTGATGGAGTTAATCAAAACTCGTAAACTCCAGCGCTATAAAAAAGATAAAGGTGCTGATGACAGTTTTATTACAGTCAATGATTTGATAGAAAAGTACCAAGTAGACCTTGCTTACTTGCAAAATTTACCCAAGGAAAAAATTGGTATTGAGTTTATCTGTGCGGTAGCGGCTGGGGAAACTCGTACCCAGGCGAGGCGCAGAGTAAGATCGATTTTTGTTCATGTCAACCTGATGGCTGCACCGTTGACTAAAGGGCAACTAACCCAGTTGAATGAAGATGATGGTTTTGCGATCGTTGCTAGAAAAATTGCAGTTACACATCCACTATTAGAACAACGACAAGAACGCAATCCCCGCGTCAATTGGAATAGTGCAACGGTAGCTTCCAATTCTACAGTTTTGACGACATTGCAAGCTCTACAAGATATGTCTGAGCGATATTTGGCTCAAAAGTTCCCCCACTGGAAACCCTTGGAGAAAGGTCTAATTCCCATGCGTCCAGAGGATGAAGAACTTGAGCAGGGGATTGAGGAATTTAGCAAGCTATTTGATAATTTGGCTAGTCTTTCCAGTTATAAAATTTTAGAACACGAGGATACACCAGCTTTGCGGCGCTTCAGTTTTGAGAAGGATGGAGGTGAAGGAAATATGCTTTTCCGTCCGGTTGCTCAAGTTGCATTAGCGCAAGCTTTGGGAATTTTGGTATTTAAAAAAGGTTTTTCCCTAGCAGATATTTTTAAGAAGCTGCGGAAGTTCGACCAGCAAGGCGGCTTTAGTGGTATGGAATATCCCCAATCTCTCTGGTATGGGGTTTTGTATGACCCAAATAAAAAGCGGGTGCAGATTGCTGGACGAGATTTAGCGGCGAAATTATTAGTTTATATCCTGGGTGGAATTCAGGAACAGATGGAACGTGCTGAACTTCGTAAGGCTTTAGCGGATGCTAGGACTGTGGAAGATAAAACTATAAGTTTTAATGGCGAGTTTGTTGAACCGAAAGCTGTAGGACTTCCACCTATTTTATAATTGACACAGTTTATAAGGTTTTTTCCTGTGGTTATTACGGTGCTTTTAGTATAATAAAAGCATATACTATGAACTACCCTTTAGGAATTTTACCAGTATTTGTATGACTCAAGCAAACGAGGGTAGTAACAATGACGTTACCCCGGAAATTCAAGGTCAGTTTAGTGCATTTATTGAGCCATTCTTTTCTACTTATCACCGTGTCCGGTGCTATCCAGGGTTAATTTTTCAACAGGGAAAGCGGACAATGCTACAGATTAACGTACCAGCTGGCCACTTTTCTGATATTCTTCGGGCAGATCCGGCTGATGACAATGATCCTAATTCAGGTAAAAATCGCCCAGAGGTAAAAGGTCATGTTGAGGAAATAAAGGAATATGTTCTTGAGCGTGTCCGAAAAGGAAAACCTTGGATTCTCGGTACAATAACTGCGAATGTAGCTGCCGAAAAGATAAAAATTCTAGAATTTACTAGAGGTATTTGTTTAGTCGTAATTAGACGTGGAGTTAAGTTAGATATTACTGATGGTCAGCATCGTAAGCGAGCAATTCACGAATTGATTGAAAGTGATGAAGGAGAATTAATTAGTGATGCTGATTTCCCCATTACTCTGGTTCTAGAGGGAGACTTTCGTCAGTGTCAGATAGATTTTAAAGATATGGCTCAAACTCGACCACTTGATAATTCTCTATTAAAGTCATTTGGAGAGTATGAAGGTCAAATTGGCATTATGTGGCAATTAATAGAAAAAGTCCCAATGTTTCATAATAGGACAGAAAAAATTAAAGCAACTCCTCCTAGTAAAAAGGGTTTAATTTACACAACTAATTACATAGCTAGATTCATTAGTTGCGTTTTTGCTAACAATCCAAATGATGAGCTTCTAGATTTGGATGTTGATAAATGCTCTGAGGCTTTAGTTAACTGTTTAAATCAATTTTTTTATGAATGCAATCAAACGCGAAATACTTTTGAAAAAACGGATAAAAAATTAAAATCTGAGGAGGTAATTGTATTTAAGGAAAAAGGGTTACTAGGTATGAGTGCTGGACTAGAAACACTAGGCCGTCTACTATACTTAACTTATACGCCAGATACTTATTCTTTTAATCAAGATAAAGTCTCCCAACTTGCACAGATAAATTGGACAAGAAGTGATCCAATTTGGGAGAATAATTTAATTAGGATAGACCCTAACCCTAAAAATCCAGATAAGCGTTATAAACTATCTACTGGTGCAAATGCGGTAACAGATGCAGTCAAGACGCTCAAATCTAAACTAGGTTGGATTGAAAACCCCTCCTATTGAGAATGTCCAACTTCAAGAGAGGAATTTGGTAAGATCGAATTCCTCGTCTTGTTGCTCTGCATTAGTTCGTTCATAATTGAGAAATAATAAAATTCGCTCTGAGTAATCTACTGACCCACGCAACTCATTTTGCAATATTTCCAGTCCACCATTAGCGTACTCTTCAAATATATGATTGCGTTGTCTTTCATATTCTTCTTCATTAATAGATAGTGTTTTTATATCTTTAGTTTCATTGATTGCTAATAATTTTATTAAAATATCATTTCCCATTGAGGCAAAATACTCTATCCTGATTGGCGATGGTTCCCTTTTAGAAATCTCTCCCAAAGCCACCCGTTTTTTATGCTTTGCACCCAAAGCTGCTGCAAATACAATCACATCAGCAAAAGTATTAAAAGGCCCTGTTCCACCATCTGAAGATGTTAAACCTTTCACCAACTCAGCCTTATCTTTAGCAACCCTGATTCTGCCAGTTTCAGCCATAATATTAATATTTACATTGTTGCCATCTTAACCGACAGCGAAAAGCGATCGCTACGTTTACGCAATTGCCAAGGTATGATTTGATGATAGTATGTGGGCGATCGCTAAACAAACAACGACAGCGAAAAGCGATCGCTACGTTTACGCAATTGCCAAAGTATTATTTTATGATAGTATGTGGGCGATCGCTAAACAAACAAATTATGTGCTAACATAGTCTACTCTGCAACTGCGCCTTTGCGTGAAATTTAAATTGATAATTGAACATCCTCATAAACTAAAGAAATCGGAAAATGGAAATCAACGCTTGTTAAATTAACCTCATCCCCTGCTTCATAAGGATGTAACTCCCAGAGTCCTCTATCATTTAACCGAAAACAATCTAAAGCAATTTTTTCAGCATCGATAAGGACATATTCTTGCAAAGTCTGAATGCGACGATACCGCGTAAATTTTTTACCTCGGTCGTAAGCTTCTGTGCTTGGGGAAAGAACTTCAACAATTAAACAGGGATATTGGAGAAATTGAATAGCTTGTTTATCCCGTTCATCGCAACTCACCACAACATCGGGATAATGAAAAGGCCCATTCTCCGATACACCTACTTTTCCATCCGCCATATTCACACGACACCCACTTCCTCGCAGGTGACTTTTTAACGCTGAAGCGAAGTTTAGAGCAATATCATTATGGGGAAGAGTACCCCCAGTCATGGCGAAAACTTCACCATCAATATATTCATATTTAATTTCTTGGCGTTCTTCCCATTCCAGATATTCCTGGGGGGACATATAGTTTCTGTCTGGACTCGCAACCATAAGCTTATTCCTTCTCAAAAGCCAATTTCCTCAACTGTAACTAAAATCAGACTTACGCACAGGTAACGGAAAATTAAACCACAGAGGCACAGAGAAAACGGATGAATAAGAATTTGAGAAGTATTTTACATCAGTCCTGTAAAAAATCTTTGCGCCTACGTTCCTTACGGCAGATGTAGTTCAAAGACATCAAAACTGCTGTAATTACCTATCCCGTTCGACTTCCATAATTTCCGTATACTCAAACTCATTTGGACTTTGTTTTACCAAAGGATATCTTTCCCCACCCAACTCAATATAATCTTGTTCGCAATCCGGCTTAGAAGAATAATACGTAAGCACATATTCTCTCCCAATTCTGTCTGTCATTTCTGCTTCTACTTCACCCCGCCACTGAGTCTTAGTAACTAAAACTATCAACTGATTCGCTAATTGGGGAATTGTCTTGGCAATGTGTCGCCGCGAATTTTCATCCAAACTTCCAAACGGCGAATCCATGACAATTGGGAAAGTACTACTATCGGGAATCATCATCATTTTTCGTTTCTCACTCCATTCCCGCACTTTGTCAATGATGCTGGCTATAAAAGATAAACTGAGAATTTGATTTTCCCCGGTAGAAGCTGCAACTGGTGCTTCTATCCCTGTAGTATTTTCTACTAATGTCAGTTCATATTTATCGCTAATTTTAGGAATGTATGGAGTTACAGAAATCTCCATGAATATTTCTTGTACTCGCTTTTCTAGTTGCAGGCGAAATTGTTGCTCTTGACGATTTCTAACTTCTGTTAACCGTTCAATTGCATCTTGAGTAGCATTAATCCGTCGCTGTGCTAGGGTTTGCTTGTCTTCATTCAGCTTTTGCTTGGCAATTTGTTTATTTAAACCTTCAATCTCAGTTGTGAGTTGAGCAATTTGCTGCTGATTTGCACCCTGTTCTCGATTTAACTCATCAATTTTACTTTCAATTTCATCTAAGCGTTTTTGTAAACTGCTAATTTCTTCATTAGCATCTTTTCGCAACCGTTCTTGAATATTGTCTAAATCGCCTTCAATTTGAGATATGCTTTGCCTTAACTGATTAATTCTACTTTGTTCTCTATCAACCTCTTCCCAAAAACCTATTGCTTGCTTATCAATTTCATCTACTTGAGCGCTCATCCGAATTGCAGTTTCTTCTACCGCCGAGGAACCTGCTTTATTTAGCCAGTTACTCACATGAGTATGAGAATGATTACCCTCGTGTAATTCTGCGCCACAAATACAGCGTTGGGAATTAAGTAAATCATTCACAAATTCCCGCGAAATCCCTGATGTTAACTCGCCGCGCTGCTTCAAATCATTAATAATTCCTCGGAACTGGGATGTAGTTTCTGAGAGTAAAACGGTATAACCCCGTGCGAAAATAACTTTTTTTAGCGCTTCCTTGGTTTTTTTATATTCTTCTTGATTTGCCGCTTTTTGCGATTCTAAATCCTGCCATCTTTCTTGCAATTCCTTAGCAGCACTCAGTTCTCGTAAGCGGTTACTTGTCTCTTTTTTAAAAGTTTGTTGATATTCTAGCTCTTCTTTAATTTCAGTTTGTCGCTTGGTAATGCGTTCACGCTCTCGTTCTATCTTTTCTTGCTGTCGTAACAATTGTTTAATTTCAGAATCACCAATCGCTTTTAACTCATTTTCTAGAGTTTTTTTAGCATCTCCTAAATGTCTGATGGAACGGTTGATTACTTCTACACCCAAGAAAATTTTTGTAGCCTCGGCAATTTCAGCTTTTTTATCAGAACGGACTATTTCTTCAATTCGTTCACCGTCGAAGAAAAAATATTGATGTAGAGTAGCGGGTAAAATTTGATTAATTATATCGTCTGGTTGCTGAGTTGGTATATTCCATTTGCCATCATCTGCACCAACCCACATGGTTAATTTAGTTTTGCCAGCGTCAAAATCACCTTCGTTTTTATAACCCCTACAGGCGCGTTTCACACGATAGCGTTTACCTTCATGTTCCCAGCCAATCTCTACCCAACATTCTACAACTTGACCTTTTTGAGCCTCTGCGATCGCACGTTTATTAACTAACTGTTCTATCGATGCAAATGCTGCACTAAATTTCTCATATAATACCCAAGTAAAGGCATTCAGTAAACTAGTTTTTCCAGAACCATTATTACCATGAATAATCGTTGTGTTTTGAACATTCCCTCCAGCCAGAAGCATCTCTGGTGTTGTACCATAAAAGGAGCGAAAGTTGCATAGCTTGATTGAAGTCAGCTTCATCGCACCTCTTCCTTAATAATGTCCAAAATATTATCATTGATATGGCTGTTAATCTTCTTATCTAGCCTGCCTTTTTCCAGCTTCCATACCCGCTCAATAATTCGCCGTACCTCCGGCGGAGCACTGGTTATTGGCTCCTGCACATCATCGATATTCGCACCTTGTGACATCTTCGGTTTGGAAATATAGTTTTTCTATATTTTAACTTTCTCTAGTCCTGCATTTACCTCCGTAAAGCCACTGTTAGCGTTATCTTTAATTTTGGAAAAACTATTTTTTAAATTTATACTTTTCTTTGAAAAAAGACTTTATTATTCAATTGTTTTCTGTTATTGTTAATAATAACAATTTAGATCATAATGGGATGTAAGTAAACTTTTTAAAGCTACTTACATCCCATTATGATCTAATTCATAATTTTATTATTTCATACTTAATGCTTGTTTTTTCAAAACTCAAAAAATTTTACAAAATAATATAACTATATAGTTCATCATCAAATATCTAACAAACCATATCGCTTTTGTAAATCAAGTAACTTCATTCTTGCTTCCCCTGCGTTATCAGCTAAATCAGCAAACTCCACAAAGCGACGCAATTCCTTTTTCAATAAATTACGTTCAACTTCTATAGTTTCTCTATCTAAATCTGGTGGCAAAACAATCATGTCAAATATAGTGGCGCGTTCTTTAGCAGGATGAGGACGTAAAACTCGCCCCCGTCGCTGAATAAATTGGCGGGGATTACCAGAACTTGATAAAATCACCGCAGTTTGAATTGCGGGAATATCGACGCCTTCATCTAAACAACGAATTGCGACTAAACCTTGCAATTCCCCACTTTCAAATTGACGACGTAATATTTCCCTTTCTTGTAAAGTTGTTTGAGCCGTATAAGTGCTTACCTTGTAGCCTAAATCCACTCCGAGAATTTTAGCAACAGCTTTAAGTTGGCGTAGTGATGAACGTTGTCCCGCATCTTGAGAACCATCACTACAATAAAAAAGAGTGTGAGTAGTTTCGCGGCGAGTTGCCATTAAATCCCGTAAAGCATTTAATTTATTTTCTGCCGCACCAATTAACCTTGCTCTTTGCATCAACAACGGCTTTAAATCTTCATTATCTTCAAATCCTGCTTGTGCATTTTCTCTATCTCGGTAAAGTAGCGATCGCCCAATTCTTTTAGTTAACTTTAAATAGGCAATACTTTCGGCTTCAGTTAACTCCACCAACACTGGATAATACAGATAATGTACCAAAGCACCTTGAGCGATCGCATCCCTCAAAGTAAACTCCGGTTGCAGAACTGGGCCAAAATAATCAAATAAAGATTGCGTCCCAAAATCATCAAAATACCTCTCTGGTGTCGCAGATAAAGCTAGTCTCAACCCAACACTACGCGGTAAACTTTCTTCTAACTTGGGTGCGCCTAAATTATGCGCTTCATCCCCAATAATTAAAGTTTTGGCGGGAAAATATTTGAGTTGAGACTGAAATCCATCTCCAATTAAAGTGGAGTTCGTAGTAATCACCGTGATAAACCGTTGAGAACCAGAACGCAGATTATAAATTTGGGTAGAAAGTTGACTTTGCCAAGTGCGTAAATTCTCAAAAGCTAAAATGGGTTGCAAATTAAATTTTTCGCATTCTCGCGCCCATTGGGTAACGAGATGGCGGTAGGGACATACCACCACCAGAACTTGTAAATTAATCTGCTGATATAATTCGCAAGCGATCGCTAATGCAGTAATAGTTTTACCACTACCAGTAGCCATTTTCAGCGTCCCTCTGCCATTGTTGGTAAACCAGCTAGCGATCGCTTGACGCTGATATTGCCGCAATTGCAGAGACACAGGCATTCTTGGGCATCCTGGTAATGGTTGCGTGTAATAACTGCCCTTACTTTCCCTTGTAAATGGTAATTTCAATCGGAAAGTGGGCAGTTGCTGCACTGAATTTTTCGTCAGGTACATAAAATGTTAAGCACAAAGATGGTAACGAACCCTAATTAATGGGCATTGGACATTGGACATTAGTATTTATCTTTCCCAGTCCCCAGTCCCCATTACTCAGTTGTAACCGCGCCAAACACCAATGAGAGAACCTTGCACCTGCACTTGTTGAGCCATGACTTCAATGGGATTGTACTTAGGATTTGCTGGTTTGAGGGTAACGCGATCGCCTTGGCGATAAAAACGTTTTAATGTTGTACCAAATCCATCTACTCTAGCGGCGACGATAGTACCATTTTTTAAATGATTTGGTTCTGCTACTGGACGCAGAAATACCACATCGCCATCAGTAATTAAATCTTCAATCATGCTATCGCCAGCTACGCGCAAAGCGTAGGTTTGGGGAGGTAAATCGAAATTAGAAAAGTCTAAATGATCTACAGCATCAGTAAACGGTTCTATTAAACCACCAGCAGCGATTGTGCCCAAAATTGGTACACCTTGCTTAACAGGACGCAAAATCCGAATCGTTCGCGCTTGTCCTTCAGTCCATTCAATATATCCTTTAGTGCGTAAATGCTCTAAACGGCTTTGAATTGGTGCTGGTGACTTTAAGTTCATCGCTTGCATCATTTGCCTAATTGAAGGCGAATGCTGGTGCGTTTTGATGTATTCTGCTAACCATTCGTAAAGTTCTTGTTGAGCTTCTGTTAGACGTTCCATAAATTTCCGAGAAGTAATTATAAATGTCTCTAGAACATTAGTACTACAAAAAACTCCCCATAACAAGAGAAAAGTAAAAATATGAAAGGCAAAAGTAAAAATATTCTCTTTTCTCTTACCCATTTATTTCGGATTTTTTACCAGCAAGTAGTTAGGAGCCAATTGCACACTCACTATTTTGACTCCTAACTCCTAACTCCTAACTCCTAACTCTTAACTCCTTTCATTCTGCCCCTAAAATACTAGCAAGTAAGGCTTTTTGAGCGTGCAGGCGATTTTCTGCCTGTTCCCAAACTCGTGATTGAGAACCTTCAATAACAGCTTCGGTAATTTCTTCACCACGATGGGCTGGTAAGCAGTGTAAAACAATTGCCTCTGGGTCAGCAAGGCTTAATAGCTGCTCTGAAATTTGGTAAGGTTGAAAAATTGGCATCCGATTGTCTGCTTCGGCTTCTTGCCCCATACTCGCCCAAACATCAGTGTAAAGTACAGCAGAACCCTTAGCTGCTAATTCTGGATCGTGAGTGACGAGGACTTCCGTTTTGTTATTAGCGATCGCTCTTGCTTGTTCTACAATCTGAGAATCTGGCTCGTATCCGCTAGGAGTGGCAATTCTGACATTCATCCCCACCAAAGCACAGCCTAACATCAGAGAATTAGCCATATTATTCCCATCGCCCACGTAGGTCAAAGTTAACCCAGCAAGGGTATTAAAGGTTTCCTGAATTGTCAATAAATCCGCTAATACCTGACAAGGATGTTCTGTATCAGTAAGCGCATTAATCACCGGAATCTTGGCATAGTGAGCAAAAGTTTCTAAATCTTGGTGTGCAAAAGTACGAATTGCCAAAATATCCAGATATCGATCTAACACCCGCGCCGTATCCTGCAAAGGTTCCCCGCGACTAACTTGAGTGACATTAGGATTGAGATCGATTACCTGCCCACCAAGTTGATACATCGCCACAGTAAAACTTACCCGTGTGCGAGTTGAAGCTTTGGAGAACAACAACCCCAAAACTTTATTACACTGCAACTTCAACTGTTGTGATTTAAGTTGAGTTGCCAATTGCAAGAGTTCTTGAAGTTCAGTAGAAGTGATGTCCGCTAGACTTAATAAATCTCGTCCGAGCAATGCTGCCATGCTTGTAATCTCTAAAAAATAATTATATATTTCTGTTCCTTTATTCAGCCGTGCCATGCCAAGAAAATATAGTTTTAGAACTGACCAGGTATTTTTGGGTTCAGCCCAGGATTTGAGTTAGCTTTTGCTATAAATTTGCTATAAATATTAATTTATCAACTTTATCAATGATTCAGAATGCCTAATTGTTTCTGGTTCATCACAATGGCAACGCCAGAACAACCATTTAAACCGACAAAAGCAGCGATATTGCTAAAATTTCTGGTCTTTTAACTTAATTTAGGATGAAGCAGATATTTTTTAGAATTTACAGCTAGACAAATAAATGGATTATGGTACAATAATAAATTGTGGTTGCTAATTTAAGAGTAATCGTCAGACTTGCCAGCATAGCACAGTGGTAGTGCATCCGACTTGTAATCGGAAGGTCGCGAGTTCAAATCCCGCTGCTGGCTTTAGTACATTCGCAAATTAGTGTCGCCGAATTGTTTGGAATTAAGTATCAACATCATAATTAACCCAAGTTGCGGGTTATAAAATTCTGAATGCTTCGTAACCATTAATTTAGATAAATGCATATAAAAAGTTTATGGTCGCGCTAGAATGCAACCGTAATTTGGAGTGAATTATAAAAGTACAAAAATTAACTTATGAGATCGATGCTTGTTAAAGAGTAAATGCAAACATAAATGCTTGCAGTTTCAGTAAAAACCCTTTCTAAGTACCTGACTTTTCACGTTATGTGGAAAAGTCCACCAAAAACCTAACCCTCTAACCCCCTTCCCGACCAGGGAAGGAGGAAAATTCAAAGTCTCTCTCCTTTTAGGAGAGAGATTTAGAGAGAGGTTTTCCAGATGTCGTGAAAAGTCAGCGCAGCTACAAGCATGAATTGATTGCGATCGCTCGGTACTGATATTAATTAAGTGGACGCAGAAGTGTAATTTTGCCCATGCCCGTCTCTTGACTGAGTTGCGCTACGTAGAGATTTCCATTCGTGGGATTCTCAATCAAATCCAATGGACTTGGATTAAAACCAGTGAAACCACTAATACCGGTTTGGGAATTTATAATATCCAACTTTGCGCCACCTGGTGTTAGCACAATGATGTCTTTCCCTGAACTGAAGCGTGTCACCAGTAGTTTGCCTTGCAGCTGACCACCTAAAACATGACTACGATATTCAATAATGCCATTAGGTGAAAAATGCTCTCCAAAATCGAAGGCAATACCCTTCCAATTCCGGTCAGGTAGAGTACCAACGGGATATTCACTTATCTGAACTGGATCTGTACCAGTTGTAGGATTTCCTCCACTCAACACCCACTCACAACGTTTCGGATTGGGATGACCATAATAACCATTTTTAACAACCCGAAACAGAAAGTCTCGCTGCGTGCCTAGACTGCTAAGAGCATGCACAGATGGACTAGTATATGCCCCATTAGTAGCTTTATCAATCCGGTTGTGACAGGCAAGAGGTAGAGGGATAGGTGTATTTGGCGTATTGCCACCAGCTGCTGAACCATTCGTTGGCACATACAACTGACCATTGCTATGCCAAACCAGATCGTAGGCATTACGTATACCAGTAGCAAAGATAGTTACAGGCACGTCCGCTTTAAAGGGGTTATAAGTACCTCCATCCTCCGTCTTAACGCTTAAAGGAGGTGAGGTAATTTTGGACAGGTCAACTCGTAATACAGCAGCAGTTAACAACTGCTCAGGACGATTACTCCAGGCAGTGTTTGGTGCGCCGGTACTACTATTACTACCCTGCAACACATAGAGCACGTTTGGCTCATTGGGCTTAAACTCAATGCTATTGGTTAGATGATCCCGGCTCGATCGCGGTAAATCAACTACATAGTCTTTTACTGTCTCTAGATTAGTACCGCTTAAACGAGTAATCTTACCACTCCACTCTGGCGCCTCAACAGTTGCATTCCAGTAGTAGTTATTTGTTACCCATAGAATTAGGTTGTTAGCATTTGTTGATGAGGGATCGAAGTGCATACCAACGATCGTTCGATTACCACCATTTGCAGTCTGCAATGAGGAAATCGTTTGTGGCATACCCAGAGTGCCATCAGCATTAATCGGGAAACGCAAAATCTCACCCAATAAGGTAGCAGCATAGAGTTTATTGTCAGGCCCAATCAATACTGTGGTGTAAGGTTTGATAGGTACATTCGCTAGTGAGATTTGCTCGAAAGTAATATTGCTTACTGGGTTCACAAAAGAGCCTGTTGTGAAACTGATACTATAGGGTAAGAATGCAGCACCATTACTATCTTTAATCCCGTCGGTGACTTGTAACAAATATTTGGTATTGTTCTTGAGACGATTTATCGGAGACACTACAATTACATCTCCACCACCGGAAGTGTTGTAATTGGCATTGACTTGTGTATTAGTAGTGCTTTCGATCAGCTTGATGGTTGAGGCGGAAATAGTATTAACCGCAATCCCACTGTTAGGGAGATTTAGGTCTGCTGTAATCGAGATATCTGGCGGCACGTTTGTCTGACCATCATTGGGATTGGTCGTTCTGATCGAGGGACGATTACCTGGTGCGATCGCAATATAGTTGAGTTTAGTATTCCTACCACCTTTAGCATCAATTGTGAGCTTGCCATCGGAAACATTAACAATCCGGGTAATTGCGGCAAACTTTTTGGTTGCCGTTGGTACAAAGCCAGAAATAGCAGCCGTCCCTTCTATATTGATCTGGTGCTTACTATTTACACTATTAATAGCATCACCGACGCTAACAGTCACATTGTACGAACCATTAGATAGGGCATATTCCCAAGCAGCAGGTATCGTTACTCCTGTTCCCGCATTGCTAGGAGGATATTGCAGATGAATCAGTCTATTTAGTCGCCGATCGATGCCACTTTGGTTGCGATCGCGTGTATTGAGTTGGATATCAAGGGGAGTGGGTGTACTATTGCCTAAGCTATCTTCACGCACCCAACCAAAACCTCTAGTATCATTGTAGGCTTGACCGATATCTTTAATATATCCAGATGGTACAGGAGCATTATTTGGTTGAAAAGCAATCCCTTGAACAATTGCTAATACCAGTATTTTGGGTTTAATCTTGTAAATCATAGTATGCCTTGCCGTTGTGTTCGTAGTTGATAAGTGAGTAGTCCATTAACATTGGCCAAGTATCGAATGGCACGCTTGTAAAGCTGAAAGCTCGTCTGGGCAGGGTGTTGGGGGTAGG